>DASTMK010000483.1:0-6911 GCA_035714225.1 Bryobacteraceae bacterium | reverse complement strand
CGATGTTCTTGACCTCGTCGACCGGGCAGGTGAGAATGTCGCGGTCGAGTACGATCAGGTCGGCGAGCTTGCCTTTTTCGATGGAGCCCTTCTCTTTTTCCTCGAACGTCAGATAGGCGTTATTGATGGTATACAGCCGGATCGCCTGCTCGCGCGTGATGCGCTGTTCGGTGTGAAGCGACTGATCCGTCCAGCGCGGCTGGCGCGTGAGCGTGATCCACATTCCGAGAAATGGATTATACGGATTCACCGAACGGAAGCCTCCAATCTTCTGCATGTGATCCGATCCGCCCCCGGCCACTACTTTGTTCTCGAACAGCGATTTGTAGGGTTGAAAATAGGCCAGCCGGTCGTATCCAAACTGTTTCACCAGAGTCGCTCCGTCCAGCCAAAGCCAGGCGGGTTGCAGATCGGCGACGATTCCAAGGCGGCGCATTTTCTGAATCGCGGGCAGCGTCATGAAATTCGAGTGCGAGATGCACGGCCGGTGACTCGCTACAGGGAGTTCGTTGTTCACTTCTTCGTAAGCGTCGACAAGGGCCTCCACCGCGCCATCGCCTACGGAATGCGCGGTTGGCTGCAGGTTGTTCTTCATGGCCGTCCTGGCGATGCTGTACAGCTTCCCGGGATCGATGTAACGCATGCCGCGGTAGTTCGGATCGTCAATCGAGTAGACCTTGCTCACCCCCCACGGCTTCAACATGTAAGCGCTGCCCGTCAACATGCCGCCATCCAGGTACACTTTGATGCCGCGCAGCCACAGCATATTGTCGTAGCGGTGCAGCGGGCTCGCGGCGGTGGCAGACATGCGCGCCTCGATCTGCTCCATTGGCATCTGCGCATTGACGCCGAGCGATATGAAGACGCGGCAGGTCAGTTCGCCGCGGTCCTTCAACTGGCGGTATAACTCGACATCGCCGTCTTCGGCATCCCGATCCGCAATGCTCGTCAGTCCTACCGAGTTGTAGTCGGCCAGCAGCTCTTTGAGACGATTCCGGCGATCCTCAAGCGTAGGCTCTTTACCGGGATTCTCTGCTTTGATGAAACGGCTGCAGCTTCGCAGGATGCCGGTGGGCTCGCCTGTCTTGGGATCCCGCTCGATGCGGCCCGGTGCGCCGTCAGTGATCTCGAAGTTCTTATCGATTCCGCTTAGCTTCAGCGCGAGGGAGTTTACGGAAGCGTCTGGCCCGGTTGCAAACATCACCGGGTTGCGCGGCGCGGCCTGGTCGAGTTCCTCACGAGTCGGGAAGCGCTGATCCCGCAGCCGCGTGATGAAAACCTGCCGAACCACAATCCACTGTCCGTCCGGCAAAGCCTCGGCGCGCGAGCGGATGTACTTCAGCACATCGGCCACGGTCTCCATCTCGGGAATCCGGTGATCGAACTCATGAAGCGAGGCACTCACCGAGTGCACGTGCGAATCGATAAGACCCGGCAGCACCGTCTTGCCTTTTAGATCGATGAGGCGAGCTGCGGTGCCCGCAAGTTTTTTCATCTCCGCGTTGCTACCGGTCCCGACAATGCGGTTCCCCGCGATCGCAACAGCTTCCGCGATACGAAAGCGTTCGTCCACCGTCACGATTTTTCCGTTGAATAGAATCAGGTCAGCCGTTTGTGCACCCACTGGATGTATAGCACAGGCCGCCAGCAGCATAGGAACAAGACGATACATCATGCCCCAATCATATCCGGGTGCGGAGGGCGCCGTCTTTTATAGCCGATACTGAAAGAACCGTGCCCGTTCTTCTCACATGCCAGGCTGTGTCGAAAACCTATGGGAACCAACCCTTGTTTGAGGGGATTTCCCTGACGATTTCCGATCGCGACCGGCTCGGCATTATCGGTCCGAATGGTTCGGGCAAGTCCACATTCCTGAAGATTCTGGCGGGACTGGAAGCGCCTGACGCCGGGTCCGTAGCGGTGCGCAAGCTGGTGCAGCTCGCCTATGTCCCCCAGAACGAAGCCTTCCCGGCCGGCTTAACTGTGGAGCAGGTCATTCGCAAATCGCTGGAGGACACGGACCTGCCGCCGGGCGAGCACAACGCGCGGCTGGCAACGACGTTGGGCATGGCAGGCTTCGAGAACTTCTCGCTCCGGGTGGATTCTCTTTCGGGCGGTTGGACCAAGCGGCTTTCGATCGCCCAGCGTCTTGTCCGGCATCCGGATATCCTGCTGCTCGATGAGCCTACGAATCATCTCGATCTCGAGGGGATTCTCTGGCTGGAGCGTCTGCTCGCCGGCGCGTCCTTTGCCTGTGCCGTCATAAGCCATGACCGGTATTTCCTGGAGAACGTTGCCACGGGAATGGCCGAGATAAACGCCTCGTATCCGGGCGGCATGTTTCGAGTCGATGGCAACTATAGTGAGTTTCTGGCCCGCAAGGAAGAGTTTCTGCATGCCGAAACACGTAAGCAGGAAGCGCTCGCAACGAAGGTTCGCCGTGAACTCGAATGGCTCCGCCGCGGACCGAAAGCACGCACCACCAAGGCGAAAGCACGCATCGATCAGGCCGGCAGGTTGATGGACGAACTGGCGGAAGTGTCGGCCCGGCGGAAGTCCGCATCGGCGGCGATCGATTTCAGCGCGACAGGGCGCCGGACGAAGGCCCTGCTCGAATGCGAGGAGATCTCGAAAGAGCTGGGCGGGCGGAAGCTTTTCGAGAACCTGAGCTTCAAGCTTTCACCGGGCATGCGGATCGGACTTGTGGGGCCGAACGGCAGCGGAAAGACAACGCTGCTCCGGATGCTTGCCGGTGAGATGGAGCCCGATGCCGGCTCGATCCGGCGGGCCGAGCTTCTGCGCGTCGTGTACTTCGATCAGAACCGCGAGCATCTCGACCCCGGAACCACTCTGCGCCGGGCGCTGGCGCCCGAAGGGGATTCGGTAATATTCAGAGGCCGGCCGCTCCACGTGAATGCCTGGGCGAGGCGGTTTCTGTTTCCACCGGAGCATCTGGAGATGCCCGCTGGCAGGCTTTCAGGCGGCGAGCAGGCTCGCGTTCTCATCGCGCGGCTGATGCTCCAGCCAGCCGACCTGCTGCTGCTGGACGAACCGACGAACGACCTCGACATCCCCACCCTCGAAACGCTGGAAGAGAGCCTGTCGGAGTTTCCGGGCGCGCTGGTTCTGGTGACGCACGACCGCTACATGATGGACCGTATATCGACGGCCGTTATCGGCCTGGACGGCCAGGGGGAAGCCCTGGCGTTTGCCGACTACAGCCAGTGGGAAGATTGGCTGGCTTCGCGTTCGAAACCACCAAAGGAGAGCCCGCCGGCGGCCCGCCCCAGACAAACCTCCGCGGGGCCGGAACGGAAGCGCCTTTCCTACATCGAGTCGCGGGAGTGGGAGGCCATGGAAGAACGCATCCTGCAAGCCGAAGCGCTCATAGAGGCGGCGAAAACGGAAATGCAGCAGAGTGCCGCTGCCGGCGAAGCGGCGCGGTTGCAGGCTGCTTACGAAAATATGGAAGCCTCGCAACGTGAGGTGGACCGCCTGTACGCGCGATGGGCGGAACTGGAAGCGAAGCGGCAATAAACGGCAACTACCACTTGCTCTTGTCGGGTTGCGCGATCCCTTCCAGCATGCTGTGAAAAAACCGCCCCGCGCCGTACGTCACGCCCCGCCCTTCGCTGGCCATGACGCATCTGTGTTCCTTGAAAACGAACTTGGGGAGACAGTCGCCATTGTCCAGAGAGCCGGTGGCAATCTCGAAGTGCTCCTGTGTCATCGGCACACCATCTCTCTCGAGGCCATCGTTGATTTTCGAGACCATTTCGAGCGCATGATATCTTCCCGGACCAATCTGATTGCGCTTGGTCTGAATATAGGAAGTGAATCGCGGCCGGAAATTTTCAGGTTTCGGGGATGAATCCTGCGATGCCATAACTGAAGTTTTCTCCTTGTTTCCGCAAAGGCCCGGCGCGGTAGGATCGAATCGCCAGGAAACCTTGCCCAGTATTCGAATATCCAGCTTTTTATCACACCGCATCCCGGGGCGTCAACGCCGGGAGTACTGAGGGTCTGTTTGAAAAAGAAGAGCAAGTAAGGAGAAATTAGACGGTATTTCCGAAGCGGCGCCAGTGGTTGCGGCGGAGATTTTTCGACATTCTGGCCAAACCTGTGACGACCGATTCGAGTGGGTTCGGATCCACCATGACGGGCACTCCGCATTCCTCCTCGATGCGCCTGTCGAGGTTTCGGAGCAGCGCCATGCCTCCCGTCAGGACGATACCTGTTTCGACAATATCCGCGCTCAGTTCCGGAGGTGCCTGCTCCAGGGTCTCACGGGTGAGTCTGACAATGTGGCTGACAGGACCGGCAAGCGCCTCGCGAATCTCGCCGTCTTCCACGGTCACGTCCCGGGGAATTCCCTGTACAA
The DNA here is from genome assembly GCA_035714225.1 of Bryobacteraceae bacterium. Classification (GTDB taxonomy): domain Bacteria; phylum Acidobacteriota; class Terriglobia; order Bryobacterales; family Bryobacteraceae; genus CAADGY01. Next base: position 2,530 of record DASTMK010000483.1, on the reverse strand, counting down.
GACATCGCCCTTTCGCAGTAATTTTCAGCGGTTCCGGCAGAGGGAGCGCCGAGCCCACCCGGATCTTGATCTCCTCCGCCATGCGATTGCCAATCAGCAGGTGGTAGCGGTTTTGCATGTAATCGGCGATCGCGGCGTCCATTTCGTCACCACCGATCGCAAGGCTTCGCGAACAGACAACTCCCGAAAGCGATAGTACTGCCGCCTCCGACACCCCGGCGCCGAAGTCGGCGATCATCCTGCCTCGCGGTTCGTCGACATCCATGGAGCCGCCATACGCGGCGGCCAGCACATTGTCGATCAGGAGTATGGAAGTGACGTCCGCGTCACGCAGGGACTCGATCACCGCCAGGCGTTCTACGGCTGTGGAGTGCCCCGGCACCGCGACCGCAATGTGCAGACGTGCAAAGAGCAAGTTCTCCCGTGCCTTCGCTATGAAATGGCGGAGCATGCTTCCGCACACGTTCAGGTCGGCGATGGTACCCCGCAGAATCGGCCGGGCAATCCGAAGCGAGGGTGGTGTGCGCCCCAGTACGCTGCGGGCTTCCTGGCCAACGGCCTCAACGCTCCCGTTGCTCTCCCGCAACGTAACCATAGATGCCTGGTTGACCACAAGCCCGCGGCCCTGTACGTGAATCAGTGTATTTGCAGTACCTAAATCGAGCGCCGCTACGCAGAATCGGGACAGCAGACCCAAAGTAGCCCTCCCCGGGGCCGTGGGGTTCCAGGCTTCTGTGGCTTCAACCGGCAACCCGCGTCCTTTCCCGGCTTACCAGCGGGTCCGCCTCCGGCTGATAGAGCACCTCCAGCACTTTCAGCCGCCGTGTGCCTTTGGGAACTTGCCATTCAATGGTGTCGCCCACGCGGTAGCCCAGCAGTGCGGTACCGATCGGTGCCAGAACCGAGACGGCGTTCTCCGTCCCGCGGGATTGCCCGGGAAAAACAAGTTTGTAGGTCTTTTCCTCGCCGGTGTCCAGATCTTCCAGACGGACCTCCGAGTTCATCGTGACGACCCCGCGGGGAACCCGCTTCGGTTCAACTACCTCGGCGCGATCCAGTTCGAACTCGAGATCGACAAGATAATCCGAGTCTCGCGAATCCGGTATGAACCTGCCATCGATGAGTCGCCGTAACCGATCCATATCGTCTTTGGTAATGTAAATTCGGTTCTTTTTCATACTGCTTCTCCTAATCTCCAGGTCTGCAAACACCAATGAAGCATTGATCAGAGCAATCAAACTGCCAGCCGAATTCTCATGAACACACTGCAATTGCGGCGAGGGGTTGGCCCCGCGAACTGTCCGAAAGGGCACAGCAGTGCCCTATTATGCTCAGCAGAACCACGTAAAAACGAGGATGTGACCGTGTAGGTTCTGGACCGGCGATTGCAGTGATCGTCAGTGACATGCTTCAAGGATCGCCCGTCGTCACCTTTACCATTGAGCAGTCTCACGAGAACGCACTACAGGCAGTGAAGCGGGCACTAGCCAAACAGAATCTACGCGTTCCGGCGCAACTGGATATAACAGCGGGCCTCAAGCAGGACTTGCGCGTCAACCTGGGGCCCTGTGTGGTTCTTTTCGTAGACGACCCGGTTCTGCTGTTGGAGGCGATCATATTCCAGCGCGGCTCGGCTGTTTTTATGCCGTTGGCGATTTCGGTTTCCGGCGATCACCGGCGCACTACCGCAATGCTGCGCAGCGCGGAATCGCTGATAGAGGGAGGGGCTCCGCCGGGGCTGGTGGATCCCCTGCTAAGCCTGCATTCGCGAGTACTAAAGGCAATGGACACCATTGGGCAGCGCGAACGCGATACCGTCCTGCTCACGGCGTAGTAGCTCGCGTACGGTCTCTGGCCTCTAACGTGCAATTTGAATGACGAGCGGCTGCGCGAAATGTCTTATGCAGAGGCGTGCCGCCGCTCGAATAAAAGAAAGTGAGGGAAACGTGGCAGCACTTAGCTACTGGGAGCCGATGGTTCGCATCGCGCCAACCCGGGTTTCGAAAGAACACTTAGCGAAACTGGGCGTACTGGCGTTAAACCGGTACGGAATGTTGCTGGAGTGTATTTCCTGCCATAGTACCTGGTCGCCGCGCTTTGGGGATCATTTCCGGCTCCCGCGCGGTTACTGGCTATGCCCGAACCGTTGTAATTGGTAACTCCGGAGGAGGTGAAAGTTGGCAAATCTCGAAAAGCATGTGAAAGGGCTCTCTACCGAACTCATGCTGGCTGACTTGTGTGAAGTGCCGGGCCACCGGCGCAGCCCCCGTTTAATTGGAAGATACACGAAGAACCGGAAGCCGTATCCCGCCGGGCGCAGGAACCCCATCCATCAGAAACAGCCGTTTCTGATTCGGCTGCAAGGAATGCGCGCTACGCCGGAGTCGCGTGAACGAATGGAGAAACGCGTGCGTCAGATCAATCAGCGATTGGAGATGCTGGATACGCCGTTCCGATTGAAGCTGATATAAGCCTGGCTTCATCCGGGCAAGCCGCCGGGGTGCTGTCAAACCCCGGCTCCCCCTCTTTT
>DASTMK010000482.1:0-5122 GCA_035714225.1 Bryobacteraceae bacterium | reverse complement strand
GCCGCTCCGCGGGAAACATACGGCCCAGGGTTCCAGCGTCGACAATCACGTTTCGCCCGTCCACAGCGGCTTCGAACAGTACCGGTTTCGGTGCAGTCGCCGCCACAATGTCGGCGATATCGCCTACCTTCAGAACTCCGAGCAACACCGCGTCCATGGGCGTATACGTGAACGCGCTCTCAAGCATCGTCAGGTAGCTCGCGATTCCGCCTCTCGCGGCGGCGGCCCGCACGCCGTCTTCATAGAGTGCGGCCAGCAGCGCCATCAGCGCTCCCAGCGGCTCTGAGCGATACTGGATCTCCGGCGAAACTTCCTGCTCGATCTCGTCGAGATATAACTCAGCGGAGTTCGACGGCACAAAGGAATCGCCCCAAATCGAGATCGCGTTGCCATCTACATCAGACCGCGTTCGCAGGTAGGCAAGAACGGTCCGCAGGTCTTTCAAACGGGCGCCCGCCAGATTTTGAGCGAGATCGAATTCCATTTGCGCCAGTCCGAAATGCACACCGCCATCACGGTTGCGGTCGTCTGACGGGGAGGTCTCGCCCGTGCCCCGCAAATCCGGCAGGCAAACGCTCACGCCCGCCCGGATCAGGCGTTCCAACTCTTCGGCCCGGCTCGCCAGAAACCGCTCCTTGCCTTCCTGTGCAACTGCTACCACCACCGGTGCACGTTTCCCTGTCCCCGGCCGCATCATGAGCAGCGGCACCTGGATGCCGGGCTCCACCTCCAGCACAAGTGCCTCCACTTCCGCGCCCGAAAACGAGCGCGTCCATTTCCGCGTAGCCTGTGCGGAACCCGGCGCAATGTCGCCGAGAAGCGGCCTAAGCTCCTCGCGCAGTTTCTGACGCCGCTGTTCCGGAGTTAGCGATTGCCGCCGCGCGTGCGCCGCCTGCAAATACTTTGAACCCATCTCGTGCGCCAGTTCGTGCATCGATCTGCGCTCGAGTTGCGCGGAAAGCTCGGGCGTGATGCTCACCAATTCGGCATGTAGACGCCGCCGCAGCGCTTCCTGCCGCCGCGCTGCTTCCCGGTACGGGTTCGTGGATAATTGCGAGTCCGGCAGAATCGACAGATCCTCTTCAGAGGGCAGCGGAATGTCGAACCATCTCTTGAAGATCGGATACAGTTCCACGCGTTGTTGCGGACCGATGCTGAAACAATGGCTCACACGCTCCATGCTCAGACGGATCAACCCGTACGCCTGGCTCGTGGCCAGGTTCTCGCGAGCGCCGTAAAAGCCCCACACTTTTTGCGAGCGAAGTATACCGTCGACCCACAGGTCTGGATAGTCCGCTTCTTCGGCGCCTTCCCATCCGAACTCGAACGCCCGCACGAAGCGCCGCGGCGCCACGGAGGCGGCCACCAGCCAGGGCGAGAATTGCTTCGCAATCTGCCCTGGAGAATCGCCGTGGACGCGGATGTGACCCTGGTCGTAGTTGAACGGCACCACCGCGGTAATGCGCGGGTCGAGCGCTGCCGCTACTCCCGCGGGTTCTCCGCCGCCCGCCACCGACCCGAGCAGGATGATGCGCTGCCGGTCGATATCCGGCCGGTCGTGCAGCACGTCGACAGCGCGGATAATATCCCAAGCGACCCAACCCGAATAACTCTCGCCAATCAGGAACAGTTGTTTTGAAAATGTGAACCGCGAACCGTACGCCTGCCGGTACCACGTATTCGTCTCCGCGCGTTCGCCGTAGCCCGGCCGTTCAATGATCAGCACGGCGCAACCGGTGCGTGCCCACAACTCGCCCATGTCATGCAGTTCGCCCTGCGTCTTCGGAAAGTGCTGGCTGTGAACGATGATCATGCCTGGCATACGCGCGGCGGCGCGTTCGGGTAAATAGAGGTTGGCCGTAACGTAGTATCCAGGGCGGCTCTGATAAACCAGGTTCTCGAGCCTGTATCCCCTCCCGCTATGCCGGCCGGATACGCGAACATCGAGGGGTGGCCGTTGGGGAGGGAACTCGCCCACTGATTCGCGAAACGCTGCGATGCGAGTGTCGCGAAATCGTTCCCAATCCTCGCGGGTTCGTACTTCCTCCCATTCCTGGCGTTCCGCCCGGATCGCTTCTTCCGCGCGTTTCCGCTGCTGTGCGTCCACCATGCGGGTTGTGGCCGGTTTTCGCCTTTCGAGAGCGGACCAAACCCGCGAATCAAGCTGCGCCAACTCGTGCGCGAGCCCGGCGGCCGGAGGTTCCACCCATGTTGTTCCGGCACTTGCGACAGCGTCCGGCGCGGCATCACGCAAGATCATTGCGCGGTAACGCAGCGGACCATGAAACGTCGACGTGCCCAACGCCGGCAACGCGCTCACTTCCGCCGCCTCGCCGGAACGGCGGGCACGGTGACGCGCCAGCAGTATGCGCCATTCCGGCGGTACGCCGGTTTCACCCAATGCCGCTGCCAACTGCTGCAACGGAAGATTGATGCGGGCATACCATGCGCCGTGCCGGATGTCGGTCTGCACTTCGATGTCCGCGTTCCATCCGGACTGGGAATTCATGCGGCGCGGTCCGGCGATGCGCGCATCGTAAATAGCGCCAACCGAATTGATGCGAATCTCGATGATCGCCGAACCGTTGGTTGCCAGATAGATGGCGAAATGATCGTCGCCCGCTGTGGCGCTGTCGCGCCCACCCGCGCGCGCTACCACCGGCTCCGGCTCCTCGAGGCGCAGCAGAAGCCCGAGTTTTTTTCCGTCGTGCATCCATTTCACATTCGTGGAGTATCGCGGCGCGCGCGGGTACGCCTCATTGCGGGGAAGTTGAAAAGCCGGCACGTTCCGCCAGGCCGGGTCTTCCCAATTCGCTACCACGGCAGGTAACTGGGCCACGCGTCCCACTTCGAGCGGAGCGTCCCGGTTTCCCAGCACAGGTGGTTTCAAGACCGGAACTTGCGAGCCGGAGCCGCCCGCCGCCAGCACAACCTCCGACTCGGCAGACCACTGAAATTCGGGTGCCAGTGGGCGCCGCGCGCGAATTCGCGTTGCGCGAACCCGCAGTTTACCGGGGGCAAGCGGTACGCAGCTTTCAACCGTCCAGCCATCCCGGTTGATGCGAGCCGCGGCCATCACGCCGTCGGCCGGATCGCCGTCGACCCGGTATGCTCCCCACGGGTTAATAGCAACCGTGCGCTTGCCCGCTTCAGATTCGAAGGAGAATTCGATGCGGTCCTCCACCACGGGGGACTCCATGGCATCCTTCTCCCATATGGGATTGCGCCCGAAGGATCGCGCGGAGATCCTCCCGCCCGCCTCGGGCAACTGCGCCAGCACGCAGGAGTAGCGGCTGTAACCTGCCAGGCGAACCGAGCCTCCCATGGATGCCGGGACACCGGCTTGCCGCGGGGTTAAGCGTACCTCCTTCGACGCCCGCCAGAAAACGTCGTCGGGGAGGCCATCCACTACCAGGGCGGCCGGTTGCAGAGTTAGTGCGAAAAACAGCATGGATACCATGTCACGCCTCGTCTGAGATCTTCAGGATCTTATGATTCTTCCACAAGCGTGACCCGGAGGAGAGAAGCGGAAGCGCCCTTATCCCAAAACGCCAAAGTGAAAATTATGAATCGATTCATAACTGCTTCCCCATTTTGGTCTTGACAGAACCGGTCTAGATGCTATATGAAGGGATTGAATCGTTTCAGGAGAAGGTCCTATGAATGTACGTCTCGCCTTGTCAAGCGCTTTTCTGCTTCTATTTACCGCCAGTGCCGGCTACGGCCAGTTCACTCTCCGCAGCGGCATCAACGGCGTTGTTACGGATTTAACAGAGGCGGTGATTCCGGAAGCCCAGGTAACACTCACCGACCTGGATCGCAGCCAGACCTACACCACTCAAACTAATTCGGAAGGGCAATATTCTTTCGTCAATCTGACGCCGGGGCGATACCAGGTCTCGGTGGAGCGTCCCGGATTTCAAAAAGCGGTATCGGAGGCAATTACGGTAGCCACCCAGCAGACGATACGAGCTGACATTGTGCTACAGGTGGGCGACGTGGCGCAGACGATGGAGGTGGTAGCCGGCGCCGCGCCGTTGCTTCAGACCGAGCAGAGCGTGGTCGGCCAGGTAGTGGAGCAGGATCTGGTCTCGAAGCTCCCTGCCCTGGGCCGCAACTTCACAAGTTTCGCCAACCTGGCACCGAACATCAGCACCTTTCCGCGTGGAAACAGCGGGGAGACGTGGTCGGTGGGCGGTCACCATGCCATCGGCGGCGTCAACTACATTGCCGGCGGCGGTGGAGACAACGGCTTCTACATGAACGGATTCAACATCAACGACAACTGGGTAGGGAGCACGAGCTACGCTCCGTCGATTGAGTCGATCTCGGAAGTAAAGGTGGATGTGGCGAACTTCTCGGCGGCCAACGGGCGCGACATCTCCACGTTCACGGTGGTGACGCGCGGCGGAACCAACGACCTTCATGGAACGGCGTTCGATTATTTCCAGAACAGCGCGCTCAACGCCTGGGATCCGTACACCAGGGCGATCATGGAGCCGGGTCAAAAAAAGAACCTGCTCCAACGAAACCAGTTCGGCGGCAACCTGGGCGGACCGGTTGTCATTCCGAAACTCGTCAACGGACGCGATAGGGCGTTCTTCTTTTTGAACTATGAAGGCACGCGCGAAAATCGCGGTGGAGCGAGTGCCATTTATCGTGTCCCGACGGAGGCCGAACGGCAGGGCGACTTCAGTGGATTGCTGAGCCGGTTCCCCGGCGATCCGAACTATGTTCTTTGGGACCCCTTCTCGACAACCATCGACGACGAAGGAGACAGCGTGCGCTTGCCCGTGCCGAACAACGACCTGCGCAACATCCGGCGCCCCGACGGCTCACCCGCTTTGAATCCAAACGCGCTGTCGATGCTGGCCATGTTTCCGCTGCCTAACGGTTATCAGAACCCAACCAATCCAGCCGACTTGCGCAATTACCGGACGTTTGCAGCCAGCGGCCAGAAAGCCTACCGCCTGGATGCCCGTGTAGATTTTCGAATCAGCCAGAACGACAACGTTTACGTGAACTATTCGCGCTCAAGCGGACTCAGTACCAATACCGGCGGTCTGATTCCGGAGCTGGCGGGGAACATCGAAGACAACTCGCACCTTGTTACGGTCAACTA
>DASTMK010000481.1:0-3859 GCA_035714225.1 Bryobacteraceae bacterium | reverse complement strand
GGCGATATCCATATCGAAGACCTGATTCAGATGGAAGACGTTGCCGTCACGGTGACCCGCGGAGGATACATGAAGCGGACTCCAGTGGACACGTACCGGCGTCAATCGCGCGGCGGCAAGGGGCGCATCGGGATGGGTACGCGCGCCGAAGACGTGGTGGATCACCTGGTGATTGCGTCCACGCACGCTTACGTGTTGATCTTCACAAACAAAGGCCGAGTGTATTGGTTGAAGATTTACGAGATCCCGGATGCAGGCATCACCGGTAAGGGCAAGAACATAAACAACCTTATCAACCTTCAGCCGGACGAGAAAGTGCAGGCGTTCCTTCCGGTAACGGAGTTCGTGGAAGACCGCTACATCGTGATGGTCACCCGGCGCGGCGTGATCAAGAAATGCCAGTTATCGGTGTTCGACAATCCGATGTCGCGCGGCATTATTGCGCTGACCCTGGATGAAGGAGACGAACTGTTGGCCGCGCGCCTGACCGGCGGCAACGACGAGATCTTTCTCGCCACGCGCGAGGGTATCGCCATACGGTTTCCCGAGGAGAACGTGCGCGCGATGGGGCGTCCGGCGCGAGGGGTCCGGGGCATCGACCTGGCTGAAACCGACTTCCTGGTCGGCATGGAAGTCGTGAATGCGGATGCGGTGATTCTTTCAATCGCCGAAAACGGCTTCGGAAAACGCACGCCGGTGGGAAGCTACCGGCTGCAATCGCGCGGCGGCAAGGGCGTCATCAACATGAAGATCTCCCGAAAGACCGGCAAGGTGGTGGCGATCCTCGCGGTAACGGAGGATTCCGACGTGCTGATGATTTCGCAAAACGGCAAAATCATCCGCATTGAGTCGAACCAGATCCGGCAGGTCGGCAGATCCACGCAGGGAGTCACCCTGGTACGCATGGAGGACGGCGACCAGGTAGCCGCCGCCAGCCTGGTTCCCGAAACCAACGGGAATGGAAATGGCACTCATGGCGATGAGGAGGAGCCGCAAGGCAACCTGCCTCTCCAGTAAACGGGAGCGGGCCGGTATACTTTAGTTATGGCTTTAGTAGCACTGGGACCTCCGCAGAAGCTCGATCCGGCTGTTCTCAAGCAGAAAGAGCGGAAACTGTTTACGATCCTCGACGGAATGGGGCGCGTGCTGGTGGCCTATTCCGGCGGCACGGATTCCGCTTATCTCGCCTGGGCTGCAAGCCGCGTCCTGGGTGACAACGCTCTGGCCATTACCGCCGATTCCGCTTCCATTCCGGAATCGCACAAGCGCGACGCCGTCGAGTTTGCGCGGAACTGGGGGATCCGCCACGAGTTCATCGAAACGCACGAGTTCGAGAATCCGGATTATGCAAAGAACGATCCGGACCGCTGCTTTCACTGCAAAGACGAACTGTTCACTTGCCTGGAGCGGGTGGGCAAAGAGCGCGGGATCGAACACATTGTGTATGGCGTGAACAAAGACGATCTGGGCGATTACCGTCCGGGCCAGAGCGCGGCAAACATGCACCGGGTGCAGGCGCCTCTGATGGAAGCCGGACTCACGAAACCCGAAATCCGCGAGCTTTCCCGCATCGCGGGCCTGGAGATATGGGACCGTCCCGCGGCAGCCTGCCTGAGCTCGCGAATTCCCTACGGCACTCCCGTTACAAAGCAAACCGTGAAGACCGTCGAGACCGGCGAAGAGGCTCTGAAGGCGCTCGGGTTCCGCCAGTTCCGTGTGCGTTTTCATGGGGAATTGGTGCGCATCGAAATCGCCACGGACGAAATGGAAAAAGCGTTGACACCGGAGATGGCGCGGCAGTTCACGGCCATTTTCAAGCCCCTCGGTTTCCACTACGTCACGCTGGACCTCGAAGGCTACCGGCAAGGCGCGCTGAACGAAGTTCTCAAAACGAAGACTGCCCTGTAGCCTCTGGCGCTCCCTCAGAAGGTGTGAAAGATTCAGAGCCACGGATGGACACAGATAAACACAGATTGAAATCAGGAAACTTATCTGTGTTCATCTGTGTCCATCCGTGGCTAATTCAATTTCTTCACAGCTTCTCACGCGCGTGGCTCCGTTTCGGAGCCGTGACCGGAAAATAGCCACCGTTATGCCTGTGCGTGGGGGTCTAGGGTGCCGGGACTGACTTCGTCCACATAACACCATATCCAGCGCTCACCCGGCTCGATAGAGCGTATGAGCGGGTGCTGCGTCGAATGGAAATGCCGGGTGGCGTGTTTATTCTTCGAAGAGTCGCAGCACCCTACATGCCCGCATACAAGACACATGCGCAGATGAACCCATCGATCTCCTGTCTTGACGCAATCCTCACATTCGTGAGCCGCCGCTTGCGTAACCCGCACCTGGTCGAGGTGGCTGCACTTTGCTGCCATATGAGTCCCCCCGATCAGGTTAACACCTGACTGCGCCAGCGTTGCGGACTTCACTTCGCGCGCGCGAGCCTCGTCGGGGGCGTCCGCGTATACTGTACTTTATGGCGCTTTCTGCACTACTGCATTCGGTCAGCTACTCCGGTTCCTGGGGTCAGGCTTCTCTATCGGTCGAAGATTTCGCGGACAAGGCCGCGAGACTGGGCTATGACGGGGTGCTGCTGATGGCGAAGCGGCCCCATGTTTCGCTGCTCGATTACGGCGATAAGGAGCGAGCCGCGCTTCGCTCTCACCTCGAACGGCACCGTTTCCGCCGCATCGCCCTGGCCGGCTACAACAACTTCACCGCCGATATGGAGCATGGCGACATCCCGAACCGGGAAATTCAAATCCACTACATTGTCGAACTAGCACGGCTCACGCGCGATCTTGGCGGAGGTCTCCTGCGCGTGTTCACGGGATACGACAACCCCGTAGCAGCCTATCCGGCCCAGTGGAAAGCCGTGGTGGATTGTCTGCGCGAATGCGCGCGGCGCGCGGCGGAATTCGGCGTCACTATCGGCGTGCAGAACCATCACGACATCGCTTGTGGCTACGACACACAGCACGACCTGATTCGTGCCGTCGCCGAGCCGAACTGTCTTGCCCTGTTCGATGCGTGGGCGCCGGCGCTGCACGGCAACGACATCGAAGCGGCAGCCCGCAAGATGGGGCCCATCACCGCTCATACCACGGTCGCGGATTACCAGCTACGGCCGCGTTATAAATACGATCCCGCAATTGTGAATTACAACGCGCTCACGCCCGCTGTCCAGGCGGTGCCGATGGGAGAAGGGTTCATCGATTACAAGGGATTCCTTACCGCTCTCAGCGAGTCCGGATTCTCCGGTAGCGTGGCTTACGAGATGTGTTCCCCGCTGATAGACGGCGGTAGCGTGGAAACGCTCGACCGTTATGCGTCGCGATTCCTGGAGTTCATGGATGGGCTTCGCAACAGGCGGGCAGAGCCCGTGGCGACGGCATAAGAGACGATGCTCCGCGATGCCGGCTTCTTTGGCGATCAGGAACTCATTCTGATCTACATCGCCAGGAAACTGAAAGAGGCTCTTGCGCTAGAGGAAGTGCTAACCAGCGCCGGTCTCGATTACCTCATTGAAACAGACACGTATGTTGGCGGATTTGTGTTTCGTCGGGAACGGGTTGGCGCGTTCTTCTATGTGGCGCCGGAAGCAACGCGTATCGCAGTGGAACTTCTGGCGCGCAACGGATACGAACCTTACGAGCCCGGCGAATAGCACCGGACAACCGCTCGCTCACGCGCGCGGCTCAGTCCAGCCTTTGTTTCTGAGCCGCGACGGTCACGGAGTGCCCATGGGCCGGCAGCCCGCCGAACAAAATGAAAGTGGGTTAGAGTGGCAGCGGTGTGGGGCGGCCGAGGCCGGAACCGCTGTGGATCAGTCGAAGCCGTACGGAGTTTGGTCTGGAAC
>DASTMK010000480.1:0-4168 GCA_035714225.1 Bryobacteraceae bacterium | reverse complement strand
TATGAAGAACACCGGCACTGAACCATAATTAGAGCAGTGGAGAACAACAGATGAAGCCAGTCTCGCGAGGCTTTTTGCTTGCCGCGATGTCCGCCGCCGTGCTTTCCGCGGCCGCCCCCGCCGCCCCTACCGTAGCAGAGGCGCAGGCGTTTATGGAGAAGGTGGAGTCCACCGTGATGCGCCTTTCCGAAGAAGCCGGGCGCGCTTCGTGGGTGCAGGCGACCTACATCACATACGACACGGAGATCCTGGCGGCACAGGCGACCGAGAAGTCGATCTCGGCCAACGTCGCCTTTGCGAAGGAAGCCAAGCGCTTCGACGGCTTGAAGATGCCCGCCGATCTGGAGCGAAAATTCAAGCTGTTGAAAAGTTCATTCACCTTGCCTACTCCCGCTGACCCGGCTTTATCGGAGGAGTTGACGAAGATCGTAACGGGGATGGAGAGCATTTACGGGAAGGGTAAATACTGCCCGCCGGGCGCCGGGAACGATCCCGGCAAATGCCTCGACCTCCAGGAAATCACCCGCATCATGGCGAACAGCCGGGATGCGAAGCAGTTGCTCGACGTCTGGACCGGGTGGCGGACGATCTCGCCTCCCATGCGCAAGGACTATCAGCGGTTCGTCGAGTTGAGCAACCAAGGCGCGCGCGAACTCGGTTTCGCCGATACGGGTGCGATGTGGCGATCCAAATACGACATGCCGCCTGATGCGTTCGCGCGCGAGCTCGACCGGCTATGGGAGCAGGTCAGGCCCCTTTACGTTTCGCTCCACGCTTATGTGCGCAACCGGCTACGCGAAAAATACGGTGACTCCGTTGTTCCGGCCAAAGGACCGATTCCAGCGCATTTGCTGGGCAATCCCTGGGCGCAATCGTGGGACAACATCTATCCCCTGGTGGCGCCGAAGGATGGCGACCCGGGATACAACCTTACGGAAATTTTGAAAAGCCGGAACACCGATCCGCTTCAGATGGTTCGCTATGGGGAGAGGTTCTTCACGTCGCTGGGCTTTGCTCCGCTTCCCAAAACGTTTTGGGAGCGTTCGCTCTTTACGAAACCGCAGGATCGCGAAGTGGTGTGCCATGCGAGCGCCTGGGACCTCGATAACGTGGACGATCTCCGCATCAAGATGTGCATCGAGATCAACGAAGAGGATTTCGCCACCATCCATCATGAGCTTGGGCACAACTTCTATCAACGCGCATACAACCAGCAGCCGTTCCTGTTTCGCGACAGCGCCAACGATGGATTTCATGAAGCGGTGGGCGATACCGTATCGCTCTCCGTCACTCCGGAATACCTGGCGAAGATCGAGTTGTTAAAAGACGTGCCGCCTGCTTCGAAGGACATCGGGCTTCTGCTGAGGCGCGCTCTCGAGAAGGTCGCGTTCCTGCCCTTTGGACTGCTGATTGACCAGTGGCGCTGGAAGGTGTTCAACGGAGAGATCACTCCGGACCGCTACAACCAGTCCTGGTGGGAGCTGCGGCAGAAGTATCAGGGTGTTGCCGCGCCGGTTGCGCGGAGCGAGCAGGATTTCGACCCGGGCGCAAAGTACCACGTGCCGGCCAACGTGCCCTACACACGCTACTTTCTGGCGCACATCCTCCAGTTCCAGTTCCACCGGGCGCTGGCCCAGACCGCCGGATGCAAGGACCCGCTGCACCGCTGCTCGATCTACGCGAACGAGGAAGCCGGAAAGCGTTTGCGCGACATGCTCGCCATGGGACTAAGCCGCCCCTGGCCGGAAGCTTTGGAGGCCCTGACGGGCCAGAAGCAGATGGACGCCACGGCGATTATGGACTATTTCGCGCCGCTCAAGAAATGGCTGGATGAGCAGAACGCCGGCAAGCCGGTGGGCTGGTAGGGTTCGCGATTACAGCCGCAGTTCCGTGAAGCGGTGGTAGGGGATCTGCCATTCCTCGCTGTTGCGGGGCTGAAATTCGGTAAGTTCAAACGATCGGGCGACGCATTCCCGGGCTTCGGCGAGTCCGGAAAGACGGCCCGCACCCATCGCCTGCACCAGGATGTTGCCGGCCGCCGTGGCTTCCGACGGACCCGCGACCACGCGCCTGCCGGTCGCGTCGGCGACAAACTGGTTCAGCACACGGTTGCGCGAGCCGCCTCCGACGATGTGGATGGTGGAGAACGTGCGCCCCAGCAGGGATTCGATGCTTTCGAGCACCTGCCTGTATCGCAGCGCCAGGCTTTCGAAGATCACGCGGCAGAAGGTTCCGGGCTCCTCGGGCGCTTTCTGTCTTTTGCCCGTGCAATAGTCCACGATTTTTTCGGGCATCCGGCCGGGCTCCAGGAACGCGTCGGGATCGATGACGGCGGCGAACGGCGGCGCATCAGCGGCCATCTTCGCCAACTCGTCGTAGGAATAGTGCTTTCCCTCCGCCGCCCACGCGCGCCGGCACTCCTGCACCAGCCACATGCCGGCGATATTTTTTAGCAGCCGAATCCTGCCCTCGGCGCCCACTTCATTCGTCAGGTTCAGTTCAAGCGAACGGGCGTTCACAACCGGCGCGTCGAGCTCGACGCCCATCAACGACCATGTGCCGGAGCTGATGTAGCACCAGTCCGAACCTTTGCCCGGCGCCGCCGCGACCGCGGAAGCCGTGTCATGTCCGGCTGTGGCGTACACCGTGCCGTCTCCCGTGCCGCAGCTATCGGCCAACTCCGGAAGAACCGGGCCCAGCGGGGTGCCGGGCGGGACAATCTCCGGAAGGATGTCCGCGCGGATACCGAGCCGCTCGAACAGAGAAACGGCCCAGCTCTTTTCAATGGGGTTGTAGAACTGCGAAGTACTCGCGATGGTAAGCTCGGCTTTTTGAACGCCCGTCAGCCAGTAGTTGAACAGGTCCGGCATGAACAACAGCTTCGCCGCCACCCGCAGCGCGGGCGCGCCGGCCAGCTTCATCGCGTGAAGCTGATACAGCGAATTGAACTGCATGAACTGAATGCCGGTTTGAGCGAAAATCTCCTCGCGCGGAACGGCGGCGAAGGTTTTCTCCAGCATGCCGTTGTTTCGTGAATCACGGTAGTGGCGCGGATTGTCCACCAGGGCGCCGTCGCAGCCGACGAGTCCGAAATCGACGCCCCAGGTGTCAACCCCTATCCCGTCGAGCGCGAGCTTGCGTTCCCGCCCGGCGATGCGCAAACCTTCCTGCATCTCGTGAAACAGACGCAGCGTATCCCAGTAGAGTCCGGTAGGGAGCCGCACCGGCGTGTTCGGAAAGCGGTGCAATTCCTTGAGTGTAAGGCGGCCTTCAGCGAGGGTCCCAAGGATTGCTCGTCCGCTCTCCGCGCCGAGGTCAAACGCGAGATAGTTTTGCATGGGCAAGGGGCAGAGTGAGTAGTATATCGCTCATTCCATCACCTTGGCCGAAAGCACCAGCAGAAGTGAATTGCCCTGCGTGTCCATCGTGACTTTGCCGAGAGCTATTTTTTTACCTTCGGGGGCCTCTACTCCTGTCTGGATCTGCACCTGGCCAACATTGGGGACCGAGCCGCCAAACCTGAATTGTCTGACGGCTACAGCCGGGGGCTTTCCGCCGGTTATCGAGGGGTTCTCGAGCACGATCTCGAAGTTAACGGGAGTTGGGTTGCTCGTGGCCCCAACCGGCAGAACGCCTTTAAATACAGAGTGGGCTCGGGAGCGCCCATGAATGACAACCGTGTCCAACAAGCGGAAGCTCTTATAGTTGAGGATCCCGCTGACCTGCTTCATAACAGCTTGGAGGTCCGGTGTCATCTTGTCGCCATTTGCCTGTTCTCCCGGCGAAGCCTGGATGATCTGCACGGTCAGCTCGAAATCCCCCTCCCGGTCAGCGCCCGGAGGCACTACGTTGAAGCGCTTTACGAGCTGCTCCAGTAAATCGACTTTCGCCGGTGGCCCCTGGACGACGATCACGCGCAGGACTTCATCTGAAACCACCTGCGTATCGGGGTGGCCTACTTGGCTAAGGAGTTGGGCGAGGCTCCGGAATGCGTATTGCGGCATCTCTTTGGGTTCGAAGATTCTGCGGACACGATCTTCCTGGGCAAAGCCCGCGCCCGCCAGGATCATCAGGATACTCGATAGTAGAAATATTCTTTTCATAACTCTCCTCTTGTTTCGGGAACCAGCAGAACGATCACGTTCTTGTCGGAGGTTGCGATGCGGAT
>DASTMK010000479.1:0-4928 GCA_035714225.1 Bryobacteraceae bacterium | reverse complement strand
CCCGAGGGCAAGCTGCTTGAAACCATTGAAATCGCCGAACGTCCCACGAACTGCACATTCGGAGATCCCGATCTGATGACGCTCTACATTACAGCGCAAACGTCTGTGTACCGTGTGCGACTGGACGTCCGCGGCGCGGTGCCGTAGTGGTTTCCGCTTGCTAACAGTGCCGCGCAATTCCAAAGTTCAGGACAGCAGACGATACCCGAAACGCCCCATCCTCGGTGTCGGCGCGCTGGTTTTCCGGCGCAATCGAATCCTCCTGGTGGAACGCGGCCGCGAGCCTCTGCGTGGATACTGGTCGCTGCCCGGCGGCGTGGTGGAGGTCGGAGAAACGCTGATCGAGGCTGTGCAGCGCGAAGTGCTGGAGGAAACCGGGCTGCGCGTGAAAGCCCTGGCCGTGGTGGAGATCTTCGAACGGATTATGCACGATGCCGAGGGCGCGCCGGAGTACCACTATGTCCTCGTCGATTACATTTGCCGGCCTGCGGCGGGAGAGCTTCAGCCGGCCGACGATGTCTCGGATGCAAGCTGGGTGACCGAGCGGGAACTGGCCGGCTACAAGCTCACCGAAGGCACACTGGAAGTGATCCAGAAAGGTTTCCGGGAACGGAGCAACCTGCGTTTTTTATGATTCACTCGAGCGCGGATCTACTGGAATTCGAGTCCTTGCGCCAAATCCTGTCGCGGTATCTCGCGAGCGAATTCGGGCGCGCGGAACTGGAAAAGGTGGCTCCGGGAACGGACCGTCTCCTTCTCGAAGAGATGCATGCGGAAGTTGGCGAAGCAATCGGCTACCTGGAGGCCGCGCGGAAGCCGCAGCCGGCCGCGCGTGGTGCCGCGGTTCGTATCCGTTTCGACTTGCCCGATGCCGCGATAGCGATTCGCAAAGTTTCCATCGAAGGCGCGGTTCTGGAGACCAAGGAGATCGCCGCACTGACGGACGTACTGGGACGGGCTGCCGAGGCTCGCGGCCTGCTGATGGCCGTAGAGGGGCGCTTTCCGCGATTGGGTGCGCGAGGCGCGCAAATCGGCGAGTTCCGGCCGGTTCTCGCCGACCTGTCGGGCAAGATCCTCCCCGACGGCACCGTGGCCGATCATGCCAGCGTCGCACTGGCACGGCTGCGGCGGGAGATGGAGCGGCAGCGGAAAAACATACAGGAATCGCTCGAACGATTCCTCCGCGCGCATCGTGAGGAAGGGATCCTCCAGGAAGAGTTTGTCACCATTCGAAACGATCGTTTTGTCGTGCCCCTCATCGCCGGGCAGCAGAGAAAGGTAGAGGGAGTCATCCATGGTTCAAGCGGTAGTGGACACACGCTGTTTGTTGAACCGCTGGAGACCATCCACTTGAATAACGAGCTGGTACGGCTTTCCGAAGAAGAGCTTCGGGAAGTACATCGGATCCTGCGCGAAATGACGGAGCGGCTGCGCATGCACGCATCCGCCATCGCACAAACGGCACAGGTTTTCGGAGAACTGGAGCTGTTGTTTGCCAAGGCGCAGTTCGCGCTCGACTTCGGGGCCGTGGTTCCGCGTTTCAGCCCGCCCTCGGAGCGGCGCCTGGTATTGGAGGACGCTCGCCATCCTCTGCTCGAAGATGTGCTGAAGCGCCAGCACCGGTACGCCGTGCCCTTCTCCGTAAAAATGGACGACAACTGCCGCACTCTGCTGGTCAGCGGACCGAACACCGGCGGGAAAACGGTCACCCTGAAAACGGTGGGATTGCTTACCCTGATGGCCCAGGCAGGCTTGCCGGTCACCTGCGCCCAGGCCGAGTTTCCCATCTTCGATCGCGTGCTGGCCGATATCGGCGACCAGCAATCGATTCAGGAAAGCTTGAGCACATTCTCGGCGCACATCGCGCGCATACGCGACATGGTGGAAGAGGTGACGCCGGATTCTCTCGTCGTGCTGGACGAGCTCGGGCGCGCCACCGACCCGGAAGAAGGAGGCGCCCTGGGCGTCGCGGTTCTCGAGCACTTCCGCAAGGCGGGCGCATTTGCCATCGCGTCGACGCACCTGCTGGCACTGAAGATTTACGGTGCCAACACGGAAGGCGTGTTGAACGGGTCCATGGGCTTCGACGAGAACACACTGGAGCCGACTTACCGGTTGCAGTTGGGCGCGCCGGGTAAATCAGCAGGGCTGGACATCGCCGCGCGTCTCGGGATGCCCGCGGAAATTATCGAAAGCGCCCGGGCGTCGATGAGCGGCAGCGATCGCGATGTCGCCCGCTTCCTGGATGAGATCCACAAGCGCATCGAGGCTGTCAGCCAGACCGAAAAACAGTTGCAGGAAGAGCGCGAAGCGCTAGAGGCCCGCGAGCGGTCGACGGTCAAGGAGTGGCAACAGAAGCAGGCTGCCAAGCTGCGAGAGCTGGAGCGGCGGTGCGACGCTCTCATGAAGGAGTTTGAAGGCCACGCCCATGAGACGATCGACCGGATTCTCCAGACCGCGGAACAGCGCAAAGCGGCCGCGCAAGCCAAGCGGCAAGTGGCCCGAACCCGGCGCGAATTTGAAGAAGAGTTCCGGGCAACGGTGTTGAGCACGCAGGACGAAGCGCAACAGGCACAAGTTGCACCGAAAGCCCGAATCGAAGAAGGAGCGCGAGTTCGCCTCGCCGGAGTAAGTGAGATCGCGCGGGTCCGCCGCCTGCTGCCACACGACATGATCGAGGTCGAGATCGGCTTCATGAAGATGCAGGCGGCGGCCGGCGACGTCACCGAGGTGTTGCCTGAAACCGGTGAGGCGACGTGGCTCCCCAAAAACGTTTCGTTCCAACAGGGCCCCACCTGGAATGTGCTTCAGCGGGAAATTAACGTAATTGGAATGCGCGCGGAGGAAGCCATCGATGCGATCGACAAATTCCTGGATAGCGCGGCGCTGGCCGCCGTGCAGCGTGTTCGCATCGTGCACGGACATGGAATGGGCGTGTTGAAACGCGCCATCTCGGAGTTTCTCACCAACAGCCCGTACGCCGAAAAATTTTATCCGGCGCCGCCAAGCGAGGGCGGCTCCGGCGCTACCATAGTAGAACTGAAGGCCTCCTGATCCCGGTTCTCCTGACGCTTGCGACGTGTTCGAGCGGGTGAGATGGGGCTGTCTCCGGCACCCGGCTGGAATACGGTGATTGGTATCCTGAAAGGAATCGGATGCGCGCGCGGACGATTTCACATTACGAAATCGTCGATAAACTCGGCGAGGGCGGGATGGGCGTGGTGTACAAAGCCCGTGACACGCACCTGGACCGGTTCGTGGCGTTGAAGATTTTGTCTGACGCCAACGCTCTCGATACAGAGGGCAGAATGCGTTTTGCGCAGGAGGCCCGTTCGGCCTCGGCCCTGAATCACTCCAGCATTATCACGATCTATGAGGTGGGAACCGAAGACGGTTCGGATTTCATCGCCATGGAGTACGTGGACGGCAAAACGCTGGACGAACTGATAGGCTCCCACGGGCTCCGCTACGATACGGCGCTGAAGTACGCGGTACAGATTGCGGACGCGCTGGCGGCGGCGCACTCCGCGGGGATCGTGCACCGCGATATCAAGCCGCGCAACGTCCTGGTGACCGGCCGTGGCATGGTGAAGGTTCTGGACTTCGGCCTTGCCAAACGGCTTTTCCTGAGCGCGGACGCAAGCTCCGGGGCGATGGGAGAGCTTCCCCATACGCGCGAGGGCGTGGTGCTGGGCACGCTTTCCTACATGTCTCCCGAACAGGCGGAGGGGCAGCCCATCGATTCGCGTTCCGATATCTTCAGCTTCGGTGCGATGTTGTATGAAATGGTCACGGGGCGGAAGCCGTTCAGCGGCAGTTCCAGACTGGCCACGCTCGCTGCCATTGTCCGAAGCGAACCGGTCCCGGTCACGCAGGTCCGTGAGGACGTGCCGCGCGAACTGGAGCGCATAATTATGCGCTGCCTGCGCAAGCAGCCGGCGAAGCGGTTTCAAACCATGGCCGACCTGAAAGTGGCCCTCGACGAGATCCGGGAAGAATCCGATTCGGGGAAGCTTGTGCCTCCGCCGCCTCCGAAACCGCCGTCCCGGCACAAGTGGGTTTACGCGGGTTTGGGCGTGCTCGCCTTTCTGGCGGGCTTTTTCGCCTGGTGGGTTATTCGCGCCGGCTCCGAGCAGTCGCTGCCCGTGCGTGTAGTACCGCTGACGACCTATCCGGGTGATGAGAGCCGGGTCACCTTCTCGCCGGACGGCAGCCAGATGGCGTTCAGTTGGAACGGCCCGGACCGGGATAACGTGGATGTGTACGTCCGCTTGATTAATGGTGGCACGGCCTTGCGGCTCACCTCCGACCCGGGCGAAGACCTGTCGCCCGCCTGGTCGCCCGACGGGCGTATTATCGCATTCGTGCGGCGATCGGGCCGGTCCGCGGAGATCCGCCTGGTTTCTCCGCTGGGCGGGCCGGAGCGCAAACTGGCCGACCTCGCCTTCTCTCCGCCGTTCTACTCCCAGGTCCGCCTGCTGGCTTGGTCGCATGATGGAGAGTCCCTGGTAGCGATCGATCGCGAGAGTGACAAATCGCCGCTGTCGGCGTTTCTGATTCATGTCGCTACCGGGAACAAAACGCGGCTCTCCAGACCTCCTGAAACGGCCTTCGGGGATACGGTCGCCTCACCTTCACCCGATGGAACACGCCTGGCGCTGGTTCGCTGGTCTACCAGTTCCAATGCCGATCTTTACGTCCAGCGCTTCGACGGATCCGATCTCCGGCGGGTAACTGCCGATGAAAAGCGGATTTGGGGTGTGGACTGGACAAGCGATGGCCGCGAACTTGTCTTTTCCTCGAACCGTTCCGGCACGCCGCTGATCTGGCGCGTGGACGCCACAAAATCGGGGTTGGCGTCGCCCCGGCTGATTTCCGGAACCGAGGGAGACGCGTGGTTCCCCGTAATTCATCATTCGCCGGCAGGT
>DASTMK010000478.1:0-3792 GCA_035714225.1 Bryobacteraceae bacterium | reverse complement strand
CGCATACCACTTCTTCGCCATCACTCTAGAGTATTTCAAAACAGACATCCCGGGGTGTCAATAGAGGAACAAACGTTTCTGGATGCCCGTCCACGATTTTGAACTGATTTGCGGCAACCCTCGTGTACTCGCGTCCATGTTTACACGTATGATGTCTGTTTAGGAAACGAAAGGAAGAACAGATGCAACCTGCCATTGAGAAAACGGGCTTGCGGCCGTTGGAAGTCGGCCTGATGTTTTGGGGAGAGAAAGCGCCTCTGAACACCATCCGCGCCGTGAAGAACCTTGGTTTGAAATGCGGGCACCTGGGTTTCGCCGGCCATGTGAATTTGAAGGAGACCGCACAGGCGTGGAGGGACGCGTTGGAGCAGGAACAATTTGTCGTCACCACCATCTGGGCTTCGTATGACGGCGAGAGCTATGCCGACGGGCCAACGGTTCAGCGCACCGTGGGCTTCATTCCGCCGGCAACACGCGAGGCAAGGGAGGCGCGCACGCGCGAAGTGATCGATGCGGGAGCCCTAATGGGTATCGGCAGTTTCGGCTGCCATATCGGTTTTGTTCCGGAAGATACCTCAAACCCGGATTTTCTCGCGGTCCGCGATATTGTGCGGCGCATCTGCGACTACGCCGGCGAGCGGGGCATGACGTTTGCGCTCGAAACGGGACAGGAGCCCGCGGAGGTTCTGAAGCACTTCATCCAGGAAGTTGGCCGCGACAACCTGAAGATCAACTTCGACCCCGCCAACATGATCCTGTACGGAACGGCGGATCCCATCGAGGCGCTCGATATCGTAGCTCCCTGGGTCGTCTCCGTACACGCGAAGGACGGCAACTGGCCTCCAAAGGACCAGCCGGGGACGCTCGGGACGGAGATGCCGCTCGGGCAGGGCGCGGTCGGCATGGAGCGCTTCGTCAACAAGTTGAAGGAGATCGGCTATCAGGGACCGATGGCGATCGAGCGCGAAGTCGCTCTCGACCAGGATATGGACGACCGGCATAAAGAGGGCCTGTCGCACCTGGACGACATCAAGCAGGCGATTGCTTTGCTCGAGCGGCTGCGCGGCTGAAGCGCGATAATCGGGCGGCCTCCGGCACGTATACTGAAATCATCCGGATGGCCGCCGAAACCAAACCCCTCTCCGTGCGCAGGTTCTTCGCGCGAACGGGATTGCTGTCTCAGTGGCACCCGAATTTCGAGTACAGGCCGGGCCAGTTGGAGATGGCCGAGGCGGTGGAAAACGCGCTCACTTCGCGTAAACACCTGATTGTGGAAGCGGGCACCGGAACGGGCAAAACGCTGGCCTATCTGATGCCCGCGATTCTCTCCGGAAAGCGCGTGGTGGTGTCCACCGGCACCAAAAACCTTCAGGAGCAACTGTTCTTCAAAGACGTGCCGTTTCTCGAACGGCACTTCGAGCGTCCTCTGCGCGTCTGTTACATGAAGGGCCGCAGCAACTACGCCTGCCGGCAGAAAATCTACGATGCCGAGCGTGAACCGATCCTGAGCGGCCTCGAAGAGGTCGCCGATTTTCAGATCATTCGCGACTGGGAGCAGCACACGGAAACCGGCGATCGCGCCGAGATCAAGACCCTGCCCGAAAACAGCTCCGCCTGGAGTAAAATCGACGCGCGGCGGGACCTTTGCACCGGGCAGAAGTGCCAGCAGTTCGAGCGCTGCTTCGTCACGCTGATGCACCAGCGGGCTATCGAAAGCGACATCATCATTGTCAATCACCACCTGTTTTTCGCCGACCTGGCGGTGAAAGACGAAGATTATAGCGGCATTATTCCCGAATATCACGCCGTTATTTTCGACGAGGCGCATGAGATTGAAGATGTGGCGGGACAATATTTCGGCGTGTCCGTCAGCAATTTCCAGTTCGAGGAACTGCGGCGCGATGTTCTCGCCGTCGCGCGGCGAAAAGACTTCGGTTCGGCGGAGTTGGATCGCATCCTGATCACAGCGGAACAATGCGCCAACCGTTTCTTCTCCCTGTTCGGCAACGTGGAGGGCCGGACCGGTTTTCGGGGGCAACAGGCGTTCCTTGAAAACCATGAGGAGGAATACCGGGACGTTCTGCGATCGCTGGAGCTGATCTCGATGCAGCTTCAGTTGATCAAGCAGCAGCCCGAAGAGATCATTCCGCTTCACCGCCGCTCGACGGAGCTGGGCGACCGGCTCGAGTTCTGGATGGCAGGTTGCGATTCGCGATACGTCTACTGGATCGAGCGCCGCGGCCGCGGCTGCTTCCTGCAAGCGACGCCCATAGACGTTTCGGAGATCCTGGAACAACGGCTCTTTGAAGAAGTGGATGCCGTAGTGCTCACTTCGGCGACACTCGCCGTGGGTGGCGGTTTCGACTATGTATCGCGGCGGCTGGGCGCGCGCAACGCGGGAACGCTGATTGTTCCCGGCCATTTCGATTATGAGCGGCAGGCGCTCTTTTACGTTCCCCAACACATGCCCGACCCACGCAGCCCGGCCTTCGCAGCGGTGGCCGCGGACGAGATCAAACAATTGTTGAAGCTCAGCCGCGGGCGCGCGTTCGTCCTGTTTACCAGCTACCAGCAGATGCGGATTGTGTACGATCGTGTGTCGCTGGCGATCGAATATCCAACACTGATGCAAGGCACCGGGCCGCGCAGCGCACTGCTCGAAGAGTTCCGGCAAACCCCCAATTGCGTATTGTTCGCCACGTCGTCGTTCTGGCAGGGCGTAGACGTGCCGGGGGACCAGTTGAGCTGCGTTATCATAGATAAACTGCCATTCGCGGTTCCGAGCGATCCCGTTGTCGAAGCCCGGGTGGCGAGCATTCGCGCGGACGGGGGGAATCCATTCTACGATTACCAGATCCCGCAAGCGGCCATCGCCCTGAAGCAGGGATTCGGCCGTCTGATCCGCAGCCGGACAGATCGCGGCGTGCTGGCGTTGCTGGATAACCGGATTACGAAACAGCGATACGGACAGGTCTTTTTCGACAGCCTTCCCGGCTACGGCTTCACGACCCGCATCGCCGACGTGGAGAAGTTTTTCAATGTTTGAAGTTTCAGTAGAGGAAACGTTCGCGGCGGCGCACCAGCTCCGCAATTATCACGGCAAGTGCGAGAATTTGCACGGCCACAATTACCGGGTACGGGTCACCATTCGCGGGCGGGAGTTGGATGAGACCGGGCTGGTTGTGGATTTCGTGGAGCTGAAGCGCGTCATGCGCGCTGTCATCGACAAACTGGATCACACGTACCTGAACGAAGTGCCGCCATTTGATATCCTCAACCCCTCGGCGGAAAACGTGGCGAAATATTTCCACGACGAGGTCTCTTCGGGATTAAGGGCAGGAGACCGCAAGACGGCGGTCGAAGTGGCGGAAATCAAGATCTGGGAGACGGATACCAGCACGGCGACTTACAGGCCCTAGCCGGCGACGGGCTTCAGCGCTTGTAATAATCGGCGTTGATCTGAGCGAAATTTGCCCACTTCTCAGGCAGATCGTCCAGTGCGAAGATTGCCGACACAGGGCAGACCGGTACGCACGCGCCGCAGTCGATGCATTCTACCGGATCGATGTACAGCAGTTCGGCCGTCTCGTACTCCCCTTCATCTTTCTTGGGATGGATGCAATCTACCGGGCATGCGTCCACACACGCCGTATCCTTGGTCCCAATGCAGGGTTCTGCGATGACATAGGCCATAAACGTTACTCCCTCTTCTCCCTCCGAGTCCTACAGAAACAACATCTATAGCACATCCCGGCGGGTTGGACAAAGTGGAAGGCGTTTTGGTGCCTTCAG
>DASTMK010000477.1:0-6935 GCA_035714225.1 Bryobacteraceae bacterium | reverse complement strand
GAGTTGACGGCCCGCCCCGATAATCGCTCCGGACGTGCCGTGTTTCTGGTCAGGGACTCCGAAGGCGGCGACGATAAATACACAATCGAGTTTCAATGGTCGGGCTCAGGCGGACTGGGCGGCGGCCGGGACAGCGCAGGCGGATTCGGCCGTCCAGGATCGCGGCCGGGCAGCACGTTCAACAATGATGACGCACTTCGGGTTTGCAGGGATGCGGTAACAACACGCATTCAGGCGGGGTATCAGGGCGCAGACGTGGATTTCGCGTCACCGGCCGCGGGCCAGCGCGATGTCATACAGGGAGAAGCGATTGCGTGGCGGGGGCGGGACCGGCAATGGTTCCGCTATACATGCCGTGTCGATTTCAATTCCCGCCGCGTGCGGGACGTGAACGTCACCAGGCGGTAAGCAGGCGAGCCCGTTACGAAAGTTTTTTCCTGAGCAATTCGTTCACGGCCCCCGGATTGGCCTGTCCCCTGGAGGCTTTCATCACCTGGCCGACCAGGAATCCGAGAACGGTCGTCTTGCCGCCTTTGTACTGATCCACCTGCTTGGGGTGGTTGGCAATCACCTCGTCCACCATCCGCTCGAGCACTCCGGCGTCGCTGATCTGCCGCAAGCCCTCGCGATCTATGATGACCCTCGCAGATTCGCCCGTAGCGAACATCTTCTGGAAGATCTCCTTGGCCAGTTTGCCGGAGATTTCACCGCTGGCGATCAGGTCCACCAGTTCGGCGAGGTTCGCCGCGCTTACGGGCGACTCCGTGATTTCCTTGCCCTCTGACTTTAGGGCGCCCATTAAATCGCCCATTACCCAGTTGCCCGCTGCTTTCGGATCGCCGGATTTCGAGGCCGTTTCTTCGTAATAGTCGCTCAGTGCGCGGGTGGCGGTGAGCACCTGGACGTCATATTCGCGGATGCCATATCCCGCGATGAACCGTTCCCGCCGGCGATTGGGCAACTCGGGCATTTCCGACTCGACACGGCTGAGCCAATCCTGGCTGATCTTCAGCGGCACCAAGTCCGGCTCCGGGAAGTAGCGGTAATCGTGCGCATGTTCCTTGCTGCGCATGCCCGCCGTCTCACCCGTGTCGGGATTAAAGAGGCGCGTCTCCTGCTCCACGCTGCCACCGCCCTCGATCAACGCGATCTGCCGGGCGATTTCGTAGTCGAGAGCCATCTTCAGGAACCGGAAAGAGTTCAAATTCTTCACTTCGGCTTTGGTGCCGAACTGCGGCGCGCCGTGAAGGCGTACGGAAACGTTCGCGTCACAGCGAAGATGACCCTTTTCCATGTCGCAGGTCGAGACCTCCACCCACTGCAAAAGGTGTTTGAGCTCGGTCAGGAAGGCATAGGCTTCCTCGGAGCTGCGCATGTCGGGCTCGCTGACGATTTCGATCAGGGGTGTGCCGCAACGGTTCAAATCGACGTAAGTGTAGCGGTCGGAATCGCGGAAACCTTCGTGGATACTCTTGCCCGCATCATCTTCCATGTGTACGCGGGTGATGCCAATCCGCTTCGCGTTGCCATCCACAACAATTTCGACAGAGCCGTTTTCGGCTACCGGCTGATCATATTGCGAGATCTGATAGCCCTTGGGCAGGTCTGGATAAAAGTAGTTTTTCCGGGCAAAACGCGAGACCGGCCGTACCTGGCAATTCAGGGCGAGTGCCGCGCGGATCGCCATTTCAACAGACTGGCGGCTCAGGACCGGCAAGGCTCCCGGCAACCCCAGGCATACCGGGCAAACATTCGTGTTCGGCGGAGCACCGAAGCTGGTGGGGCAACCGCAAAAGATTTTCGTCTGTGTCGCCAGTTGAACATGGACTTCCAATCCAATGACCGGCTCATATCGAGCTACGACTTCGGGCGGCGGAAGCACCAGCGTACTGGAAGACATTCCTACATTATAGTGGCCGGCCCAGCCCGGGCCTTTCCCTCCTAAACGTCTTCGGTCTTGGCGAAATACATCCCGGCTGCGCGTTCGAGTTCTTCGCGATTAATCTGAACCGTCCGTTTTTCGTATTTTGCGACGGCTTCGAGGATGTTACAGATATCCAGAGGGAAGCAGGCTCGCAGCTCCCTTCTGCCTTCCCGAAGAGAAAGCTCGCGCAGAAACGCCGCGCTGTCCTCTTCGCAGGGAACGCTTCTGCCGGTGGTTACGCGCCGGAAGATCTCGTCGAAGACCTCCCCCGTGACCGGCTCGACGTAAATCTTGTTCTGGATGCGCCGGAGAAAGGCCTCGTCCGCCAGATCGTGCGGGTCCAGGTTTGTCGAGAACACCACCTGCACCTCGAAAGGAATCTGAAATTTCACACCATACCGCAGTGTGAGGTAATCAACACGGCGGTCCAATGGAACGATCCACCTGTTCAGCAGGTCGCGAGGAGACATCAGTTGGCGGCCAAAGTCGTCGATGATCAACAGCCCGTTGTTCGCCTTCATCTGGAGCGGCGCGGCATAGATACCGGAAACATCATCCAGGCGAAGTTCCAACATACTGGGGACCAGTTCTCCACCCACGGAAATACACGGGCGGCGGCAGACCACCCATCTGGGATCGATGTCCGGGTCCATGAACTCCAGACTTTCATGAACCACCGGGTCATAGACGCCGATAATTTGCCCGTCCACTTCGATCGCATGAGGGATCAGCACCGCATCCTGGTACACGCGCAGCATGCGTTCGGCTATGCTGGTTTTTCCATTGCCGCTCGGTCCGTAGAGGAAGATCGCGCGCTGGGAAATCAGCGCCGGACCCAGTTGATCCAGCAGCCGGTCCGTCAGCACCAGGTCGTTGAACGCCCGGCGTATGCTTCTACGGTCCGATTCCACTTTCGCCGCCTGTGCCTTGGCTCCCGCGTGATAGCCGGCCAGGGGAACCGGGCACGCGCTGGCGTACTGATTGATCTGAAAGCGATCCGCAGCCAGTGTACGCCCGGCGCCGGACAGTACAAACTGGTAGTCGTTGCCGATCATTCCCTTGATTTCGATAAGCTGTTGCTGCCGCAACTGCCGGAAGACCACTTCGATAATAGCCGGTGAAAGCTTCAAGGCACCGCTCAGCGCGCCTAGTGTGGCAAAGCCCTGCAGCAGGGTGCGCTTCAGTACCAGGTCTGTTACAAGCGTCTGAGAAACTCCAGCTTCTTCAAAGGTTTGAGGTGCTTTCGGCCGGAACTGCGTGCCGAGTGCCGGGACGGTTGCCGCCATACAGGTTCTTAATCGGCGGGCGCGGCCAAGGAGTTTATGCACGCCGGACCGCATTCCTTCGTCATATGGGTTTGGGGTCATTCCGTCTACTCATTTGCCTGCTCCTGGCCGGAACAGTAATGGCGCAGTCCGCCCGCGATCTTTATCGCCAGGGACGAAAGGCAGAAGAGCGAGGTGAACTGGCGCGCGCGTACCTGCTCTACGCCGCCGCCGCCGCCGTGGACCCCGGAAACCGGGGGTATTGGGCTCGCAGCCAGGCTCTGCGGACTAAGGCCGTGCTCGAGTCTTCACCGGTAGCGGCGAGCATGGACACCAGTCTCACAGATCTTCCGGATCCGGAGCAGGCTGCCGCGGAGTCGCTGCTTGGAAAGCTGACCGATCTCGATCTGAAAGAAGCCCGGGAGTTGTTACCGCCCCCGGAATTGCGTCCCGCGTTGACGCGTACCGACTTCGATTTGAAGCTCGATTCCAAACAGCTCTTCGAAAAGGTAGCGGCGGCCTACGGCCTTGACGTCGTTTTCGACGGCGACTTCAAACCGTCACCACCCATCCGGTTCGCGATTCAGAATGCCGGTTTCCGGGAGGCGCTGCGGGCGCTCGAAGCCGCGAGCGCATCCTTTATCGTTCCCATCAGCGAACGGCTTTTTCTTGCTGTGAACGATAGTCCGCAGAAGCGGGCCGCCGTCGAGCCGACTGTTGCCGCTGTCATTCCGATTCCGGAACCGGTCAGCATACAGGAGGCGCAGGAGTTGGCTCGCGCGGTGCAGCAGACCATGGAAATTCCCAAGTTCGTGATCGACTCGCAGCGGCGTATTGTGGTGATGCGCGATCGCGTTTCGAAGATCCAGCCGGCACAGGCGCTTTTCCACCAGATGCTGGCAGCGCCGGGACAGGTCTCCGTGGAGGTGGAATTTCTCGAAGTCAACAAGTCTTCGTCTCTTAGCTACGGCCTGAATCTTCAGCGGGCGTTCCCCATTGTCGCCTTTGGCAAGCTGTGGAATTCGAAACCCTCCATTCCGAGCGGATTCACGCGGTTCCTCACGTTCGGCGGAGGAAAGACACTGTTCGGGATCGGGATCACCGATCCGGAGATCTTTGCCAGTATGAGCAAGTTCAACTCTCAGACGCTGCTGCTCTCAGAGATTCGCAGCGTGGATGGACAGCCGGCTACGCTGCACATCGGCGACAAATATCCGATCATCACCGGAGGGTATTACGGCGATACCAGCGGCACGGGACAAGTTTATACCCCTCCTCCGACGTTCAACTTCGAAGACCTGGGAGTGGAGATCAAAATCACTCCTCATGTACACGGAGCGGCCGAAGTTTCGCTCGAACTGGAAGCGGAATACAAGGTTCTGACCGGTGAAACGCTGAACGCTATTCCGGTGATTTCCACACGCCGGTTCGTTTCAACTGTACGGTTAAAAACCGGCGAATGGGCCGTGGTAGGCGGTCTGTTGAACTCCTCCGAAGCGAAAACCATCACGGGTCTGGCTGGATTGTCCAGTATTCCGATTCTGGGCCCGCTAATGCGCCAGAACACCCGTGACAAGACTTCTAACGAAGTGCTGCTGGTTCTGAAACCGAAGCTGCTCACACTGCCACCGCGCGAAGTGATTGCCACCAGGTCATTCTGGGTAGGCACCGACACCCGGCCCATCGCTCCAATTTAGAGCCGGTGCATCGGTTCTGATATTCTCAAATCGATGTCGAAAATGTTGGAGGAGATCCGCCAGCAGCCTTCTGCGCTGGAACGGACGCTTAAGACGGAGTTGCCGCGCGCGGAGCGGTTTCGAAAGAGGCTTATCGAAAAACCCCCACGATTCATCGTACTGGCTGCGCGAGGCACGTCCGATAACGCGGCGTTATTTGGCCGCTACCTGGTCGAAATCACGACGGGTATTCCCGTTTCGCTGGCGGCGCCCTCCATTCTGACTTTGTACAACGCTTCCGTTTCACTCGAAGACGCACTGGTGGTCGCGATCTCGCAATCCGGTGAATCCACCGACACGAATTTCGTACTGGAACGGGCGAAGGCTTCGGGAGCGGTGACTGTCGGCATAACCAATGAGGCGAACAGCACCACGGCCAACATGGCGGATCACGTTTTTCTGGTTCGTGCCGGCAAAGAGAAGAGTGTTGCCGCGACCAAGACTTATACCGGCCAATTATTGTCGATGTATCTGCTGGCCTATGCCCTGGGAGCTCCCATCCGGCCGGACTCGCTGAAACGCATTCCCGAATGGGCGCACGCGGCCCTGAAGCTGGAACCGGAGATCGCTTCGCGCGCCGGACGTTACCGGTTCATGGATCATGCGGTCGTCGTGGGCCGTGGTCTCAATTATTCGAACGCCTTCGAGTTTGCGCTCAAGATGATGGAAACCTGCTACGTAGTGGCGGAACGGTTCTCCTCGGCCGATTTTCTACACGGACCCATCGCGATGGTGGAGCCGTCGTTCCCGATGTTCCTTTTCGCCCCGCCGGGCGTCACTTGGCCTTCGATACAGGAGATGTTACAGAAGCTGGAAAGTCTGAAAGCCGAGACCCTGGTGATCACGGATACCGGCAACCGTTCCGCCTTGAGCGTTGCAAAGCGCGCGGTCGCCGTGCCGGTAAAGCTGGGGCAGAAGGGGGAAGCGGTGGAGGAACTCTATACTCCAATTCCGTATATCATCCCGGCGCAGTTGTTCGCGGCGTACCTGGCGGCGGAGAAGGGCCTCGATCCCGATAAACCGCGCACGCTTCAAAAAGTGACCCGGACGCTGTAGCATAGTTCCATCCGCGGGAGGCGGCGGCATGGAGACGCATGTCAGAATACTCGGTTATCTGTACCTGGTTTTTGGGTGCTTAGGCGTGCTGGGCGGCCTGGTTGCATTGGTGTTTTTTGGCGGCATAGCGGGGCTGGCCGGCGTTGCGGGATCAGGCCCCGATGCCTGGGTGGCGGTTCCGATTCTGGGTGGAATTGGCGGAATCCTTTTCGTGATCGTGTTGCTGTTCAGCCTGCCGGCGGTGATCGCCGGAGCCGGTCTGCTTCAGTTCAAGAATTGGGCGCGTATTCTGGCTATCATCCTGTCGGCGATCAACCTGTTGAACATGCCGTTTGGTACCGCACTGGGTGTGTACGGCCTGTGGGCATTGCTGTCGAACGATACGGTGCGCCTCTTTCTGCCGCGTCCATCACCACCATCGCGGCTCTGAAATTCACAGCCTTCGAAAGCACCGCCTCATCCGGGAAGCCTCATGCGGCTTACAAGCTCCCGGACACGAGGGTGCGACTTTAGCTCGCCGATCTTTTCCATCCTCAGATAGATCATGCCGGCGGAGCGCTCCTGGTAGGCGCGCTCGAGTAATTGAACGGCACGCTCCGTGTGGCCCACAGCGGCGTGCAACAGCGCAAGATCGAAAGAAGACACATAACGGCTGCCGGCGAGCCGCTCTACGTCGGAGAGGGTGCGTAGCGCCTCGTCCATTTTTCCCGCTGTTGCGTAAATAGCTCCAAGCCTGGCCAGCGCGCGAGGTTCCGCGGCGCCCAGCTCGCGGGCACGCTCAAAAGCGGCCGCTGCATCTTCCGGCCGTGACTGGGCGCGGTAAGCGAGGGCGAGGTTGAGGTAGCTCTTGGCGCAAGTGGGATCGATTTCCAGAGCCTTTTGAATCTGGTTGAGCGCGGCATTCCGGTCGCCCCGCGCCGAGTAAACGAAAGCCATGTTCAAGCTTGCCAGTTG
>DASTMK010000476.1:0-5237 GCA_035714225.1 Bryobacteraceae bacterium | reverse complement strand
CAGGCACCAGCCATTCGGCGTGCCGGGGTTCGACGGCTCCACATCGATACGCACACCAGCCCGCTTGCCTTCCATCGTCCCTTCGAGCTCCGCCCACGGGTGCCGGGTCAAGTCGCTGTCCCGCTCAAGACGGCCCTTGTCCGTGTGGATCACGGTATTTTCGCGAGGCGCGAACCGGATGTGCAATCCGCCATACCCTTTCACTTCGCGCCCTTCGATTTCGACAGGCTCGCCGGCCGCTTCAAACATAAGGGTCAGCCTTAACTCGCGGCGGTTGCCCGCTGCCGGCATGGCTTCTATCTCGACGGTCTCTTTGACGGCTTTCCGGTCTCCCGCGAACCATCCGTTTTCAACGGCAATGCGTGCACTGCGCGTGCCCGCGTCCCGCTTCAACCACCGGACGAAGCGCTGGTGCATGCCCTGAACCGCCCACATATCGTGAGTCTGCCCTTCGAAACGTACAATGGGCCACGCCCAGCAGAGCCCCCGGTGATGCGGGTGATCTTTCGGGAAATCGTCGGTAACGATGGTGCCGCCGGGCGCATAGAGGGGATGAATGTAACTGGAGCGGCGATATTTCTCATCCGTGCCCGTCTTCAATACGG
This sequence comes from Bryobacteraceae bacterium, assembly GCA_035714225.1. Taxonomy (GTDB): domain Bacteria; phylum Acidobacteriota; class Terriglobia; order Bryobacterales; family Bryobacteraceae; genus CAADGY01. Next base: position 4,632 of record DASTMK010000476.1, on the reverse strand, counting down.
GCTGATGTATGTAAACGAAAACCGGTTTACCGTTTTCCGTCAGCTCCAGGCCCGACGTACCGCTCTGGCGGAATTGAAAGCCGCTCTCCGCGCTGCAACTCGCCGCGGCCCACAGCGCAAACATGCACACCAACAGCCGACTCATATGTTAACGATCCTTTCGCCGGCTTTGTCCCACTTCAGGTACTTGCGCCGCTGGAGCGACAGCACCCCGAACTGGCACGCCACTACCCCGTAGTAGCCGAGCATCTCGTCGCATTTCAGAGGCTCATTGAAGCGGATCGCCCGAAGCAGGTTGCGCAGGTGCAGCTCGGTATCTTCACCGCCGGTCTTTACGTGCACAATCTCCTTCACCTCTTTCTCATACAGCTTCTGCGGGCGAATCGTAAATCCGGTGGGAGTGAATTCGAGCGTAGCTTTGTGCCCACGCAAGACATGATCCACGGGCGTGTCGTTCGCCAGCGACGAAATGAGCAACACCGTGGGACCGCCCGGGTAATCGAGCATGATGTTGATGGTGTCGGGAACTTCGGCTTTGCTTTCGGTGAATTGAAAAGTTCCGCCGTGAGCCGACCCAAACTCCGGGAAGGTCAAGCCGAGGGACTTGATAATGCGCGTCACCCTGTGGACAAACAAACCAGCCGGAACCCCGCCCGAATAGTCGTAGTAGCGGATCCAGTTGAAATACCGCTCCGGATCCCAGGGCCGGTGTTTCGCCGGACCCTGAAACAGATCCCAATTGAGATTCAACCCGGGGTTTGCATCGGAATCGAAAGGCTTCAGCCAGTAATCGCCGCGGTAATTCCGCGAGTAGTCAATCTGGGCGATGACCACCTTCCCGAGCACGCCATCTTTCACATATTTGTAAGCGGTCTCGTAGGAGTCGTCCGACATTCCCTGCACGCCCACTTGCATCTTGACGCTGGTTTCGCGGACCTTGGCCACCACGCGCTTGGCTTCGTCCACCGAATGCGTCATCGGTTTTTCGCAATAGATGTGTTTGCCCGCGCTGGCGGCGTCGATCGCCATCTGGGCGTGCAAGTGGTCCGGTGTGGCGATGACGACGAAGTCGATATCTTTGTCTTCGAGCAGACGCCGGTAATCCTGGTACGGCTTGGCCCCGGTCATTTGCGCCGCCTGCTGCGCGCGCTTGTCGAAGACATCGCAGACGGCCGTAATATCCACGGCATCCGCTTCCTTCATTTTGAGCAATGTGGCTATGTGGGCGCGTACGCCGCGAATACCGCACCCAATGACACCGCCCCGCAGCCGGTCCGGCGCGGGGCGCTGTTGCGCGAGGGCGCGGGTCCCTGCCAGGGACACAGCGCCCACCGCGAGTTGACGGCGAGTCAATTTCTTCATCGCCTAAAATTCTAGCCGAAGGGCGAACCGGAAGACGCGCTCATCCGCCCGCGCTCCGGTGATCGACAGGAAGTTGCCGAGGTTCGTAATGGTGCCGTCGGGAGTGACGCTCATATTCGATACGTTGGCGCCGGGGTTGTTAAAATGCGGAGTATTCGTGATGTTGAAGCCCTCCGCACGCAACTGCAATCGGAACCGCTCCGTCAGCGGAAAGAACCGGGAAAGGCTGATATCGGTGTTGACCACGCCGGGACCACGAAGGATGTTCCGTCCGGTGGAGCCGAAACGGACGGTGGTAACCGACCGGAAGGCCAGCGGATCGTAGAAGGGGACATTGCGTCCCACGCCGCCGAGCCTTTCCACCTCCGGCTTTACCTGGTCCGCCGTTTGTGAATTGCCGGGAGCGTTCAGAGAAGCGCCCGAAGCGGTCACGGTGAACGGAGTCCCGCTATAGGAGCTGAAGATGCTGCTAAGCTGCCAGTTGCGCAGAATCTGGGAAACAAACCCGTCCTGCAGAAGTGCTTTTCCGGGACCGAATGGCGGCTCGAAAATGAAAGCGGCTTGCAGAATGTGGGTACGGTTGTAACCCGCGAGCGCGCGATTCCTGTGCATTACGTCGGGGTAATTCCATCCTATCGACGCCCATCCGTCTTCGTCAGTCGCATTGATCGCCTTCGAGAAAGTGTACGCCCCTTTCATCTGAAAGCCTCCGCTGAACTGCCGGTTGAAACTCACTTGCAGCGCATGATAGTTGGCGTTCAAAAAACCGTCCCACATGTTGGTATCGACGGCGCGTCCGAGCGTGGCGTTCAGAGGACGGCCGCTGTTGCCTCGCCCCGGCGCAGCGGCGTTGATATTGCGGTCCGCCAGCGCATGCACCGTTTGTGTGCCGACGTAGCCGAATGTGGTGATGAACTGGGACGGCAGTTTCCTTTCAACAATGAAGTTCCAGGATTGAATGTAGCCGCGATTCAGCCGTCCTCCCCAGGGGCTCCGATTGGCCACAGTAGATGGAAGCTCGATGAAACCGCTGTTGATATCCGGCCCGGAGAACTCCGGAATGCCAAGTTCAATCGGCCGGAATGGCAGGAAGGAGTTGTCGCCGTTGAAGCGCTGGTCGATGGTAGCCGGATAGGGGCCGCGCAGAGGCCGTGAGAATGGCAGCGGATCGTATGTAATTCCATAGCCGCTGCGGATCACAGTGGAGGTCCCGAGCCGGTACGCAAATCCTACACGCGGAGCAAACAACTTCTTGCTCACGGTGATGCCGACATTATCCGGATTGCCGCCGCGACGGCCGATAATCACCTGGTTTGTCTCCAGGTCGTACCGCTCCAGACCGCGGTCCGCGCGCGTCATCAGCGGGTAGTATTCATATCGCAATCCGAGCGAAAGGGTGAGGTGCGGAGTAACCTGCCACCGGTCGCGCACGTACCAACCGAACTGCCATTCGCGCCCGGTCATGGTGAGATACTGCAAGCTCTTTCCCATCCCATTGGGCAATCCCAGCAGGAAAGCGGCGTAGGAGTTGAACTGGTTCGGCGCGGCACCCCCATTCAGCGCGGTTTCGGCGCCGCCGAACGTGAATACACCGCGCGGATTATTCAGTTCCGGCTGCCAGTGATTCAATTGGTGCCTGACGACATCAAAGCCGAAGCGCAGTTCGTGCGCTCCCATCGTCAAGCTCGCGTTGTGCGACGACGTGTAGCTCTGGTCGGCATAGAAGTTTGGCCGCGGATTGTCGCCGTTACCCATCGCCGTATACCCGGAGATGCTGAATTTGGGCATTCCGCTCTGCCGGATATCCGGTCCGTTGGTGCCTGGAATTCCTAACACGTCGAGTCCGAAGTTCGTGCCGTAGTCCGGGTTCGTCGCATCCTGCTTCATCCTGGTCCAGCCGAGCGTGCCGTCCATTACGAACCGCGGTGAAAACGTCCAGGTGTGACCGATCGTGGAAATCTGAGTCAGTGTATGTGCCTTGCCCGGCGCGCTTCCGGAGCACGCCGCGGGGCCGCCCGCTTCATCGAGCGCGAAATTGCACTGCGGATTGGCATTCATCGCGCTATATTTCGCAAACAGGGCGTGGCTGTCGCTGCGATTCCAGTTCACCTTCACGTCGAAGTTGTCGCGATCGAATACCTGCGTGCCGTCCTTGAAGTAGTTCGATGCCGTTCCGCTCAGATTCGGCTCAGGAGCCAGCGCTTGCATCTTCCTCGTAATCGCACTCTGGCGATTCAGTGGAACGATGTTATTCGGGAACGGAGTGCGTCCGCGCCCGTCGGGAGTTCCCGTAGCCGGATCGTAGATCGTCGTGGGGAATGCACTGAAGTCGCCCGCACGTTGCGCCGCTGTTGCTAGCGTATACAAGTTCGAGGAACTCACACGCTCGCGCATACCTTCCCATCCTCCGAAGAAGAACAGCTTGTTTTTCACAATGGGTCCGCCGAGGGTGAAGCCATCCATGTTGCGGGTGTTCTTTGGAAGCCGGTCCCCGGCGAAGAAAAAGTTCTTCGCCGCAAGATGATTGTTGGTGTGATAGGCAAAAACCGAGCCGTGTAGTTCGTTCGTGCCGGATTTCGTCACAACCGTGACGGCTGCCCCGCCGGCCATTCCCTGTTCCGCATCGAAGTTATTGGTTGCGATGCTGACGGTTTCGACCGTCTCGGACGGCGCCACATACGCGGTATGGTGAGGCAGCCAGATATAAAGATTCACCGCTCCGTCAAGCCGCGTAATGTTGTTGTTCCGGTTGGTGCCGTTGATGTTCGTTGTCAAGGCCCGCGCCGGCGCGCCTTGAATGCTGTTCTGTGTCGTGGATGGCGTAGCGCCGGGCACCAGATCAATCAGACTCTGGTAGTTCCGGTAGCCGCCCAATGGAAGGCTCGTCACTTCCTTGGCGCCGATTTCCATGTGAACATCCGCCTTGTCCGTTTGCAGCAGGGCAGCCGCGGCGCTGACTGTAACCTGTTCTGTCGTGGCGCCCAGCTCCAGCTTCACGTCGACGCGCGTGACATTGTTTGGGGTTGCGGCAACACTGGTTTGAACGACTGGACGAAAACCCTGTGCGGCAATCCTCAGCTCATAGCTTCCAGGCACGAGGTTCGGAACCGAGAAGCGCCCGGCGTTGTCGGTGGTGATTTCCCGAGTCTGACCTGTACCGGCGCTTGTCAGCGTGACGCTCGCGCCCGGCACCACAGCACCACTCTGGTCCTGTACCGTTCCTACTACCGACCCATAGAGCACCTGCGCGCGCATAGATGGCGTGAGCAG
>DASTMK010000475.1:0-18260 GCA_035714225.1 Bryobacteraceae bacterium | reverse complement strand
GACTGCGCGACGCGGTGAAGATCGCGGCCGCAGAAGCCATTCGGGGAACAGCACCTATCGAAGATGTCGTCCAATTCGACTGGTTCTATGTTCATGAAGAGGTGCTGAAGGTGGCGCCAAACCCGGAAAGCGAACGCTTCTCCTCGCGCCCTTATTTACAGGCCTCGGCCGGCCCCTTCCGGCCGCTGTTTCGTGCGCTGGTCCTCGACATGGATGGACTGGAACGTCTGACGCCCATCCCGGCTCAGCAGCGCATTGACGAGCGCTATCGCCAGATCCTCGATCATTTTGCTTCCGCCGGCAAACCCTTCACCGCCGCGCAGGAAAAAAAGCTGGATGCCGCGCGCAACGCGATCAAAGCATCGGTCGCGGCCATGCTGGCCGATCCTGCCTTTCGTACCCGGCTTGACGACTACCGGACGATGCGGAACCGCGCCGGCGTCCAGGCTTCGGACTTGCATGTGCCGTTCACCCGCGAGCGCCTCGATGCGGATCGCAAAAAGCTCGACCTGATCTCCGGCGAGTTGCTGGACTTCGTGAACGAACCCCTATTGGAGATGGCGGTACAAGCGGAGACCATCGCGACGGTGGATCAACTCGGAGCCGGTCCGATTCCCCGCCCGCGCGATGCCGGCGAATGGGTGGACGCATTCATAAAGTGGGGCTTGACGGCTATCGGCGCCTGCCTTCTGCTGGGACTGCTCACCCCGGTGGCAGCCCTCGCAGCCGCCGCGCAACTCGCGATCTTCTATCTTGCCTCTCCTCCATTCCCGGGTCTGCCGGCGGCATCCATGGGTGGGCACTACCTGTACGTCGATCGCAATCTGATCGAGATGATTGCCGCTTTGGCCGTCGCGACGGCGGCCACCGGCCGCTGGGCCGGGCTCGACCGGTACCTGTACCGTCTCATTGAAAGGAAACTGCCATGGTCCTCAACGATCAGCTCCGCCAAATCGGAAGAGACAATTTCGACGATGCCCTGAAAATTACGCGCCGCGAGATGATCCCGGCCCTGGTTACGCTGCCCTCGGTCACGGCTTTTTACTGGGGCTACCACCGGCTGAAGGGCGAGCCGGTACGCGCGGTGCTGCTTGGCGCGGGCGGCCAGGGGCGCTCGCACATCGACTCCATCAATCCCGACTACATTAAGCTTGTCGCGTTCTCTGACATCCGTCCAAGCGCGCAAAAGAAGGCCCGCCTGTCGCTCCAGGCCAAGTACGGCAGCGCCGCGCGCGACATCGAACTGGTCGAAGATTACCGCAAGCTGCTCGATCGCGACGATGTCGAGATGGTTATCAACGCCCTGCCGCTGCATCTCCACGCCCCCGTCAGTATCGAGGCGATGGAGAAAGGCAAGCACGTCCTTTGCGAAAAGCTGATGGCGAAAACAGTGATGGACTGCAAGCGCATGGCCCGCGCCGCGTCCAGAACGGGCAAGCTGCTTTCCATCGGCCATCAGCGGCACTACAGCTATCTCTACGCCAACGCTCTCGAGGTCACACGGCAGAAAGATATCCTCGGAGATGTTCGCCACATCCGCGCATTTTGGCATCGCAACCAGACCGGAGGAGGAAAACCCGGCGCCGAGAAAGGCGGCTTCGATACGTGGTTCATCAACGTGCCGGCGGAGGACCGGAAGATCGACTATGCCAGGCATGGTTATGCGAGTATCGAAGAGCTGGTGCGCTGGCGTCTTTTCCATCGCACGGGTGCGGGCCTTATGGCCGAACTCGGCAGCCATCAGCTCGATGCATGCAGCATCCTGCTCAAGGCCGTTCTGGATGGGGACGCGAAGCAAAATCGCGCTCTGCATCCGGCGGCCGTTTCGGGTGTTGGCGTGAACTCGTTCTTCACCGATGGCCGTGAAGTGGAGGACCATGTTTTCCTGACTTACGAGTATCCGCGAGACGTAGTAGTAAGTTACTCCAGTATTACTACCAACGAGATGGACAGTTACGGAGAGCAGGTGATGGGCACGCGCGGTACTTTAGCGATTCTGGCGGAAAAGGATGTCTTCCTGTTCAAGGAGAAGTCGCTCAAGGACACTCGCATTACGTGGGCCGAGCGCCGCATTGCGCAGCCGTCCGCGGTCTCGACGTCTACCACCCAGTGGACCACGGGAGCCGGATTGCAGGATACGCTTACCAGCCGCGGGTACCGCGAGGAGCAGGAACACCTGGCATGGTTGATCCGCAATCCGGGAACAGGCCAACCGCGATGTAACCCCGAAATCGGACTGGCCGATGCCGTCGTCACCCTGGTGTCAAACATGGCGGCCAGTCAACGCCGCCGTATCGAATTTAAGCCATCCTGGTTTGACATTCGCTCCGACGAGGTGCCGGAGAGCCAGTCTTAAACCGCGGTGGCGCCGGCTGGCCGCCATGTTGACGCGGCGAACCTCACATCGCCAGGAGACGCTCAAAGAATGCCCGATAGCGCTTCAAGGCGATGCGCAAATCTTCCGTCGATGCATCCGTTCCGTGTTCCCAATGTTCCTCGAGCCGCCTGCGCTCGCTGTTAAACGAGTAACTGAGCCGCTCGATAGCGTGGGTCACCAGTTCATTTGCACCCCGGACGGCTTTGCGCGGCTCGTCGACAAAGCTGGCCTGAACTTCCTGCCAGCGGGCGCGGAGCTCGCCGAGCGTATGATCCGGCAGCAATTCCACTGTCTGATCACTTGCTATGTGTGTCTCCGCCTCGGGCGTGACTTCAATATCGGAAGTCGTAAGACGCTTCTTGTCCCGTTCGTCCCGGACATCGTCCTCCAGCAACGGCTTTCGACTTTCGGGTGTAAGGAGCGGTCTACGTTCTTCACGCTTCATAAATTGTCCACCCATAGGTCCTCCCTCACCGTTGTAATTGCATTTATGCTGCCAGCCACGGCACCCTGTTTACCCGCCTCATTCCGAACGATTTCGAGCGCCGGACGGACCTCTCGGCTTTCAGGCATCCCTGAAGTATTTTCCTGGAACGGGAGGCGGGCGGAGCCTCGGAGTTTAGATCGCTTGCCGCCCCGTGGTCTGCCGTGACCAGATCGCATAGGCAATCAAACCCGCCGCCACGGTAGCGAACCCATACAGGATGAATGTGACGCCGGATGTCGCGAAGATGTAGACCCAACCGAGTAGAGCGATGACACTCGGAATAGGATACAGCCAGATCCGGAACGGGCGTTCGATATCCGGCCTGTGTTTCCGGATGTAGTGAACGGCGAAAATCTGGCCGATGAACTGAATCAAAATACGCGCCGTCATCAACGCGGAGATCACGGAGCTTAAGTCCAACAGGCTTGCGGCGGCTGACAGAACGCCAATGACGAGCAACGAAACATAGGGGAACTCGCTACGCGGGTGCAGTTTCGCAAACACGCGGAAGAAATGGCCGTCGAGTGCGGCAGCATACGGAATTCTGCTATAGCCCAGCAGCAAAGCGAATACGGAGGAGAACGCGGACCATAGAATCAGGACCGTGATGGCGCTGCCTGCCCAACCGCCATAAACACGCTCCATGAACTCGGAGGCCACATAGCTGGAGTTGATCGCCTCCCGCCAGGGGATCACGCCGATTACGCTCAGGGTGATGCAGAAGTTGATCGATGACACCGCGATCACGGAAATGATGATAGAGCGCGGTATCACGCGTTCCGGATTTCGAACCTCACCGCCGACGTTGCAGATTCCGAAGTAGCCCAGGCAGTTATACATGGCGAGGAGCATGGCGGAGCCCAGACCCATCGCAAACCCGGTCGAAAAGCCGAGAGCGTTCGGGGGAAAATCGAATGCCAGCGCCGGATCGAAATTAAACAATCCGGTGACGATCACCCATCCCACGGTGATGAGCATTCCCGCCCACAACACCACGACTGTTTTTCCGATTGCGGTAATGCCGCGATAAAGCAGAATGATGGCCACCACTCCTACCAACAGACCGACCATTCTGGTGTGCATGGGCTCCATCCCACGCCAGAAGTAACCGAAATATTGGGCAAACCCGATGTAGCCGGAAGCGATCTCCAGCGGTCCGCTGAAGATGAACTGCCAGATAAAGAGAAACGGCAGAACACGTCCCAGCCTGGTCTTCCGGAACGCCTCCAGCAGGTAGACGAAGGTGCCGCCCGCGCCCGGCATCGCCGCCGCGAGTTCGGCCCAGATGAGACCGTCGCACAGCGCCAGGGCCGCGCCGAGCACCCAGCCCAACAGCGCCTGCGGCCCGCCCATCGAGGCCAGCAGCAGCGGGATCGTAATGAACGGCCCGATCCCCACCATGTTGCTCATGTTCAGCGCCGTCGCCTGTAGTAAGCCCAGACTCCGGACCAGTCCATATTTCTCTTTGATATGCTCGTGCTCGCCCTGCTGTCCGTTGGTAGCCAAGCTGTCGAGTTCCTCCGTGTTAACGGCGCGCTTCTATCAGTTCACCCTTCTTCAACAACTGGACGGTAACACGCCGCCGGCCGAAGCGCCGCGCTTCTTTCGAATCGGGGATATAGATATCGATGTGGCGGCCGTTCACTTTCGCGCCTGTATCGATGACATGATAGATGCCGGAATAGCGGCCCGCACCGGTCACGCGGATGAGGGAACCAAGCGGAAGCACATCGGGATCGGCCGCTACAGTGCCTTCCTCCGATTCGAGTCCGGACGCCGAGATGCCGTCCTGCGAATGTGCGGTTGCGATGAAAGTCCGCGGCGGGTGCGTGTTTCCCTTCTTCGAGGCAGGAGCTTCCGCGAGTACGATCGCGGAGCTTAGGGCCATAGCGAATGCAAGCCCCCGGAAGATCCGTCGTGCCAAATTCGCCATTCGCCCATCCTAACCTCTTTCCTGTCCCGGTACAAAATTCAAAGGGGTGGGATGATTGACGAAGAATACGTCAGGGCGCTAACTTTAGAAGAGACTCTCCGATACGGCGCGGTAGCCAAGTGGTAAGGCAGAGGTCTGCAAAACCTTTATTCGCGGGTTCGATTCCCGCCCGCGCCTCCAGCTTCCCACCTGGTAGCTACTCGGTAGCTGCCGGAGCCTTCCCTCGCTTTGCATCCTCCAGCCGATTCAGCATGGAGTTGACCCAATCGGTGTCGCTCTCAGCGAAGCCGATTTGCGTTGCGATCCAGTTCCCCTTCGGGTCCACAAGCCAGTTCTGTGGAACGCTGTAGCCGTCAAGCATGCCGCGGACCAACCCGTATGCCGCGAGCGCGGGGAACGTAAACCCCTGCTCTTTCATATACGGCTCAACGAGTCCGAACTCCTCGTCCACGTTAAACGAAATCACCTGAACGTCCGGGCGGTCCTTTGTCTTCTCGTACAGCATCTGGAAGTAAGGAAGCTCGGAGCGGCAGGGTCCGCACCAGGTCGCCCAGAGGTTAATGAGGACCGCTTTGCCTTCAAGGTGCTTCAGCTTCCAAGTCTTTCCCGTGAGGTCAGCCAACTCGAAGCCCGGTAGTAGCTTCTTGGGCTTCTCCCAACGGCCTTCGGCAAGCTGCCCGGTACCTGACGGCGGCCGGGACCATACGGCAAACGCTTTTTCGGTGCCGCCGGTCTTCAGGAAGGCAGTTCGGGCTTCATCGAGTAGTAAATCCTCGAGTTTGCCCCGGAAAAACTGCGGTGTCCTCTCGCGAGTGAAAAGCGCCTGCTGAAAATACGCGAGCGAATCGGCAGTACGACCGTCCACAGCGGCCAGCCAGGCGAGCGTGCGATAGCGCGAAGCGTGGCCGGCTCTCTTCGCCGGCATCGCACCTTCGAGATAGGTGCGCAGCGATGCAGGAATGTCCTTGCGCCCAGCGGCGTAGAGCGCTCGCAGCAGATCGGGTGCGAGATAGCCGCGATACCCGGGCGCCCCAGCAATCTCCTTCCGCCGCTCGTCAGTGAGTGTGTCGTCTTCAAGCTCCCACCGGTCGAGCACTTCTGCGTAGAGCCACGCTCTTTCGAGCCACGCCGCCGTTTTGGCCGGAGCCCAGCCTTTCTTCAACAGCGGCGTCGCGGCGTTGATGTAGGACCACAGGTCACCGCCGGAACGAGCCTCGCGCTTGTTGACGGATTGGTCCATGGCCTGCACTGCTTCCGCCTTACTGATCTCACCTGCCTCGATCCGCACATTGAGGTACGAATTGGCGAGCCAGGGCTCCTCGGTGAATTGGGCGGCCCATTCTTTCGCCGCCGCGCGGTTCGCCGCTTTCCACGCATCCCAGGCGGCGGTGTCCTTGTGGCTCTCCGGTTCTTTGTGGTCTTTCTTCCAGCGGTCGTACGCGATAGTGTAGGCCACATACGACGCCGGAGCTTCTTGAAGCACGCGCTCCTCGAACGCGGCGAGGTCCTCCTGGGAAGCACCGCTCTGCTTCATGCCGCTGAGTATCGTCCCGAGACCATGCTTGCCGGGCTTCAACGCGAGCAGGCGTTCGACATCCTTTGCCACCTGCTTCCGCAACGCGGCGTGTTCCTGCGGCGGGCGAGTACGGAACTCCAGCGCCCAAAGCATTTCAAAATCGCGGGCCTCCGGCGAGATCTCAGACTCCAGTCGAGTCCGAATGCGCCGGGCGATCTCCGCCTGTTCGCCGGATGTAGCAACCTTGCTCATCACCCGTTCTGCTGCGGTTGAAATGCTGCCACCGCAGAGGTCGGCATACGTTCGGAAGTATGTGCGGGCTTTCTCGAGGTCCTGGTAACGACCGGTATGGTAGATCTCGGCGAGTTTCAACGCCGACCACGGAAAGTCGGGCGCGACCGCACGTGCTTTCATCAGTAGTTCGATCGCACGGGGTGTGTTGTACCGGTACAGAGCGGCCCCAGCGAGCGTCAGGGCCATCGGATTTTTACTGTTCTCTTCGGCGCGCTTCACCATTGCCGCACGTGTGGCAGGCCGTTCATCGCGAAGTATAGACCCGTAGAAAGAGAGACGCCGCACCTGAATTTCGTATGCGTCGGGATACTTCGCGACAAGTGCATCGAGACCCTTGCGGTTTTCGGCCGTCGACAAATGGTTCACGTTCTCCAGCCACTGCCGCAGGTCCGCTTGCGCCTCGGGGGACAACCGGCACGCATCCGCGGCGCACAGAAGAGAAGGGATGATCAGCAGGATGGGCAGACAGCGCATATACGCCTCCGGGACGATCATACGCCAATCTTTGATAGTAATCATGAGGCATAGCCAGGGAGTTCGGCAAGGAAGGTGTGATCGTCTACAATTGTTAGTAATCTAGGCATATGGCAAAGCCGACCGATCTTGTCCAGGGCACTCTCGATCTATTGATCCTCAAGACCATCTCGCTCGAACCTAAACACGGCTGGGCCATCGCCAAGCGCATCCAGCAGGTTTCACAGGAAGCTCTCCAGATCCAGCAGGGGTCCCTGTACCCGGCGCTGCACCGTCTGGAGCAGCAGGCCTGGATCAAGGCCGAGTGGCGCCCCACCGAGACCGGGCGAATGGCAAAGTTCTACTCCCTTACACGTTCGGGGCGGAAACAACTGGAAAGGGAATTGGCGAACTGGGTTCGTCTGTCGACGGCCATCAATATCGTGGTCCAGGAGACTTAGTAATGCGGATGTTAGACAAAGTCCGTTTGCGGCTCCGATCGCTGTTCCGCCGTCCAAATGCCGACTTCGAACTCGAGGCCGAACTTCGTTTCCACCTCGATCGGCTCATTGAAGAGAACATTTCATCCGGTATGCCGCCTGAGGAGGCCCGCTTGGCCGCACGGCGCATGATCGGGGGCATCGCGCAATACAAGGAGGAGTGCCGGGATATGCGCCGCCTAAACTTTGTCGAGGATCTTGTACAAGACGTACGTTACACGATCCGGTCTTTAGCGAAGAGTCCTGGGTTCACAGCAGTTGTCGTCGCCACGCTGGCGCTTGGGATTGGAGCAAATACTGCCATCTTTACGATCGTACATGGGGTGCTGCTGCGGCCCCTCGACTATCCAAAACCCCATCAACTGATGTATCTGACGGCGGAAGCTCCGGCCATTGGAAGCACCCGAAGTGCGCTCTCTGCGCCAGAGTATACGGAGTTCCGCCAGATGAGCCGGTCGTTCGCGGTGGTTGGCGCTTATTCGACCGGTGGCGCGGCGTATACAACCAGTGAGGTCAACCTCACGGCAGGGGACCGGCCTCTGCGGGTGCGCTCGGTCTCCGTCGATGCACATCTGCTCAAGGCGCTCGGTATTCAGCCGCAGCAGGGACGGTTCTTCCGTGAAGAAGAAACCACGCGTTGGACCGGGACGCTGCCGCCACCGATCGCGATTCTGTCGCACGAATTGTGGCGAACAGCGTTTGGAGGGCGGCCGCTCGTTGGACAGAAGGTGGAAATCGAAGGCCGGCTCCACGAAATCGTGGGCATTATGCCGCCCGGGGCCGACGTCATGGATCACCACACCCAGGTTTGGTTGCCCCTGTGGCTCCACCCGAATATGGCCCGGCAACGCGAGGCCCACGTCCTCTACGTCATTGCGCGACGGAAAGACGGCGTCGCCCCTGAGGTGGCGCAGACGGAGTTGAGCGCATTCCTCAAAGACTGGGGCGAGCGTGCCGGCACGGCAGACCACGTCCCCACCAACCGTCCCCTGCGCTCAGTAGACCACACCCTCCAATTGCGGACGTTACAAGACGCGATCGTTGGGAATGCCAGCCGCCCGATCTGGGTTCTGCAGGCCGCCGTGGGATTCGTGCTGCTCATCGTCTGCGCGAATCTTGCAAACCTGGTGATGGCTCGCGCCGCCTCACGCAGACGGGAATTTGTGCTGCGCGCTGCTCTCGGCGCCAGCCGCCGCCGGCTGCTCCGGCAGTCGGTAACCGAAGGTGCGGTGCTGGCCGGAGCCGGTGGCCTACTGGGTCTGTTGCTAGCCGGCGCTGGCGTGCGGGCGCTGATCCGTGCTTACCCGGCCAGCGTCCCGAGGACAAGTGAGCTTACGATCGATATGCCCGTTCTGCTGGTTGCGCTCGGCCTCTCGACTGGGACGGCCCTTCTTTTCGGATTCGTGTCGCTCGGGCGCCGGCGAACGAGCAACTTGGCGACTGCGCTCAAGGAGGGCGCAAAAGGGACCACCGGCGCCTGGCGTCATTACGCCCGCCGTGGGCTTGTGATAGCCCAGGTTGCTTTCGCGGTGATGCTGGTTATCGGAGCGGGTTTGCTGGTTCAGACAGTCTACAACCTCACGAAGATCGATGCAGGATTTGACCGGTCGCGGCTGGTAACGTTCTCGATGACATTGCCCATGGCGAATTCAGAATCCGACACACGCGCGCAGGCATATCAGCGCGTCCTTGACGGGCTTCGCTCCGTACCGGGCGTGCTGGGAACGGTTGCCATGTCGGGTCTACCACCGAATCGAACTCCCGATGCGATCGCTACTCCGATCGAGAACTACACCTCCGGCGATGGAAGGCCCTTCGAAATCATCGACTACTACCAATTCGTCATGGGCGACTATTTCGGGACGATGGGCATCCCGATCGTCGCCGGCCGTGGTTTCGAGCGAACCGACAACGCGTCGCAAGGCAAGGTGGCCATCGTCAATGAGACTTTGGCGAAAAGGATCTGGAAGGGGCAGAACCCGATTGGCCGGCGTCTGCGGCCTCCGGGTGGTTCGTTTGGCGCCAGCGATAGTGTCTGGCATACGGTGATCGGAGTAGCCAGGGACGTCAGGCAGCGCGGGGTGGAGCGTCCGGCAGGAACTGAGCTTTACGTATCCCTTGACCAGCACGGCGTCTCTCCGCCGAGTATGAATGTGGTGATGCGGACGACGCTGCCACCGGCCGCGCTGTCAGCGACGATCAAGCGAGTGGTTCGGGAAGTGGACGCCGCGGTTCCCGTCGTGCGGCTTCGCAACATGGACTCGGTGTTCGCCGAATCAATTCGCCGGCCGAGACTCCTGGCGCAGCTATTGGGCGCTTTTGCCGGACTGGCGCTGCTACTGGCAGCCATCGGCACTTACGGTGTGCTCTCCTACATGGTGACGGAGCGCCGGCGCGAGATCGGTATTCGGGTCGCCCTCGGTGCAGCTCGCTCCCACGTGCTCACACAGATCATGAAGCAAGGGCTTCAGGTCACGGCGTTGGGTGTCACCATTGGCCTTGCAGGCGCGCTTGCCGTAAATCGGCTGATTGCGTCCCTGCTGTTTGGCGTGCAGCCGACAGATACCGTGACGATTGCCCTTGTGATCGCAACGATTACGGCCGTCGCGGTGATCGCCAGTTGGCTGCCGGCGTGGCGCGCATCGCGGCTGGACCCGAACGTCGTGCTCAGAGATGAGTAACAGAAACGGAGAAAACCCTGGCGAGCGGGATTTTACGTCATCGCAGCTCGATTTCGCCGCGCGGCTGGGTGGCTAATCCCGCTTCGAACGCCGCCAGTTCGCGCTGGAGTTCGAGATGCCTGATTTGCTTCTGGATCACGACCTGCCGCCTGCTTGTTCCTAAATCGTACTTCTTCTTTTCCCACGCGAAATCTTTGTCTGCAAGCTCCAATTGGACTTGCAAAAGCTTCCTGTATTGATCTCGCGCGCGCCTGGCTTCGGGGGTGCCGGGAGCCGTTGGCTGTAGTGGAACCAGGCCGGCATCAAAGGCTGCCAATTCCGTCCGCAGTTTAATGAGCTGCGATTCCGCTTGACGGATATCCGAAGGTGACATGGCGCCCAGTGCGACTTCGTGTTGAACGAGCTTCAGAGATTGCTCTGCAATACGGATTTCTTCTTCCAGGATCGACCGGTATTTGCGCAAGGCCCCAGCCGGCGCAACGTCATTTCCCAGGCGGCTTCGACTAAGCTTGACAAACTCACGCTGGTCGGCAAATTCCTGGACGAGGCGCTTGTACGCCGCGGACGCGAGATCCGTTTTCCCCTGCTTGCGATAAGCCTCAGCCAGCCGGAAAAGTGCCGCCGCGGCCGTGGCGCGGTCTTCGCCATATCGCGCGAGCACGGATTGGTAAGCCTGAATTGCCGCACTCAGGTCCTGCCTGGTTTCCTCCGCGATGATGCCCTGGCGAAGTATTTCGGCCGGGCGGTCCTGCGCGCGGCACTCATCTGTAGCTATGGATAGGAACAACAACACCAGGGCGGTTCTCATGATTGGCTCCCAGGAATACTTTATAGGAGGTGATTCTCCGAATTGTCAGCATTTTGCAAAATCGCTCCATCCATTTCGAGCCGGTATCCGGCGCCGTGCACGGTGAGGATCCAGCGGGGCTTGGCCGCGTCCGGCTCCAGCTTCCCCCTGAGACTGGCGATGTGATTGTCTACGGTGCGCGTGGTAGGGAAGGCGGCATGCTTCCAGACAAGGTCGAGAAACTTCTCGCGCGTTACGGCCTCACCCCGCGCCTCGGCCAGCAGCTTCAAGACGGCATATTCTTTTGCAGTCAGGCGGATTGCCTGACTGCCGCGGCGGGCGGTCAGGCTGGCGAAATCAACGCGTACGTCGCCCAGGACGATTGCCGATACCGCCGTGCGAGGGCGTCGTGTTCGCCGCAGCAGAGCCCGCACCCGGGCGAGCAACTCATCCGTGCTGAACGGCTTCACGAGATAATCATCGGAGCCGCTGTCGAGCCCGGTGACCCGGTCGTGGACCTGGGCTTTCGCTGTAACCATCAACACGGGTATGCCGACGCCCAGGCGCCGCAACTCGGCGCATAAAGCATAACCGTCCAGCTTCGGGAGCATGACATCGAGGAGCAAGAGGTCCGGCGTCTCTTCGATAGCCCGGTTGAGCCCGGCAGCTCCGTCGGAGGCGGTCAGGACGCGGTAGCCCTCCGATGCCAGAATATCGGCCAGCGCGGTGCGCATGGGTATCTCGTCTTCAACGATGAGTATGCGAGCATCCGGTGCGGTGGTCATGACGTGGGTTTCAGGCGCGCATCAGGGGGCGTTAGAGGCAATTCCAACGCGAATCGGCTGCCGCGGCCGGGCGCGCTCTCTACCAGCACGCGACCTCCATGCGCTTCCGCCACATGTTTCACGATACTCAATCCAATTCCAGCGCCCTGAGTTTCGCGGCGTAATTCCGGGCCGTGCCGGTAGAAGAGATCGAAGATCCTGGCATGCTCCTCTTTCGGGATGCCCTCGCCGTGATCCCCCACCCAGAGGCGGATAGCGGCGCCCGCCGCTATAGATTCGAGTGAGACGTGAACAGGCGCTCCGGCCGGCGAATGCTTGATGGCGTTGTCCAGCAGGTTTACGAAGGCCTGTTCCACGGCCTGAACATCCCAATTCGCTGAGGAGCCGGCCAGTTCGGGCCCGGGTTCGCGCAACACGATGCTGACCTCCTGTTCGGCCGCATAGGGTTCCATTACGGCAAGGGTCCGGCGTACCAATGCCAGCAAGTCTACCGGTTCAAAACGGTACCGCCGGCGGTCCTGATCGATACGCGAGAAGTCCAGCATGTTCTCGACCAGGGATGAGAGGCGGCGGCACTCATGAACGATGAGATGAGCGTACTCCTGCTGCCTGGCTGGATCGGCGATTCTGCCTGCATCCAGACTTTCGGCCATGAGCCGAATGGCACCCAGTGGCGCGCGCAATTCGTGCGACACGCTGGAGACGAAGTTGGACTTCAACTCGCTCACCCTCGCCTGGCGGCGCATTCCCTGCCAAAGGCCGGCGAGTCCGGCCAAAGCAGCGGCGGCACTGGACAGAATTAAAGCGACGACGAACCACAGGCGCCGCCGATAGGGAGAGTAGAGCAGGTCCGGCCGGGTCAGTTCCATGCGGAGTGTGAGTGGATGGCGCGCGCCCGCAACCTCCATGGTTTCCGTAGTGGAGGCTAATAGCGGTGCGTCGCGGACCACCGCTCCAAAAACCGGCCAAACCGTCCCACCGATTTCGATACCAGCCGCAGCATAGGCGGGGATTTCGAGCGGTGGATCCGCGTCGAAGGCCTTCCGGAAAGTTTCTTGCGCGACCGCGGCGGGGATGAAAGTTACATGCCATCCTGACTCACGCGGCGCACCCAGAGCCAAAAAGAGCTCCTCGGATGCTCCGACGGTCGCCTCCCAAGGGCCTGCCGGTGAGGGCGAGCGCTTGAGGAAAGCACGCATCAAGGAGAGGGCTTTCTCGCGATTCTGCCACTCGTCTTCGAGCGCAGTGACCGCTACGGCCGATGACGTACTACCAGCAACCCGCTTGGCAGCTTCCAATACTGCAGAGCCCAGGAACGATGGGTGCTCGTGAACGAGATGAGTCAACTCGTCTTCTAATCCGTGACCCAAAACCAGCGGTGACGCGTCTTGCAGGGCGAACAGAAGCGCAAGATGTGACAGCGGGACACCCGATTCGGCAAGGATTCCTCGCGACTGCCGGGCCAGTCTTGTGGCCCGATCCATCAGGCGCTGACGGCCGGAATCGGTGCCAAGTGTAAGAAGGAGATACTCTGCATTAGCACGCACCTCCCGCGGCACGCCGGGATCCAGCAGCGAGGCCAAAGAACTCCGGGCAGCGTTCCGGTCCTTTCGTAGGTAGATAGCATCTTGAGCGGCGTGCCAGAGGCGGAGTTGGCCGGCGGACAATCGTTCAGGCCAGTCCGGCGGCACCGGCGGGGAAGGGTAAGATTTTGGCGAGCGAATCTGCCCACCGGCGACGACTCCTTCGAGCAGAGGCACCTTGACCGGTCGCCGCCCGAAATAGGCTCCCGCATGCTCACCGGCTCTTCTGGCCAACGGCCGCACGAGGGCACGTGCGCGCTCGCGGGCCTCTTGTTCTATCGAAGACTTGTCCTCGCGCAGGAAATGGAGGGCAATCCCGGAGAGGATCGCTACCGGAAGGACGACAAGCCCAGCCTGCCAGATCAAAGAACGGCTAAGCCCGGCGGGAGTCCTCATAGCGATGAAGCCCTGAAATGCTACTGTAGCGCAGCGCTAGGGTTATCCGACCGCCGCAGAAACAATCTGAAGGTTGTCTAAATGGCGATAGTCCTTGGGGTTGTTCGTCACCAGTGGCGCCGAGAGGACCAACGCCGTGGCTGCAATCCACGCATCGGCCGAACTAATGGGATGTCCCTTTTGCGTGCTCTCGTTCCGAATGGCGGCCCACGTGGAACACAGCAGGCTGTCTGAATGAAGGACTGAGAAGTCGGCCAAATAGGCTTCCAGCAAAGCGCTCCTGCGGGGTCCCCACTTCGCATCCAGGGCACCCTGGCGCATCTCGGCCAGAGTCATGAATGAAACAATCAACTCGGAACCGCGCACAATTCCCACATAGCGTGGCGCGAATTCGGGATGCCACTTGAAGATAAAGCTGGCGACGTCTGTGTCAACGACCAGTCTTGCCGTTGCGATCGGAGGAAAGGTCACTGTGGCGCTGCTCATAGATGCGGCGTACGAACTCCTCGGATTCCTCCGCTGTTCCTGGGTCAATATGGCTCAACAGACGATCCAGCGAAAACGCGCCAGCCCGGACCAGGTTGGGCGGATCTTTTACGGGTTGTCCTGGCACATGATCCATCTCGACCATTATTTTAGCGCTCCGTAGCCATTACCGGTTTCATGGATTGACAAATTAAGATAATATGATCTGTTGCACTGAAATAAAGGGAGCATAGCCACAATGAGCAGCTCACCAACAGCCACTCACCCGGAAGTAAACGGGCGAATTGCTATCGATGAAATTATTGCCGCGCATCATGGACGGCCCGGCGGACTTCTCGGCATTCTGGAGGCGGTGCAGGATTCTCATCCGGCCAAATACCTGCCCGCCGACACGCTGGAGTATATTGCCGCCAAAACGCGGATTCCCCTGGCGCAAATCTTTAGCGTCGTAACTTTTTACGCACTCTTCAATCTCGAACCTCAGGGGAAAAACACCATCTGCATTTGCCGTGGAACCGCCTGCCATACGCGCGGCTCCCGCAACCTGCTCGAACGCTTGAAGCTGGAACTCGGCATACATCACGAGGCCGAGGAGGGCCAGTCGAACCAGTCGAGCTTCACAACCACCGACCAGAAGTTTTCGTTGAGAACGGTGGCCTGCTTCGGCCAGTGTGCGCTCGCTCCGGTTGTGGAGGTCAATCACTCCATCTTCGGGCACGTCAATGAACAGGCGTTGCACCGCGAACTCCAGGCATTGCAGCAGGAGGCCCGCAAGTAACATGCAGATTCATGACATCGGCAACTTCACCGCAGTCCGCGCGGCCGGCATGGCGAAGCTTCTCCCCTATAAGCCGCGAATTGCCGTCGGCATGGGAACGTGCGGAACAGGCAACGGCGCCGAAGGAGTGTACCACGCGTTCGCGGAGGCCATCGACCGGCGCGGGCTGGACGTCCAACTCACCCGCACAGGCTGCTTCGGGTTCTGCGCGCGCGAGCCGCTGGTAAACGTCTGGATCCCCGGACGCCCGCTGGTGATCATGCACCAGTTTCAGGCCAACCAGGTAGACGCCGTCCTGGACGATCTTGCAATCGGGCAGATCACACGGACCCACGCGCTCTGCAAAATCGAGGAGTGGGACCACCTTACCAGCCAGGTCAAATACGGCACCGGATTGCCGGACATTCCTTTGTGGAACGAGATCCCTTTCTTTAAAGGACAGAAGAAAATTGTCCTTCGCAACTGTGGCCTCATTAATCCCGAAGACATCGAGGAATACATTGCCGTCGGCGGGTATTTGTCGCTCTATAAAGTTCTCATCGACGGCACACCCGAGGCCGTAATCGAGCAGATCAAGGCCTCGAAACTGAGAGGCCGCGGCGGAGCCGGATACCTGACCGGCATCAAATGGGAATACCTGCGGAAAGCGGTGTCGGACCGGAAATTTATCATCTGCAACGCCGATGAAGGCGACCCCGGCGCGTACATGAACCGCAACGAGATAGAGGGTGATCCGCACTCGCTGCTGGAAGGAATGATGATCGGCGGTTATGTCATGGGGGCGACGCAGGGCATCATCTACGTTCGCGCCGAATACCCGTTGGCAGTGCATCGCATCGGCAGGGCTGTAGAGCAGGCAAAAGAATACGGTCTGCTCGGCGAGAACATTCTCGGGCGCGGGTTCAATTTCGACATACAGCTTGTCGAAGGCGCGGGCGCCTTTGTCTGCGGGGAAGAGACCGCGCTGATCGCCTCACTCGAAGGCCGCGCCGGACGGCCCCGGCCCCGCCCGCCATTTCCCGCGCAGAAGGGTCTGTGGGGCAAACCGACGAACATCAATAACGTTGAGACCTGGTACAACATACCGCCTATTGTGTCGAAAGGTCCGGCGTGGTTTACGGAAACCGGGAGCGTGAAAAGCCCGGGAACAAAAGTCTTTTCTCTTGTCGGCAAGGTCCACAACACAGGGCTCGTTGAAATGCCGTTGGGCACTCCGCTCAAAAACTTTGTCTACGACGTTGGAGAAGGGGGCGCGAACGGCCACTCGGTGAAGGCCGTGCAGACGGGAGGACCATCTGGCGGCTGCATTCCACTCGATATGTTTGACACGCCGGTGGATTACGAGACTCTCGCGCAGCTTGGCTCCATCATGGGCTCCGGTGGAATGGTGGTCATGGATGAAGACAACTGCATGGTCGACGTGGCCCGTTACTTCATCGAGTTCACCCACTCGGAATCCTGCGGAAAATGTGTGCCGTGCCGCGTAGGGCTGGACAAGGCGCTGCGGCTGCTGAATTCCTTTACGCGCGGCGCCGCCACACCAGCCGCGCTCGACGGTCTCGACGAGCTGAGCCGGATGATCCGGGATACCGCTCTCTGCGGGCTCGGCCAAACCGCGCCCAATCCCGTGCTCACCACGATGCGCCACTTCCGGCACGAATTCGAGGATCACATTCGCGCGAAACGCTGCCGCGCGGGCGTGTGCGAGGACCTCGCGCTTTCCCCGTGCGAGAACAGTTGTCCGCTGCACATGAACATCCCGCGTTTCCTTCAGCTTTATAAAGAGGGCCGGCTGGAGGAGGCCTTCGAATCCGTGATCCTGGACAACCCATTGCCGGCTTCCACCGGAAGGGTCTGCCAGCATCCGTGCGACAACCGCTGCCGCCGCATCAGTATCGACGAAGCCGTCAACATGCGCGAGGTCCATCGCTTTATCGCGGATTCCATTTTTCAATCCGACAAGTTCGACAAGATGGCGGAACTGGTTTGTTCGAAGAAACTGGAACCGACCGGACGGAAGATCGCCGTCGTCGGAGCCGGTCCCACGGGATTGACCGCCGCTTTCTATCTCGGCCTGCTGGGGCATGACGTGACGGTCTACGAATCGGCGGCCGAGCCCGGCGGTATGCTTCGCTACGCCTTGCCGGACTACCGGCTGCCGAACTCCGTGCTCGATCGTGAGATCGAGCTGATCCGGCGCCTCGGCATCAAGTTCATCTGCAACACGCCGGTGGGTACCGACGTAACGCTCAACGAACTGGATACGCAGTTCAACAGCGTCTTCATCTCCATCGGCACCTGGAAGGAAGCGTGGGTTTACCTGCCCGGCACGGAACTTCGCGGCGTCATGCCCGCCCTGGTCTTCCTGGCGGGCGTGGCCAAGAAGGAGCCGCTCGAACTGGGTAAAAAAGTCGTCGTCATCGGCGGTGGAAACGCCGCCATCGATTCCGCCCGCACCGCCATCCGGATGGGTTCGGATGTGCAAATCATCTATCGCCGCGAGCGCAAGGACATGCCGGCGATTCGCGAGGAAACCGATGCGGCTGAAGACGAGGGGACGAAGTTCGTGTTCCTGGCGACACCGCACCGGATTGTCGGAGACGAGAACGGCCGCGTTAAGGCCATCGAGGTGGTGAAGACGCGTCTCGGCGAGTTCGATTCGTCCGGTCGCCGCCGGCCCGTACCCACGGATGAAATCCAACGCTACGCCTGCGACACGGTGATTCTGGCCGTCGGAGAAGCTGTCGATCCGGATTTCGCCCGCGCTTCGGGACTGAAGATCAAGGAATCCGGAACCGTTGAGGTGGACCGCTACACCCTCGAGACGAGCCGCAGCAAATTCTATGCCGGCGGCGATGTCATCACCGGCGCGTCGAACGTTTCGAATGCAATGGGGTACGGAAAGAAGGCCGCCAAAAATATCGACCAGCGCCTGATGGGCGTAAACCGGTTCGACAAGCTGTTCCGGGCCTTCGAGTATAGCCAACATCCGCCGGCGCAAATCTCTTCCTGCGGCCGCCATACCGTCCGCGAAGTGGATGCCGCCGAACGCATTCAGAATTTCGAGGAGGCGGTGGCCGGCTTCACCGCGGAACAGACCCTGGATGAAGCGACCCGGTGTCTGCGTTGCGACATCAGGGAATCCGCCCACGAAATGGCGGGCTGATTCCAGAGCAGGGTGAAAAGGAGCGATCTAGCGTGCCT
>DASTMK010000474.1:0-28611 GCA_035714225.1 Bryobacteraceae bacterium | reverse complement strand
CCGAACATACACTATCTCACGGTCCACGATTTCGAGGAATTGGCACGGCAGGAAAAATGGAACGTGGAGCGCCGCATTTTCCTGGCGGGTAACCGCACCGGTACTCTGTGGCCGAATCTGATGGCGGAAACCGCGGTCTTCCTGATCAGGAAGTAAGCTTCCGGAACTTGCGGAGTTCCCCGCCCGAATCCACTTCGAGAAATCCTCCGGCTTCCAGTTCCGTTTTCAGCCGCTCATCGGCTTTGAGATAAGCCACACCATCGCCGGCAAGCACTCTGGCCAGCTCGCGGACGGTTGCCGCAGCATCCCTCCACTCGCAGGAACTGTCGATCGCAATCGTGAAGAAGGCGTCCTGCCAAGGGATGACGTCCGGTTCGCCGGGTGCAAACATCACGTTCTGGAAATCGCGAAAGTCAATCCGCGCCGCGTATACCGCCTCGTCGGCGCCCAGGGCGAATAGAAGGCCCCGAACCGCTTCTCCCGCAAGCCGCGCAATCAGACCTGTGTCTTCAGGCAGCGACAGAAAAAGCACCCGGTCGCCGGCCGCCCCGCGTATCAGCTCGTACACGGCGTCCTAGTCGCCCGACAGGTTTACCAGTTCGCGGTTCGGCTGCCCGGAAAGTACCGCTTCCGCGTCCGCGGCGGTGAAATCCTCCACCTTCGACGAAATGTTCATGGAGCAGAACTTCGGGCCGCACATGGAACAGAAGTGCGCTTCCTTGAAGCCTTCTTCGGGAAGCGTCTCGTCATGCATGGCACGAGCCGTTTCGGGATCCAGCGCCAGTTCAAACTGACGGTTCCAGTCGAATGCGTAGCGCGCGCGGGAAAGTTCATCGTCGCGGTCCCGTGCCCCGGGGCGATGGCGCGCGACATCGGCGGCGTGCGCAGCAATCTTATACGCTATGATGCCGGCCTTTACATCCTCCCGGTTGGGAAGACCCAGATGCTCCTTGGGCGTCACATAACAGAGCATCGACGCACCGTACCAGCCGATCATGGCCGCACCGATGGCCGAGGTGATGTGATCGTAGCCCGGCGCGAAATCCGTGACCAGCGGCCCCAGCGTGTAGAAAGGCGCGTCGTAACACAGCTCGCGCTCTTTATCAACCTGTAACTCTATTTGGTCCATAGGGATATGCCCAGGACCTTCAATCATCACCTGAATATCGTATTCCCAGGCCCGCCGGGTCAATTCCCCGAGCGTTTTCAATTCCGCGAACTGCGCTTCATCGCTGGCATCGGCTAAGGAACCGGGCCGCAGCCCGTCTCCGAGCGAAAAGCTTACGTCATGCTTCTGAAAGATTTTGCAAATCTCGTCGAAATGCTCGTACAGAAAGTTCTGCTTGTGATTCTTGACCATCCATTCGGCCAGAATCGATCCGCCGCGGCTGACGATGCCCGTCACTCGCCGCGTTGTCAGAGGGATGTGCTGCACGAGCACGCCGGCATGGATCGTCATATAATCGACGCCCTGCCCGGCCTGTTCTTCAATCACCTCCAGCATCACCTGCGGCGTGAGATCCTCGATTCGCCTCACTCGTGTCAGCGCCTCATAAATCGGCACGGTGCCGATGGGCACGGGAGAGTTGTCGATGATGGCCCGCCGGATGGCCGGAATGTCTCCGCCCGTTGAAAGATCCATTACCGTATCGGAGCCGTACTTCACCGCGTAGCGGAGTTTCTCGAGTTCTTCGTCGATGTTCGACGTAGTGGCCGAATTTCCGATATTCGCGTTGATCTTGCATTTTGACGCGATCCCGATGCACATCGGTTCGAGATTCCGGTGGTTGATGTTGGCGGGGATGATCATCCTCCCCTTTGCAACCTCCTCGCGAACCACTTCCGGCGAGAGCCGCTCTTTGCGAGCGACGTACTCCATTTCCTCGGTCAGAATGCCGCGCCGCGCATAGTGCATCTGCGTGCGCACAGCATCGTTTTTACGCTTTTCAATCCACTGCGTTCTCATTAGGTTTACCGCGCCCTCTTAAGGTCTGATTATGGCATCCGGTCCCAGGAGTGGCAAGGCGGGCGCGCCGCGGCGGCCAACTTGGGCATCAGTTCATTTGACGGCAATCGTCGCAGACGCTGGACTGCTGTTGTTCCCGACAGTCACAATCAAAGGTTGAGCCAGTCCTGGTGGAGTCTCCTCGCTCAGCTTTATATTTAGTTGATTCACACCCTCCAGGAGGGTGGGCGCGGCACCGGCGAAACTCACTGTCGCCGGTATATCCGCAACCGTAGCGAGGGCAGTCTGGGATAACCGCTTTAGGGCCAGCCCTGCTACCGATCCCGTTGACCCCACTGGTGTCGTTGAGCCGCCGCCCGTAAAGTACACGGTGATATAGGACCCGGCCGCGGCGGGATGAGCGGAATCGCAGAGCGTGCCGTCGAGATTCACGGCAACGGCCTGTCCGGAACCGCTACCATTCATAGTAAAGACGCCTGGCGCGGCGGCCGTCATCGTAACCGTGACACCCTCGGATAGAATCCCTTGGGTGCCGACCTGTAGAATAACCTGGCCTGACACCGGGGCCGCGAAGGGAACGATCGCGTTCACTTGCGTATCGGACGCATAGAGGATCGGGGCAGCCAAACCGTTGATGTAGACTTCGGTCCCGGCCAGGCTGGTGTTGGCCTTGCCGCTTACCGGATCGAGCGCAAACGAGGCGCCGGTTTGCGGCCCCATGCCGGTTCCGTAGATCGAGATCAGTTCACCCGGAGCGATCCGCCCCTCCGACTGCGACGCGCTGTTGACCACACTCTTCACGGCAACCTGTCTCGCATCGGAGACTGAGAGTTCGGTGATGGCGGTGCCGCCTGTTAGCAGTGCCTTGCTATCCGCCTGAACGACGGCGTATAACCCGGTGCCGGACTGGTTCCAGAACACGTAGCGCCCATGAGCAGGGAACGCCGTGCCTCCCACGATAAACTTCGGCAGAGGAATCGCGCCGAGGTATCCGAGATAGGCGTCGCCATAGAGCTGCACCTGAGTATCGTCAATCGACTTCGCGCTGGAGCTGTAGGCTGGACCCGCGGACGGAATGGCAGCTATTGTAGCTGCTTTCGCCGATTCATCGAGCCAGACTATCCGAGTCGCGTTCGAGAGCGACCCATTGTATTGATAATCTTGAGCCGGCACTTCAGACGTTGTATAGGCCTTGCCGCAATCTCCGAAGAAACGGCGTCCGTCTTCCGTTAGCCAGAGTTTGCCACACCCCGAGCTCGGCCAGCCGTTCACCAGCTTCGCAACCCCGCCCGATATATCCCACTTTGATTGCCACTGCCCGCCGACGTATATGTTCTTTCCGTTCACATGAAGGCGCGGCTCACGGCCGTTGTAGATCGCGCTCGTTCGGGCAATTTGGCCGCTACTGAGTTCGAGTGAAAACAGGTCGCCCCATTCCTGCTGGGGGAAGAGGTACGCGTAACCGTTTCCAGCGAGGATGAGGCTGTGCACATCCGTTGGCACACTGATGACGTTCAGTATTGCCGCGGTGTTGAGGTCGACTAGCGTGACCCAGCCGTCGTGGCCGACTGCCGCCTGGACGCCGTCCGGCCGCACCGAAAGACTCAGCGGGGGCGCATTGAGCTGCACGACGGTATCCCTGCGAGCCGCGGGATCGAAGATATGGAGTTGGTTGGGGTTGGCCGAAACGAGCACCAGCTTATCGATTGGCTTGGCGTAGGCGGCGTCGACCGCGTAATATCCCGGAATATAGAGCGACGAGGGATTCGAGGACGACACAGCCGCCTGCGTAATAGTGAATATCCGACCCGGAACGATAATCGTGCCGGTCCGTGAGATCGAATCGGCGTTGGCAGCTACCGCCCACTGCAGCGTACCATTTCCGGAGCCAAGACCACCCGACACAATGGTGACCCACGGCACGAGGCTCATCGCCTGGTATACACAGCTCGCCGGGGCATTGATCTTCACCGAACCGGAAGTCCCCTCCGCCGGCACGTCGATCGAACTCGTAGCGAACGCCGCGCCACACTCCCCCCCTGGCGCTCAGCGGAATGCGCTCCACGGCGTAGTCGTTCAGAATTCCGGAAGAGGAGTCGGCCTGCTTGACCACGATAAGTTCGGTCGAATCGGCTCGGAAGAAAACTGCTCGTCCGTGCGGGGCATACGTTTTACCGCCAGCGTCAAACCCGGCAAGCGTGAACTGGCCCACCGGCAACAGATAGGAACTCTCGAAGATCTGGACTATGCTTTCATCTACCCGATCCGAATAGCTCGACCGGCTGCGGAGGAGCAGCGCAATCTTCTGAAGCGCGGCGGACTCGTCCAAAGACCCGATCTGGCTGACGCCGGGTATGGAGGACATGTAATACATGTCAAGCTTTGAATCCGTGGAAGCGCGAAAAACGGTCCCGCAGCCGGTGTAAATGCGGTTCCAATCCGACGAAAACCATACCGGTCCGTAGATGCAGTAGTCGCCATGGTAAGGGGAATCGGTTTGGGCCTTTACAGGGCCTGTCGAAATATCCCACTTTCGACGTCATTGGGCGATGTGCCGTCCCGCGTGCCATAGATGGCATTCACGGTGGGGTTGAACTTTCCGGCGGTCATGGAGAACACGGCGCTGTTGGGGATCACCTCGCCGCTAGCGATGTTGACCGAGGACAGGGAGGCATAGTAGTTACCAACAGTGTAGATCCAAGAGGAAGTCACGACGATGCCGGTTATCACTGCCGGAACATTGAACGTTTTCAGCAGCGTGCCTTTTTCCAGATCGGCGTACGAGATCAGTCCGTCGTGTGCAACAGCCGCGCGCAGCCCATCGGGGCTGACCGAAAGCGATAATGGCGGCTGGGCAAGCGTTACAGATACCGTCTGGGATGTGGAGGGGTCGTAGATGTGCAGCCGGTTCGGGTTAGAGGAAATCAGGATCAGACGATCCAATGTCTTGCTATATTCGAACGCAACCGGCTTAAAGGGAAGAGGGGTGGTCTGCGAGAAGGCGGCGGCCACGATCAGAGAGGGGATGAGCGCACGAAGCAGATGACGGTGAGCGAGAGTAATCAACACTTTCAGACCTGATTCTGGATAATATCATGCAGTTGGCCAGTTCCAGAAGGACATCGCTGCCGAACAGAGGGCGGCTGCCCCTCACATTTCAGTCGTGCGAGCGCGCCTCGGCGGCCGTTCCAGACGATACGTTCGCCCGCGCCACTCAATCGTGTTGCCCGCCGCAGAAGCCAGCAGGGAACACAGCCACAACCAGGTGGCGGCCGGCGCGAGCATCACTTCCATCCACGCATATCGCCGGAACCAGTCTCTGTGCTCGGGAAAGCAAAGGCGCACGGTGCGGGACCTGACCAACGCCTTTCCCATTCCAAGTCCGATTTGGGCGCCTAGCAGCAGAATGGCCGGCATCCATCCCGCCAACGCGGCCGCGGCGCACGCCAACATCGCGCCGCAATAGATCACATGTGCTAATAAAGCCGTCCTCCACAACCGGGGCGCGTGGACCCTGGTGAGGACCATCTGGCGCCGCACCCAACTGAAAAGCTCGCGCGGCCCGATGCGATCGACGCTCGCAACCATGGCCCCCGGCGCGTATGCGATTTCGAGTCCTGCGTCCAGCACGGCCCTGGCAAGCTGATAGTCGTCACTCAGGGCGCCGGCCCAGTATTCCGCCACACGGGCTTCTTCGAATACCTGTTTGCGAATCGCCATCGCGCCGCCCCACAGAAATCCATTCGGTCCGGGACCGAACGAGCCCGCAATCACAGCGTTCCACGCGCCGCGCAGCAGCGACCAGAAATCCGGGTGGCGGGGAATGTACCAGCGGTAACCCGTCGACGCTCCCACTTCTTTTCGCCGCAGCGGAGCGGCGAGCGCGCGAAGCCAGCCGGGGCGTACGCGGCCATCCGAATCGGCAAAGGCGTAGATCCCGGATTCCGCCCGCGACGCCGCGACAGCGGCCAGCAGATTTCCAATCTTCTCGGAGCTGTCCTCGCCTGGCAGCCCCCGCTCCCTCACGGTCGCGGCTCGGAACGGAGCCGCGCGCGCATAGACCACTTTCGCCTTCGGCGGCAATACACCGCCGGGAACATCCCCCGGCGTCCGCGCCGCGATAATCAGCTCGTAATCGGGGTAATCGAGCGCGGCGAGCGAAGCGAGATTTTCTCTTAGACCTTCATCCTCTCCTTTGACGGGGACAATGACCGTCACCGGCGGAAATTCGCCGGTGTCAGGTTCCGATAAGATCCGCTTGATATAGCGAATGCGAGCCGCTTCGCCCCTGTAAGCGAGAACGCTCAGTAACAGCGCCGGAATCACCAATGCCCAGAACAGAATCACCGGCCGAGTACGCTCCTCAACACATCCATTCACCTAGCTTGCTCATGCTATAGTTCCCACAGTGGCCCTCAGTAGAAGGGAATTTCTGGCGGGATTGCCGGC
Organism: Bryobacteraceae bacterium; assembly: GCA_035714225.1. Classification (GTDB taxonomy): domain Bacteria; phylum Acidobacteriota; class Terriglobia; order Bryobacterales; family Bryobacteraceae; genus CAADGY01. Next base: position 22,196 of record DASTMK010000474.1, on the reverse strand, counting down.
TGCCGCCCTTGCCCAGGAAACCGGGTATGCGCCCATGCTTGCCTCACAGGTCTATGTGTGGATGCAGCAATTGAGCGCCGAAAAAAAACCAGTCTCCGACAACCTCGAAAGAATATTCTCCGGCACGGCACGGGCGGGATTCCAGCGTCTGGAGTTGGATGCCTCGTTTTTCAAGCCTGAACTGGCCGATGAGACAGCCAGACGGCTGCGGCGGCATAAGCTCGAAGTGCCCATCGTGTACAACGGCGGTCCCATGCATATGCGCGAACTGGCCGAAGCCACCTGGGCGGAAACGCTAAAAGTGGCGGAAGCCGCTAAGATCGCCGGCGCCACGGCTGTGAATTTCAACGCAAGCCCCAAGCCGGGTGGACAGCGGAAGTCGGACGCCGAACTCAAAACGCAAGCCTACTACATCGACCAGCTCGCTGAAGAACTGGCGTTACGCCACATGCATCTCTTCCTGCACCAGCACGCGCCGGAAATGGCCGAGAACGCGCGGGAGTGGCGCCACCTGCTGGCAAACACAAACTCCGCGACCGTCTCCTTCTGCGTGGATGTGGACTGGGTGCTCCGCGGCAAGCAGGATCCGATGACGATCCTCGAGGAAGGACGGCGCCGCCTTGCGAGCCTCCACTTGCGGAATTCCGTCAACGGTGTCTGGACCGAGGCCTTCGGACCGGGAGATATCGATTACCAGAACGTGGCGGATTATCTCAAAGCAACGGCATACCGCGGCTACCTGGTCGTGGAACTCGCATATGTGGCGGAAACCCGCAAGACACGGTCTCTCGAAGACAACCTGAAGGAAAGCCGCCAATACGCGGAGAAGATCTTCGAACCGGGCGCCTGATCTTTTTCCTGCTGTATGATGGCGGATGATGAACCGTCGAGACTTGTTGTGTTCCCTCCCCGCGCTGGCCGCCGCTCCCCTCCTTCGGGCGGCCGATGAACAGGTACCTGGAAAGGCACGCCTGCGGAATGCCATTTGCGCATACTCTTACCGCGAGGAGCTGAAGAGCCAGAGCATGAGCTACAGCGACCTCGTCCGGGTGGCTGTCGAAACAGGAGCGGAGGGGCTCGACCTCACCGTCTACTGGTTCCCTCCGGATGCTCCGGACAGTTTTTTGTTTCCCCTGAAGCGGCTCGCATTCAAGAATGCGGTGGAGATTTATAGCATCTCCATCCGCACCGACATGTGCCGCCCGTCCGGAGCCGTGCGCGACAAGGAAATCACCGAGGTGCGCAAGTGGGTAGACGTCGCCGCCAAGCTCGGCGCGGGACACATCCGCGTGTTCGGCGGCACCGTGCCGAAAGGCTCGATGGAAGATCAGGCGGCGCAATGGGCCGTGGAAACGCTGAAGCCGTGCGTCGAGTATGCCGGCTCGCGCGGCGTGATCCTCGGCCTTGAAAACCACGGCGGCATTACCGAACGCGCGGAGCGCATCATACAGATCGTGAAGCAGGTGGATTCGCCCTGGCTCGGCATTAACCTCGATACCGGCAATTTCAACCGGAACGTGCTGCCTCAAATCGAAATGTCGATTCCCTACGCGGTGAACGTTCAGGTGAAAGTGGAACAGCGCCTGGAAGACGGGACGCGCGGGCCGCAGGACTGGGATCGCATTGTGCAAATGCTTGCCAACGCCAACTACCGCGGATACCTGGCGCTGGAGTACGAAGCAAGGGAAAGCGCCGTTTCAGCCGTTCCCCGCCTCACGCGCAGACTCGGGGAGATCATCCGCAAGTATTCGCAGGCATAGTTCAGCGGTTCACTTTGAGCGGAAAACTCTGCACGTGCTCTTTTCCGTTCACGCGCACCCGTACGTTGATCTGGTATTCGCCGGTATCGGCCGCTGCCGGCGTTCCGCTCAACACCCCGGTATCCGGATCGATCTTCAGCCATTTCGCGTCGAAGTTTCCGCAGCGCGGCATCTCTGTTTCAATGGAGAACTCCGGCTTCTCCGCATCCCAATACGCCGCCTGGTACGATTGGCCGGGGCCGAAATCGCGGTAGGAGAGATCGCCGATGGACCGTATGGTTTTCACTTCGTACCGGTATGGTTCGCCTATGGTCGCTTCCATCCGGGGCTGGCTGAAAATCCACGGCCGCGGCGCTTCGACGAAATCGGATGAGCCGCTCACATTACCGCGTTCGTCCACCGCGACTACGCGGTAGTAGGCGCGGGCCGGATCGATTCGAAGAAACGGCTCCCCAGTCTCCGCGACGAAGTTCGCCGGGAATGTTACCTGCTTCTTCCCCGGGTAGAGTCCGCGTTCCTTCTGATTGCCCACTGCGACTTCGTACGGCCGGTCGCTGACCGTGAAGCCTTTCTCGTCGCTCGCGTACACGCGGAAACGCGCAGGCTTACGGCCGTGTGGGCTGGCATCCCAGGCGAGCGTCCAGGCGTCGGGATCGCGCTCCTCCAGGCGCGGGAGCAATGGAATGCCCGGCCCTTGCGGTACGAAGCTCCAGGTCTTGCTCCAGGCGCCCCAAACGCCTTCTTCCGATTTCGCCCGCACACGCCAGTAGTAAGTCTGTCCTGGATTCAGCAGCCCAGCCGTGGGCAGGGCAAACCGTGTCCCACCCTTGCCTTTTGTCTTGGAGATCAGCACGTCGAAAGCCGGCGAGAGCGCCCACCGCATTTCCGGTTCGTCGCTCAATTCGAAATGGTAGTCCGCTACAGGACGCTCTTCGCTGGAGGGTGGCTTCGTCCATTCAAACACAACGGCCGTGCCCTCTACCTCCGCGCCGTCCTTTGGAAAAACCGGCGTAGCGGGGGCGTCCGGCGGTTTCAAGCTGGAACGCTCCACCCATTCGAAGGTTGCGCGGACCGCGCGCGGCCCACCGGTCTCGTCCCTATAGAGAATGCGATTGTCGCCGAGTTCGAGAGAGGGCATCGCCAGCGGCGCCATTTGCAGATCGTTTTCGATCGTAATGGACTCCAGACCCACCGCCTCGGGATCGCTCGCCGCACGGAACTCCGCACGAATGAAATACCGGTAATGCGCTACACCCGGAGAGGGGAAGAAGGCGTCCAGGCTGGCGTCAACCTGCGATTGGTTGCGGACGATCTCCCGCCACGTGCTGCCATCCTGTGAAAACGAGAATACAACCAAGTCGTCCGCCTGAAGCCTGGTACGGGCCCTGAGCCGGCCGCCCACCATCACGTACGGAGTTTGCATCTCCCAGGTGAGCGCTGCAAGCTCGCCTGCCGCTTGCGGAATGGCCGCCAGCCCGCCCGCGCCTTCCAGCCAACGGATGTTCCGGGCCTCGGCTCCTTTCCGTCCCGCCGGTTTCGTCAGCGGTGGGGTGTAGGCCCATTTGCCATTGCGCAACGTGGCCCAGGCCTTCGGCCCCCATTCGTTCAGGTTCGAACTCTTGAGCAAAAACAAGACCGGGTTGGGCGCATAGTGATGTTTGCTGCCCTGCCCCCAGCGCCACTCCAGTGACTCTCCCGGCCGCAGCGTGAAGTTCATCGAGTGCGCGGTGTGTGCCGGGTAGTCACCCGAGCGCGTGCCATCGTAGTTGTAAAGGGTCGGCAGATACTCGTCCTCATAAGCCCGCTTAGAGAGATCGTGATCGCGAGCCACCGCTCTTTCACTCGCGATGGTCCGATTGTCGCGATCGAGAAAAATGATCGACTCGTCCGCATCCAACATGTGCCAGGCGCCGTCGTACCAGGCTTCCGCCACGCAGTGGCCGATGGGAAATCCACGCCGCGTCTTCAGTCCGGCGGAGCGCCACAGGTCCATCAACGCCGGCGCGTTGTCGCCGCAAAGTGAGAAGCCGTAGACATTCAACATCTTCACGGGATCGCGCACTTCGAAATCTCCCGTGGTCGCGTGAAAGCGGTTGCGGCGAAGGAATTCCCAGATGGCGCGCGCCTTCTCGCCGTCGCTCATCGTCGCCGGGTCGCCATAGGTGCGCAGCGCTTCCTCCGCAATGGCTTTGGTGGTTCGCCAGTCGCGCTTGCCGTTCACGGTGATCCATGGGTTGATTACATCCGTATCGCCCGTGTTCTCGACTTTCACGGACCGCATGGGATCGAAGACCTGATTCCATGCCGCGTATACGATGGGGTCGCGCGTGTTGGCCGCATCTACCGTGCCTTCAAGGCGCAGGTTGTACTGCTGTGGGGAGGAATCGAGATTTGCGACGTGATGCCGCTCGACATCCTTTGGCTGGGCAGACGGGCATAGGATGAAAGCAAAAGCAGGAACGAGAAAGAGGAAGCACCGCATCATCATGGTCAAAATCATTTGTACCACTCCGGCCGCGGCTCGCCACGGGTTACTCCCTGTGCGGCACGGCGCGGAAGAATCCTGTAAGTTAAGGGTGTGCAAGTGAGAATGTCTGTTCGAATAGCGCCTGCCGCCCTGTTCCTTTTCGCCTGGCCGGCCTGGGCGCAGCGCCATGATGTCAATTACGAAGAATCAAAGGTACCGGCTTACATCCTCCCGGACCCGCTGCTGACCCTGGATGGCGAAGTGGTGCAGGATGCCGAAACCTGGAACAACGTGCGCCGCCCCGAAATCCTGCGGCTGTTTGAATCCGAGATGTTCGGATACAGCCCGGGCAAGCCGCGGGATATGTACTTCGAGCCGCAATCCATCGATCGCAATGCGCTCGGCGGCAGTGCGATTCGCAAACAGGTGAGGGTCTATTTCTCGCGCCAGAAGAACGGGCCGAAGATGGACATGCTGCTCTATTTGCCGAAGAATGCCGCCAAGCCGGTGCCGCTTTTTATAGGACTCAACTTTCAGGGCAATCACGCCATTCATCCCGACGCCGGCATTACACTCTCGACGGCGTGGATGCGGCCAAACCCCAAGACCGGCGTTGTGAATCATCGTGCGACGGAGCAATCCCGGGGCGCGGCTCAAAGCCGCTGGCCCGTCGACAAGATTCTGGCGCGCGGTTATGGCCTGGCTACGATCTATTACGGCGATCTCGACCCGGATTTTGACGACGGGTTCCAGAACGGCGTCCAACCCATGTTCTACCGGCCCGGACAAACCAAGCCTGGCCCCGACGAGTGGGGCTCCATTGGTGCCTGGGCTTGGGGGTTGAGCCGGGCGCTCGATTACATTGAAACCGACAAGGACATCGACGCGCGCCGCGTGGCCGTACTGGGCCATTCGCGCCTGGGCAAGACCGCACTTTGGGCTGGCGCTCTGGACACGCGCTTCGCTCTCGTCATCTCCAACGACTCGGGCTGCGGCGGCGCGGCCTTGAGCCGCAGGCAATTCGGAGAGACCGTCCATATCATCAATACAGCTTTTCCGCACTGGTTCGCGGACAATTTCAATCGCTATAACGGAAACGAAAACGCGCTGCCTTTCGACCAACACATGCTCATCGCGCTGATCGCGCCCCGCCCGGTCTATGTGGCAAGCGCCGAAGAAGACCGCTGGGCTGATCCCAAAGGTGAGTTCCTGAGCGCAAGGTACGCCGAGCCGGTCTACAAGCTATTTGGCGCTTCCGGATTGGGGGTAGACGAGATGCCGCCCGTGAACCACCCCGTGATGGACACGGTCGGATATCATGTCCGATCCGGGAAGCATGATGTGACGGATTATGATTGGGAGCAATATCTGAACTTTGCGGACAAGCACCTCATAAATAAGTAACCTGGAGGGGAGAACACGACAATGAATACGGTCATGACTCGACGTGAGTTGCTGGCGGCCGGCGCGGCGGTGGCCCTGTCAAAGCCGGCGTTTTCCGCCCCGGCGGCAGCGGTCGCCATTGCGCGCTGCCGCACTTACAGCGACGGCCTCGAATCCAGGATGGCGCGCATGTTCGACCAGATCGGCGGCATCGGCTCGCTCGTAAAAGGCAAGACGGTCGCGGTGAAGCTGAACCTCACGGGCAACCCCACTCGCTTTCCCGAGCGTGCGGATCTTCCCTACCGTAACAATCCGGATACCGTGCTCGCCCTGGTGCATCTTCTCGCGCGCGCCGGCGCGCGGCGTGTGAGGCTGATCGAAAGCTTTTTCCCGGCCCGCCAGGACTTGGATCTATGGGCGCGATACGGCCTCGATATCCAGGCCATCAACAACGCCGGGTGCAAGGTGGAATGGGAAAACGTGCAGAACAAGGGACAGGCCGCCAACTACGTCCGCATCGCAGTGCCGGGTGGTGGTTACGTTTTCCCGGCCTATCACCTGAACCACTCCTTTGTGGATTGCGATGTCTATGCCTCGCTGTCGAAGCTGAAGAACCACTGGATTGCCGGTGTCACCATGGCGATGAAGAATAACTTCGGCAACACACCGTGTTCCCTATACGGCGGAGATGCGGGAGGAGAGGGGAATGAAAATCCCCAACAGGAGCGCGGACCCGTGTGCCACTCGGGTACGAAAACGCCACCCAAGGGAGTGGACCAGGAGCTTCATCCGGATTCTCCTCGCGATCCCGGCTATCGCGTCCCTCGCGTAACGGCCGACCTTGTCGCCGTACGGCCCATCGATCTTTCCATCGTCGACGGCGTGGAATCGATCCGCGGCGGAGAAGGCGCGTGGAATCCCGGAGTGCAAATCATCAAACCGGGTCTGCTGTTGTGCGGCAAGAACCCGGTGTGCGTCGACGCCGTATCGATGGCCGTGATGGGCTACGACCCGAAAGCCGAACGGGGAACCAAGCCCTTTGTGCGCGGCGATAATACCTTGAAACTGGCCGAGGCGAAAGGCATCGGCACAACAGACCTGGCACGCATTGAAATTGCCGGACTCAGCATCAAAGAGGCCCTGCACGATTACGGCCCCGGCCCGGTCGGCAAACCCGTATAAAATTACTTGCCACCGATCACGCGGCCCGCATCGAGTCCGAACGACGGATTCTTCCGCGTCCCGCCGATCTTGATCGGTATCACCGCCCCGGCGCCTTTCTTCTTGAAGAACGGGTCTGCCAGTTTCAGGAAGAACGATTTGACACCGGTGGTCGTTTCCGAAACCTTCGCCTGCATCCGGACCGTACCCCGGAAGTTTATCTCCTCGCCGCGCAGACCGTAAGTGCCGTTCAGATGAACCGTGGCGCCCGGAATGGAGAACGACAATCCGGAGAGCGTAATCATGCCATTCGCGAGGGTGAAATTGCCTTTCAGATCCGACTCCACTTCGCCCGTGCTTCCGCGTTCCGGCTCGCCCCGCGCCCTGTTGCTGAGCTCGTCGATCTTCTCCTGTACCTTGGAACTGCTGAACTCGGCGGCCTCGACCCCGAAGCGCCCTTTCAGCCTGAGCTTGTCCATCACCGCCTGGTCGCCCGGCGGCAGCTCAAACGCGGTCGTGAAACGGATGGCTCCGGTAACGACCGGCTCGTCGGATTTGACCGCCAGTTCCAATAGATCCTCGATGCGCCCTTCTGAGACCTGAACATCGAGCGCGACGGTCTTGCCCTTCTGCCCGGCCTTTCCTTCCACGCCTCCCCGCGCAACAACAGACGTTTTCAGAAATTCCGCGTTCACCGGCTGGAGTTTGGTATCTCCGTTCGTGCCGTCCACAATGGCGTGAAACGAGGTCTTCAGATGCACGGGGTTGCCCGCGGTGTCCACGACGAAATCCGGTGTGTCTGTGGTCCCCTCCACTTCGATGCGCGCCAGGGCTCCCTTATATTTGCCCACGGAAGACAGCGTGCCGCCGATTCCCTTGAACACCCCCAGGTTCGCGTTCTCGAACGTGTATTTCCCGGAGACAGGAGTTAACCCGGGGTCTCCGGCCACCCAGGGCCCGAACTCTCCGGTGCTCTCGATATCGCCCGGCGGCTTGGCGTTGGTGAGTCCGGCACGAAACTCCATGGGCCGGTCGATACCTACTGAAGTCAGCGTAAGCCGCTTGATATCGAAAACCAGAGGCTCTTTCCATGAGTCCTTCGGCAGGATGTGCAGCGCTGTGCCATCGGCAACGATCTCTTCGATCACGAACCGTGTCTTAATGCCGCCCGATTTCTTCTCTTTCGGCTCCTCGCTCTCCGCCTTGTCTTCCCGGCGAGGCGGAACGTTGATTTTCATGCCGATCAGCTCCACTTTCGATACCCGTTTGGTGCTCCGCAGGAGTCCGATGATGCCCGCTTGCACCCGGAACTCCTGTATCTCGATGAGCGGCGGAACGTCGGTTCGGCCTTTGTGACGGAACGAGAGCCTATGGCCGGTCGCCCTGATGGAGGGAAGCAGAGAGAGGTTCAGCTCCTCCAGTTCCACATCGCTCTGGTATTTTTCCGACAGCGCCTCTACCACGTAATCGCGTGAAAGCGAAGAGGCCGCGTGAAACAAAGCGGCGAGGAAAGTGAGCAGGACCAATGCTACGACGGTGAACGCAATCAGCCACTTTCGTGACAGAAGTATCTTGCGTGCTTGGGGAGAGGGCATGGCAGTGAAGTATAGACGCCCACCACAGAGGTCCTGTTATGGTTTAATTACCGCAAGCCGTGTCGCACTTTGTCAAAGTGTTTTGCAGGATTCTTGCCTGCGGTACGCTTGCCGGTGCCACCCCGCCCCCGGTAGGGGAACTCGACCGCCAGACGCTGGCCTGGATGCAATCGGTACTCGATTATTGGGAAACAACCTGCAGCCGCCACCTTCAGGTTTCCGCCGGGCCGCTGCCATGGATCATCTTCTACGACGAGAATCGCGCGCTGCATTTGAATCCGGAGAAGCGGCTGCTACCCTCTCACCGCAAGGTGCCTTCGTTCCTGACATTCTCGGGGCGCACCTATCCGCTTGTCGAGGTGAGGCATCGCGGCGGCCTCTGGATTCCCGATGGACAGGCACTGTCTGTAACCTCCAAAGCATTCACGATGTTGTATGCAGGCGACCAGAAGCCGTTCGTTACTATGCCACTGCCCGCGTTCTACCGGAAACACTCCGGCGCCGGTCCGGCTCCCGTGCCGGACGAATTGTTTCTCGGCCTATCGCAACATGAACTGGCCCATACGCGCCAAATCGTACATGCGGCGAAGCACATTAAACGCCTGCGGACACGGTACCAACTCCCGGACGATATCGACGACGATATCATCGAGAACACGTTTGGCAAGAACCGCGAATACGCAAAGATGTACGAAGAGGAGCGCCGCCATCTCTCCCGCGCGGTTTTTGCGCATGATCTCTCTTTGTGCCGCGAGGCGCTGGCCGAAGCGTTGTCAGCCGGCCAGCGGCGCAGGGAGCGGTTCTTTAGCGGAACGAGAAGATTCTATGCCGATCTGGAAGACATCTTTCTCTCGATGGAAGGTCTTGGAATGTGGGTGCACTACCAGGTCGCGCGAGATCGTGCACCGCAGGATGAACCCTGGCATCAGACTCTTTTTCAGGTGCTGCAAACCGCCGGCGATTCCTGGTCGGAGAATCACGGGCTCAAGCTGTTCGTCCTGATGGACCGGCTTGTGCCGGGCTGGCAAAGGCGCTTTCTCTCGCGGGAGTTCCCCCAACCTTCAGAAGTGCTGCGGGAAGCGCTAAAGACGGATATCCTGTCCTCACACCGGACGGCCGCCCTGGAAAGCGGCGAAAAGCAGGAATGAGGAATAACCTAACGACGCGCCGATGACGGCCCCGGCGACTACGTCGCTCAGAAAGTGCATGCCCAGCAGAATGCGGGATGCGGCGATGCTCAGCGCGCAGAAGAGCAAGCCTACGAGCAACGCGGGAAAGAATAACGACAACGGCACCGATATCGCGAAGGCAGTAATGGTATGGCCGGAGGGAAACGAGAACTGGTCCGGCGGGAGCAGTTTCGCCCAGCAATGCGGCTCCAGCATGCATGGCCGTTTTCGTCCGGTGATCTTCTTCAGCTTCAAAAACAGAACGATTCCTGTAGCGGACGCCAAGCAGGCGGCGCCCACTGCCAGGAATCGTTCCGGCCCTCCGAAAAGCAGGATCACGAGCCCGAGCGCGTACCAGACCCAACCGTCTCCTCCACGCGTGGCGCAGATCATCCACACACGAATCCACTGAGGTGCGCTCCAGTGGTTCACCTGGCGCATCAAACTGTGATCCTTGGAAACGATGAAGGACAGGATGGTCTGATGCGTGGTCATACAGACTCCGGCAGAGTTCCGGCGCCCACCGGCACCGCGCTGTTCGGGGACATCCATGCGCGCTCTAAACGGCGCTGCAGATCACAGGCGAAATGCGTTTCCGCCAGATAGTTCAGCAACAGGACTCCCGGAAGCGCCGCCAGCACCGGCGCTGTCAGCCTTGTCCACGGCCGCTCGGCCATCATTTCGCAACAGATCTGAAACACGTCCGCAGTCAACTTGAAAAAACCGCCGTGCTTACCCCGTACGATGCTGTGTCCCAGCCGCAGCCCCTGGAAGAACTCGCTCTTCGACCGTGCGCCGGGAACCTCCGTATAAACCGAACCTACTCCGGCCAGCGTGTGAGCGTCGCTGCCGCCCGTGCCGGACTTGCCCATCCGGCGTGCCAGCAACTCCGCGTTCCGGTTTGCCACCGGCAGGATCGCTCCGTTGAGGATCTCAACGGCCGGGAAAAAGCGGTCGAACAGGTCGAAATCGGCGGTGTCGCGCTGCCCTGTCAAGCGCGAAAATACGTGATTTACGCTGAAAAACAGGTTCTGCTCACGCAGATACGAGACCAGCGAAAAGATATCGGAGGCCCGCCTGTGGATCTCGATGTGCTGCCGCTCGTTCAAATCGTAGACGCCGATATGCAATTCGCGGCCGCCAGGCATCTGGCAGGTTACTTCCTCGCTGAGGAAGAAATCGGGATGGGAACGAAGAACTTCGCAGGCACCGATCGAATTATGATCCGTGATCGTAACCAGATCCATGCCCAAACGCTTCAATTTCCCGTAAGCCGCGTTGGGCTGCGTGTAGCTTTCCCGGCAGAACATCCTCGCCAGGGGCACCGTGCACATTCCCGAGTGCACCGTGTGGACATGCAGGTCGCACTTCATACCTGCCTACAGCGTAGCCGCGGCTTGCTACAGTACCATGACATCCATAAAAAACATCTATTAAAGAGAATGTTTATATTGGATCAGCCTGAAGCGCCGAACTGTACGGTGCTAGGCTGCCGGAAGCGGCGCGCGCAGTATGTTCATACGGCGTGCGACGCGAGCCAATATCTCCACCGCCCGGTCCAACTGTTCCCGCGTGTGAGTAGCCGTCACGATGGTGCGTATGCGGGCCTTCCCTTCGGGCACGGTGGGATAGCCGATACCTGTCGCAAACAGCCCCTCCTCAAACAGCGCTCGCGAGAATGCGTGCGCGGTTTTCGCTTCGCCCACCAGGATGGGAGTGATGGGAGTTTCGCTCGCGCCCGTGTCAAACCCGGCGGAAGCGAGCGCTGCCTGGAAGTACTTTGTGTTATCCCAGAGCGCCTCGATCCGTTCCGGCTCGTTCTCCATGATCTCGAAGGCCGCCATGCACGCCGCCGCTACGGCCGGAGGATGCGAGGTCGAGAATAAAAACGGACGCGCGCGGTGATAAAGGAAGTCGATGAGATCGCGGCTGCCGCACACGTATCCTCCCAGCACGCCGACCGCTTTCGAAAGCGTACCGACCTGCACGTGGACCCTGCCGTGTAATCCGAAATGATCGATGGTGCCGCGCCCTGCACGCCCGAGAACGCCGGAGGCATGCGCGTCGTCCACCATCATGATGGCGCTGTGGCGTTCCGCGACGGCTGTCAGCTCCGGCAGTGGCGCGATGTCGCCATCCATGGAGAATACGCCGTCGCTGATCAGCAGCTTGCGCCCGGGTGCTCCGTCCAATTCCGACAGGATACGGCCGGCCGCCGCGACATCTTTGTGCGGAAACACGTGGATCTTCGCTTTCGACAGACGCGCACCGTCGATAATGCTCGCGTGATTCAATTGGTCCGAGATGATGTGATCGTCCGGACCGAGAATCGCCGATACAGTCCCGGCATTCGCCGCGAACCCCGACTGAAATACGACGCAAGCCTCGACGTTCTTGAACCGGGCGATCTTCTGTTCGAGTTCCATGTGGATTGCCATGGTGCCCGAGATGGTGCGCACCGCCCCGGAGCCCACACCCAGGCGCCGCGTGGCATCGAGCGCGGCTTCCACCAGCTTGGGATGATTGGCCAGGCCGAGATAGTTGTTCGATGCGAGGTTGATGACCTCGCGTCCGTCAAAACGCGACACCGGCTCGCAGGCGGTCTGGAGCTGGCGTAGTGTCTGGAAGGTCCCCGCCTGCCGCCAGGCGTTCAATTGATCTCCGAGATAAGATAATGGATCGGTCATCGCTTCAGTCTTCCCAATCAAGCAACACTTTGACGCCTTCACCCTGTTCCAAAACCGCGAACGCCTGCTCGTAGTCCCGATACGGGAAGCGGTGTGTAATAACAGGGCGTAAGTCGAGTTTGTGATCCACCAGGAACCTTTCGCACTGATACCAGGTCTGGAACATCAAGCGCCCATTAATGCCGCGAACAGTGACGCCTTTGAAGATGATGGCGCCGGAAAGGTCCAACTGCACCTCGCGCGACGGTATACCCAACAGCGCCACATCACCGCCCGGGCGCACAAGATCAAAGGCATCGTGAATTCCCGCGACGCTGCCGGACATTTCCAGAACAACGTCCATGCCGACATAATCGGGCGTGCTTCCCAGCAGCCTCTGTTTCCATCCATCTTCCCTGGGATCGAAAACAAACTGCGCGCCGTAGGAGAGGGCCAGTTCCCGTTTGCGAGGCTGCGGCTCCACAACCGTAACGGAGAGCGCTCCGGCGGCTTCAGCGATCTTGCAGGCAATCAAACCAATGGCTCCGGCGCCGATGATAGCGAGAGTTCGCCCCGCAACGGGTTGTGCCATCACCGTGTGCATCGCATTGCCGTACGGGTCGAAGATGGCGGCGACTTCGTGTGGGATCTCTGGCTTGAGCCTCCAGAGATTACCCTCCGGCATTACCATGTAGCGCGCAAAGCAGCCGTCGCAGTCCACGCCGATGATCTGGACCGTGCGGCAAATATGACCCTGTCCGGTCCGGCAAAAATAGCATTGGTTGCAGCCGAGGTGTCCTTCACCCGAGACATAATCTCCGGGTTTGAAATTCTGAGTACATCCGTCACCGGCGGCTTCCACAACACCCATGAACTCGTGTCCGATGATCAGAGGCGGGTGCAGGCGGCGCTGCGCCCATTCATCCCATTGAAAGATGTGCAGGTCGGTTCCGCAGATACCAGTCTTGAGGATGCGGATCAAAACTTCGTTTCGTTGTGGAACCGGCTTGGGAACGCTATCGAGTGTAAGTCCGCGGGAGCCATTCGGCTTCACCAGGGCGGGCATGAGTTCAGACATAGTCGTTGTGCGGGCGAATTAGAGGGGAGCTTGTCTCTCCAATAATATTATCTTTACATGCCCTTCAAACCTGGCAAACCCAGCTATGCTAATAGAGGGCGTTGTGAAAAGGACCGATGGATTATAACAGGATCATCACGATCGAGCCGGGTAAGATGGGCGGCAAGCCGTGCATCCGAGGCATGCGTATCACGGTCTACGACGTCCTCGACTATCTCGCCTCGGGCATGACTGAAGAAGAGATCCTCACTGACTTTCCCGACCTCACCCGCGAGGACCTCCGTGCTTGCCTTGCCTTTGCCGCGGACCGTGAGCGCCGCCTGGTGAGCATCCCCGCTTGAGGCTCCTCTTCGCTGAATCTATCCTACAAAACCCGGCAGTGGAGACGTAGTCTGGCCTCGTAACGCACATTTCTCACATTTCTCAGCTTGATCTAGTTGGCAGTCTCTGGTAACTTAAATTGGATTTGAATTTTTGCCTGCGATTGCACAATGCGTTCGATCGCCGGCAGGTGAGCTTAATCTGAGCCGGCGGAATTGGCTGCGGAATGCGGCAGGAGTGGAAGTCACGGCCGGCTTGGGACGGGCTGGTTCCGCTACATCCAAACACACTTCCTCTGGGGGAGTCAACAATCCCCCGCTGGCAGTTCCGGCCATTGACGGAAAGACAACTCAGGTTCACAAGCGGCGCGGCAAGGTTGCGCTGGTGGACTTCACGACGCGTCCGAACTGCAAACAGCCATCCGCGGGAAGCCAGGTGCTCTACCAGGAATCTGGCGAGAAGGGCTTCCTGCCGGTGGCGATTGTGGCCGGCGCGCAAGCGTGGAGGGCACTGCCGATTTACAGGAGCCTGTGCCGCCTCACGTTTCCGGTTGACATTGTCGAGCGAGAAGAGGTCCTTCGGTATCTTAATCACCCGGCTGACAAACCCATGTTCGTACCCATCCTGGTCCTGCTGGCAAAACAGGGCCGCATTTCGATGAAGGAGATCGGCTGGATTGGAGAGCAAAAACTCCGTTCCGCCAATACAGGTGCCGGCTATAGCACTCCGCTAAATTGATCGATTCTATTCAAGTAAGAAATTGCCTCGGTGGTCCGCCGGATCTGGGAGCTGAGGCGGGTGAATTTAGGTGAGCGCTATGGCCGCCCGGAGGGAGGTCCATAATGGCGATTCCACACCTGATTCACACATACTTTATAGTTCTGTATGTTGTGCTTATTATATTGATCGTTTCGCCCGCTTGGCCGCAGGCGAGCACCAGCACGGTTCGCGGAACCGTGCTTGACCAGGCCGGGGCAGCTATCGCGAACGGCTCGGTCTTTCTCACCAATACGTCTACCAACATCACTATCAAGACGTCCACCAACGAGGTGGGCTTCTATATGTTCCCGGGCGTGGTTCCCGGGCCATATGAATTGTCGATCGAGGCGCCCGGCATGCAGAGGTTTGTGGTGGCCCTGACTGTCCAAGTGCAGCAAGCAGCGGTTGTTGACGCAGTCATGCAGGTCGGCACGACGACCACCAAGGTAGAGGTCATGGACGTGACGCCGATGCTTGTCGTGGACAATCCGACACTCGGTCACGTCCTGGAGCGCACCCGTATCGAGCAGTTGCCCATCAACAGCCGGAACGTTTTCAACCTGCTCCAGACGGTTCCCGGATTGGAGCAGACCTGGCGTGCCTACGGTCTGCGCTCGGGTTCCCAAGAAATCGTACTGGACGGGGCATACCAGAGCGACCGCCTATGGGGCGGCGGCCAGAGGCGGCCGCCAGGGCTGGACACCATCCAGGAGTTCAAGGTGGAAACCAACAACTCTTCGGCGAAGTTCACTCGTCCGACCACCATCGTCATGCTGACCCGCAGCGGCACCAACGACATCCACGGATCACTGTTCGAGACGCACCGCAGCAACTTCAAACTCGGGCCCTTTGCCGGAAAGGCGCGCGCCCGCACAGACTACTTTGACAGGGCCCCGAAGCTCGTTCGCAACGAGTTCGGCGGGACCGTGGGCGGTCCCGTGGTTCTCCCGAAGCTTTACAACGGCAGGGACCGCACGTTCTGGTTTTTCTCCTACGAGGGACAGCGGATGACGAATCCGGCAACACGATCGGGATCGGTCCCGACCGAGGCGATGAAGAATGGCGACTTCAGCGGGCTGGTGGACAGCCAAGGCAGGCAGTTCAAGCTGTATGATCCATGGACCACAGACCCCGCAACCTGGCAGCGGCAACAGTTCGCCTATGGCGGCCGGCCGAACGTCATCGACCCGGCCCGCCAGAGCCCGCTTGGCAAGTATCTGTTCAGCATCACCCCAGCGCCGACTATCCCGAACGTCAATCCCCTAGTGGAGCCGAACTGGTTCGGTCCGGTGCCCAATACCCAGCGCCAATGGACCATAACGGGCCGTTTCGACCACAACTTCACCGAGAATGACCGCTTTTATGCGCGCTGGACGCAGGGAGACCATGACACGCTGCGGTACCCGTTCGGCACGATTCCCATGATAGATTGGGTACCGGGGTCGGTGACCAACCAGTCGCCGAACAAGAGCCTGGCCCTGTCCTGGATGCGTACGTTCTCTCCGACGCTGTTCAACGAACTGCTGGTGAGCGGATCCCGGGAGCACTGGACCGACTCGACCGGCGAGGCAGGTGTCAAGTACGCCGATAGGCTGGGGCTGCCCAATCCTTTCGGGGTTGCCGGCTGGCCGGGGATCTACGATTGGAGTCTCCGGAACTACTATTTCGAGACAGGCAACCCGCAGGCTACGGCGTTCACCTATTACGTGATCGGCGACAATGCGACCAAAGTCGTAGGCAAGCACGAATTACAGTTCGGCTTCCACTTCCGCTACGACCAGTTGAACTACCTTCCTGATCAGCAGCATCCCCAAGGTAATCACGATACGGACACCCGAGGCACTGCGCTCTTCGATCCGGCATCTTCGCCTACGAACCCCTTGCCGGCGCCCTTCACCGGGCATACGCTCGGCAACCTGTACCTCGGCGTGATGAATTATTCCAACCAGTTCGTGCGCGGTTATTTCTACGCGCGCGGCAAGGAGTATTCGCTCTACTTCCAGGACAATTACAAGGTCACTCCGCGGCTGACGCTGAACCTCGGACTGCGCTGGGAATACTGGCCGGCGTTTACCGAAAAGAACAACGTCATCACCACCTTCGACCCGCAGCGCAAGGCGATCGTTCTCGGCCAGGATCTCCCAGGCATGTACCGGATTGGAGCCACACTGCCTTCGATCGTCGACCGGCTTCAATTCCTGGGAATGAACTTCACGGATTACAAGGAAGCCGGCTACCCAAAAAACCTGCGAAAAAATTATTGGAAGGATTTCGGCCCACGGCTTGGCTTTGCCTACCGCACCGGCGATAGCCAGAACGCCTTTGTCCTCCGGGGCGGCTACCGCGTCTCCTATTTCCCGACTCCGATGTACACGTGGGGCCAGAGGATGCGCCAGAACCCCCCGCTCACGGCGCGGTTCACCAATTATCTGACTGACGCCGCCCAAGCGCCTGACGGTATTGGCAATTACGGCATGCGCTCGGTGCCGGCCGTGATCGCAGGCCAGAACAGCCGCGAGGCCGTGAAGCTTTCTGACCCGCGGGGTTTGACGCGAGGAGGCGCTCTTGTGAGCTACTTCGCAAACGAACAGCCCGACTCGCGAGTGCAGGATTGGAACTTCACCATCGAAAAGGAGGTCATGGAGGACACGGCCGCAAAAGTCTCATATGTTGGCAACCACTCGGACCGCCTCGAGCAGTTCTACCGGTACAACGAAAGCACTCCTGAATACCTCTGGTACGTCACGACCGGAGAGAGGCTTCCGACGGGCGAGTATTCGGGCGTCCTGCGGCGCCCCTTTGACAAAGTCGTCTATGGAACAATCGAAGAGTTCCGTAAGACCGGCTGGTCTAACTTCCAGGGCATCCAGTTGGAGCTGGAGCGCCGGTATAGCAAGGGCTACGGCTATCAGATCTTTTACGTCATGAGCAACGCCCTGAGAGCCGGCGGCGAGGGCTACGGCGGAACATCTTACCTTCCCGACACCAACATGTTCCTGCCGGGCAGGGTTCCCACGGACATGGACGAGCGAAACCGCTTCCTGAACTACTCGCGCGACACCGGCATCCCGAAGCACCGGGTGCGTTGGAACTGGATCGTCGATCTGCCTTTCGGCAAGGGCAAGCCGCTGGGTGGCAACGCCGGTCCCGTTCTCCACCGGTTCATTGGCAACTGGCAGGTGGCGGGCATAGGTTCCTTGTGGAGCACGTACTTCTCTCTGCCCACGGGGGTCTATCCGAACGGCAACGCGATCGAGATATACGGCTACAAGTACCCGATCCAAGACTGCCGCAGCGGGGTCTGCTATCCGGGCTACCTCTGGTGGAACGGCTACATTCCGGCCAACCAGATCAACAGCGTCGATCCGGCGACGGGAAAACCGAACGGGGTGATGGGCGTGCCGTCGAACTACAAACCGGCGGGCGAGCCCCTTTTGCCGTGGCCGGCCAGCCCGAACGAAAGCGACCCCTTGTACAATTACTACGGAACCAACACCGTGTGGGTCCCGCTCAACGATGGTTCGGTGCAGCGGGTGGGGTTCGGCGACAACCTCCATCCGTGGCGCCTCCAGTATTTCCCGAGCACCCGGCAATGGAGCCTGGATGCATCGCTGTTCAAGACCATTCCAATCAGGGAGCGTTTTTACCTGCGCTTCACCGCCGACTTCTTCAACGTGCTAAACCATCCGGGCAATCCGTCCAGCGTCGAAAGTGACGGCATCTTGAGCACGCGTTACTCCGGCATCTCAGCGCGCGAGCTTCAGTTCAGCTTGCGGCTCAACTGGTAGGCTGCAAAATGGGCCAGTCTTCCGGGACTGGCCCCGCGAGGTCACGTTTCAGAAATGCTTGTGGGTCAAAGTACGCTTATTCTTTTGCTGTTGATTCCTGTCTGTGCCGCCGCCGAGGACCGGCGGACGCCGATCATCCTCGATACTGACATCGGCACGGACATTGACGATGTCTTTGCACTGGCCCTTGCTTTGGCAAGTCCTGAAGTCGATTTGCGCGCGGTCACGACGGTCAGCGCCGACGCCTACGGCCGGGCGTTGATTGCCTGCCGGTTCCTCGAGTCAGTGGGGCGGGCCGATATACCCGTAGCTGCGGGGCGTCCTCAGCGGGCAAAGCCCGAGGAGAAGGCACAATATCAGTACGGCCTGGAGCCGTCATTCCGGAAGAGACCCGTTTCCGAACTCACTCCCCAGTTTCTTTACCGGCAGCTCAAGGCGCAGCCAGGCAAGTTGACGCTCGTGACCATCGGCGATCTGACTAACCTGGGCCTCCTGCTCACGCAGCATCCGGAAGCGAAGCCGTGGATCAAGCGGGTCGTGATGATGGGAGGTGCAGTCCGCGTGGGCTACAATGCGAAACCACCCGTGGTGTGGGAATGGAACATTCGTTCCGACATTAAGGCGGCACAGGCAGTTTTTTCCTCCGGCATCCCCATCGTAATGGCTCCCCTGGATGCCACCACCATGCTCAAGCTGGAAGAACCGATGTTAAACCGCATCTTTGGGGCGGGAACCGGCTTGAGTAGCCAGTTGCACGCGCTTTATCGGCTCTGGGGGAAAACGACACCCACGCTGTTCGACCCGGTGGCAGTGACGCTCACCTTCAATGAAAGCTTTTGTGCGATGGAAAATCTGCGGATCGAGGTAGACGATAGGGGCTTCACCCGCGAAATGCCAGGCGAGCCCAACGCCCGTGTAGCCATTGCCATTCAAAAAGACAGGTACCTCGAATGGTATTGCGACCGGGTCACGCGGGGCCTGCCCGCCTCGGGCGCCAAAGGGCGATGAACACGGAAGCCGCTCGCCGCCTCGGCGGATCATCCATTCAACGTCGAAGGCTACATTGACTGGGGTCTTCCCATGATGTCTGGCCATCCATCCCGGCTGTAACCCCGTTTGGCCTTCGGGTTCTGTTCCGCTTCTCCCTCCACATAGGTGGTGGTCAGATCCCGCCCATCCCGATCGTCCGGGTGGACCGTATCCACCAAGTGCCGTTGGCAATAGGCCCGTGTCTTGCGCAGCCGGTAGAAACTGCGCGACCCCGCAACATCTGGCTTCCACCGTGATGGTCAATCCCCAGCATCATCGGTCCCCCTTCAGGCTCATCTTGTATGAGATTAGATGCCCTTCACATTTCTTCTCTTGCATTCGGGATTCGTCCAGAGCTAAAATTCAAGTTTCTATGGTAGTTTCCTTCACCTACTCGTTTACGTTCCGGTTCTGGCGTTTCGCCTGAGCCGGCCGGGTGGTGTTGGAAGACGAATTTTCGGAACACGTAGTGAACCAACCCACTCAGCAATGAGTGGGTTTTCGCTTTTTAGGGGGCAAATATGATCATCTCCATGAAGCCGGACGCGCGGCAGGAGGAAATCGAGTATGTCTGTGAACGTATTCGGGAATACGGATACAAAGTGCATTCCATCCAAGGGGAGCAACGAGTCGTGATCGGGGCTGTCGGAGTCGGCGACGTAACCGCCTGCCTCGAGTCTCTCGAAGCCTTACCGTACGTTGAAAAGGCGGTCCGGATTTCGGCCCCCTACAAGTTTGTCAGCAAGGAATTTAACCCCGGCCGGACGGTCATCTCTTTCGACGGGTTGACCATCGGCGGCGACGAGTTTGTCATGATGGCCGGCCCATGCTCCATTGAAAACGAACGGCAAATTATGGAGACGGCTGAAGCGGTCGCCGAGGCCGGCGCGCGAGTGCTGCGAGGTGGAGCCTTCAAGCCGCGTACTTCGCCTTACGATTTTCAAGGGCTCGAACGCGAAGGGCTGAAGCTGTTGGCTAAAGCTCGCGAGGCTACGGGCCTGGCCATTATCACCGAGGTGATGAGCGAACGCGATGTGGACCTGATTGCCGAATACGCCGACGTCCTTCAGATTGGCGCACGCAACATGCAGAACTTCGTTCTGCTCAAGACGCTGGGTAAATGCGGCCGGCCGGTATTGCTGAAGCGCGGCATGAGTTCCACCATCAAAGAACTCCTGATGTCAGCGGAATACGTAGTGGCGCATGGCAATCCCAATGTCATCCTCTGCGAACGCGGCATACGCACCTTTGAAACCGCCACACGCAATACGTGCGACATTGCGGCCGTAAGTGTTTTGAACGAACTGACTCACTTGCCCGTGGTGCTGGACCCGAGCCATGCCACAGGAAAACGCAGCCTGGTGCCTGCTCTTGCGCGGGCCGGCGTCGCTATCGGAGCGGACGGCCTGTTGGTGGAGTGCCACCCCTGCCCCGAAAAAGCGGTCAGCGATGGCGCCCAATCTCTCGACATCGAACAGTTTCGGCAGATGATGCGCGACCTGCAACCCTATCTCGAACTGTGGCGCGCAAACCGCGTCCCGGAACCGGCGGCGGTATAGGCGATTGAAACCGCTTGAACGCGCCGCTGCGCTAACCTGATGGTGTAATGCGCTACCGTTTCGGTCCCTGGCAACTGATGCTGGGCGTCGTGTTTTTGTGCGCCGCCCTTATCGGAGTGATGTTTTATCACCGGTCCCATAGGGATTTGAGCGATGCGGAGCTCTTTGCACATCTGCCGGAAAATGCGTCTCTCACGATATTTATCGACCTCAAGAGCATGCGCCGTGCGGGAATTCTGGATATGCTGGCCGGCTCCAAACTGGTCGAAGAGGCCGATTACCAGAAGTTTGTTGAACGCACCGGCTTCGACTACCGTACCGACCTCGACGCCGTATTCGCCGGTTTTCGGGACGGAAAAAACTATTACCTCCTCAAGGGCCGTTTCGACTGGAATTCACTGAAGCGGTACGCCATACAGGAAGGCGGCAGATGCCAGAACGGTCTCTGCTATATGGATGCCAGTTCCTCCGGACGCTACATTTCCTTCATGCCACTGCGCTCGCGAGTGCTGGCCATGACGGTCGGACCCGATCAGCATGAAGCCCGCCGTTTGGCCGAAAACGACAGCGAACAACCTTACCCCGACCTGCCTGGCGCTCCGGTCTGGGCCATCGCTTCTCCCCAGGCCCTTGGCAATTCAGGGTCGCTTCCGCCCGGAACGCGATTATTCGCGAAGGCGCTCGAGAACGCCGAACACATCACTGTATCTCTGAATCCGCAGGGCAATCAGTTTCAGGCGCGTATGCGTGTAGTGTGCCGGACGCCGGAAGACGCGGTGGTGTTGGGCGCTCAACTCGAGAAAGTCACGGACGTACTCCGGAAGTTGATTCAAAGAAGCGATCAGGCCCCAAACCCGAACGACCTGAGCGGCGTTCTGACGGCCGGAGTATTCCGCCGGGACAACCGCGTCGTGTATGGGCAGTGGCCCATTGAGCGTTCTTTCCTTGAAAGCGTCGCCGGAGGTTCCTGATTGCCTCTCCCCTCGCCGAGCGGTGTTCTCTGCTGCGGCAACATTGTTTTTGACATCCTCGTCAAAGCGGTGGACGCGTTCGCCTGGGGCACCACAACCTGGGTGGACTCCATCGGACAGAGCATCGGCGGAAACGGGGCCAATACCACCTTCACTCTCGCACGGCTCGGGGTACCCGCCGGTCTCATCGGACCTGCCGGAAACGACCCGGCCGGAGAGCGGATGATCGAGTTGCTTAAAGACGCCGGAGCCGATATCTCCCGTATCGAGCGCCTGGAAGAACAGACAGCTACCACAGTCGCCCTGGTGCGTTCCGATGGAGCGCGCGCCTTCCTGCACCGGCCTGGTGTCAGCTCCATGGCTTTCGAAAATCCTGTTTCGCTTGACGGGATTTCTGAAGAGTACTCGCACTTCCACCTGGCAAACGTTTTTGCGCTTCCCAAGCTCCGCCGCACAGCGGAGGAGACGCTTCGCAACGCATTGGACCAGG
>DASTMK010000473.1:0-5272 GCA_035714225.1 Bryobacteraceae bacterium | reverse complement strand
GCCAGGCGCTAATAAAGGCGCGCAATTTCAGGCAGCAATTGCCCAACAGATGCATGGTCCAGGCCACCGTATCTTCCTGGCAGTTGCCCTCCAGGGCGCGAAGCGCCTCTTCCACTTCCACGTCGGTGCGGGCGTTGGCGGTCTTGCCGGTCACGCAGGTGCAATATTCGTCCCACAGCTGCTCATACAAATGCGTAAACATGTGGTATCGCAGACAGACGGAATGACTGCCGCTGGTCAGACCCAGGTTCTCTCGGATCTGATGATAATCGGCAGTGGCGAGTTGGTCCGCCATCGGAGGTACGGCCGCCAGCACTCCCTCCGACAGCACGTGAATGCAATCGAGATGCTCCACCGCGTGACGCAAGCGGGTTGTTCGGATATCCCGAATGGCTTCTTCACAACGGTCGTTGATCTCTTCGCCCAGCGTTTCGGGAATCTGGTGAAGTCCACGGAACTGCGTGAAGTATGTATCTCCTGAAAGGACACGATCAAATACCGCGTTTCGCATGCCTTCGGCTACAACAAACTCGCTGTACGACGCCACGGGGACAGGCACCCGCACTTCAGCGAGGTTTCGCTCCCAAATGGTTGACTCGTGATTGCAGACCCTCGCCAAGTGCAGGAGGTTGAACTCGTAGTCGTCCAGGGAACGGTCCGCCACGGCGTGCTCTGCGTCCAGAGCGCCGCTGTCGATCGACTCGATCACGCTCGCATCGAAGCGGTGAAGCGCTTCACAGTAATTGTTGAAGGCAGGAGAGTCGGCAATGCGTAAGATCCCTCCGTTCACGGACTCCATTTGCCCGATCCCGAGTTGCTGCGGAATCATGCTGAGCCGGTTCAACAAGCGATGAAATCCCCGCATCCAGAACAATTTCACGCACGCCGATGCCGCTCTCCCGCCGGCTACGTCGTCAGCGGCCCGCGTAACCAGGTCGTGGAGATTCAAGAGCGCGATTTCAACCGATTGGAAGACCGAACGGAGCGTGCTCTCCCTTGATGCTTTTGGCAATGGATAAGCGCGCCTTGCCGCTTCCAGCACGCCAAGCCCCTGAAGATCGTAATAGTTCTCGGCAATGACACCCCGCTCGTTATAAACGGGTTCCCGCATTGCGGCAGCCGTACTTTGACCGTCCATGGACATGACCGACCTCCTTGCGCTTCCGGATGTCCGGCGCCTCTACAGTTCACCTTGCTCATACTCCCCGCCAGCGGCTTCGGCCACCGCCGGCGCCTTCGCGAGCGAAGTGATGAGTTCCGCCAGGGATGCGAGGTCCGGCGCGTCAAACAGGCTTCGCAACGGAAGCTCCACTTCGAACGCTTCCCGCACCCTGGACAACAACTGTGTTGCGAGCAGCGAATGGCCGCCCGAATCGAAGAAATTATCGTGAACACCCGCCCGCTCCACTCGCAGCACTTCCGCCCAAAGCGTTGCCAGCTTCGACTCCACGCTGGTTCGAGGCGCGACATAAGTGTTCGGCCGCGGCTCCCGCACAGGGGCCTGCAGCGCCCGGAGATTCGCCTTGCCATTTGACAGGAGGGGCAGCGATTCCAGAAAGACGAAGGCAGACGGGATCATGTACTCAGGAAGCCGTGACCGCAAGAAGCGTCGTAATTCGGCGGCCGGCGGCTCCGGCGCATCGCACACGATGTAGGCCACCAGCCGGCGGTCGCCGGGCGCATCTTCCCGAACGGTGACGACCGCTTGGCGAACGGTTGCATGCTGGGCCAGCACCGTTTCAATCTCTCCCGGCTCGATACGGAACCCGCGAAGTTTGATTTGCTGATCGCGGCGGCCGAGAAACTCCAGCTCTCCATTCTGGAGATAGCGGGCCAGGTCGCCCGTCCGGTACAGGCGCGCGCCCGCCTCGCCGCTGAACGCGTCCGGAATGAACCTGGCGGCAGTCAATTCCGGTGTATTCAGGTAACCACGTGCCACACCCATTCCACCTACGCAAATTTCGCCAGGCACCCCGATGGGCACCGGCCGGAGGCGCGAGTCCAGCAGATAAATCCGTGTGTTCACGATAGGGCGCCCGATAGGCGGCTTTCGGCTCCCGTCAATGAATGCGCCGGCGACCCAAACCGTCGTCTCCGTCGGTCCGTACGCGTTGAAGATCCGGCGTCCAGGCGCCCAGGCCGCAGCCAAATCGGCCGGGCAGGCTTCTCCAAGTACACTGATCAACTTTAGGTACGGCATCTCCCGCACCGGCATGGCTGCCAGCGCCGAAGGCGGCAGAGATATGGTGGTGATCTTCTCCTGCTGCAACAACCGCAATAGTCCTTCACCCGGCAGAAGCGAATCCGGATCGGCAAGGAAGAGCTCCGCTCCCGAGAGCAGTGTCATCATCAGCTCGTACACGGAAGCGTCGAAACTCCACGGCGCAAATTGAAGTACCCGGTCGCCGGGACCTAACCCCAGAGTCCGCACAGTTGCTTCTGCCGTATTGGAGAGACCCCGGTGCTCGACGATGACGCCCTTAGGTCTGCCGGTGGAACCGGAAGTGTATATGACATACGCCGCATCCCGGGGTGTTGCCGTATCTTCAAGGTTGGATACATCTGGAGGAAGCGCGGCCCGCAATTCCTCTTGTGTAAGCAACACGTCCAGGCCCGCGTCTTTGACCATGAACGACAGGCGCTCCGGCGGAAGCGCCGGATCAAGCGGCACGTAAGCCGCGCCGGCTTTCCATACCGCCAGCACGGCGGCAATCCATTGCGGTGAGCGCTCCATGGAAATGCCGGCCAAGGAACCTGCTCGGAGACCAAGCGCTTGAAGAGAGCGGGCCAGTTGATTCGCTTGTGCGTTGAGACTTCGATAAGTGACCCGCTGTCCTCCGAAAGCGAGCGCCGGAGCATCGGGTGTCCGCTCCACCTGTGCCTCGAACAAGCGATGCACACACTGCGTGCCCGCCGGCTCCACCTTTGTGTTGTTCCATTCGACCATCAACTGACGCACTTCAGCCGGAGGCAGCACAGATACGTCGCCAAGGCGCTGTTCCGCATCGCCGCCCATACTGACCAGAATGGTTTCGAGATGTCCGAGCAGGCGCGTAATGGTGCTGTGTTCGAACCGGTGGAGATCGTAGAGGAGCCGCACCAGAAGCTCCGCGCCGGGCACGACGACCGCGGAAAGGGGATAGTTGGTCCTTTCGAACTGGCGGAACCCTTCGAAGTTCTCCGCCTGCGGTGTGCTCATAGCACCGGTAGGATAGTTCTCGAACGCCAGTACGGACTGGAACAACGGCATGCCCGCGGGTCTGCCGCTCCAGGTGTGAATGTCTGTGAGCGACGTGAACTCGTAACGCCGCGCTTCCAGGTGGTGTTCCTGCAATCGCCGCAGCCAGCCGGAGAGCGGCGCTTCCTCATCGAGCTGCGTCCTCACCGGAAGCGTGTTGATGAAGAGTCCGACCATCGACTCCACTCCCCGCAGCTCCGGCGGGCGGCCGGAAACCACACTGCCGAATACGACGTCCTTTTCGCCGCTATAACGGCCCAGCAGCAGGGCCCAGGCGCCGAGCATTACGGTATTAAGAGTTACGTGAGTCCGCTGCGCCAGGGATTGTAGGGCCGCCGTAGCTTCGCGTGGCAGCCGCATCTCCTGTTCGGAATAGATCTCCTCCGTCCCGTCTGCGCCGGGAGGCCGCTCGACACCCAGGGGCGCCGGACCTTCAAAACCGCTCAGCGTTCCGCGCCAAAACGTCTTGCCCGCATTGGCGTCCTGCCCTTGCAGCCAGGCGATGTAATCGCCATAGGGCCGGCTCGCTTCCAACTGCATCTCCCGCCCGAGACAGTAAGCCTCATAAAGAACGGAGACTTCGTGATTCACTACCTGCAAGCTCCAGCCGTCCATCAGGAGGTGATGAAAGCTCAGTACGTACCGGTAATCCTCCGGGGAGAACTGGACGAGTGTCAGGCGGATCAACGGAGCGCTGGAGAGAACAAAGCCGCGGTCCCGGTCGGCTTTCAGGAAATCTTCCAGGCGGCACTCCCGCCCGTCGGCGTCGACGCCGCTCCAGTCGTGCTGTTCGATCGAAAACTCAACCTCCCGGTGGACAACTTGTAACGGCTTATCCAGGCCCTCCCAGTGGAAGGAGGTGCGCAGTGCGGGATGCCTCTCGAGAACCCGCTGCCATGCCCGGGTGAGGCAGGCCACGTTGACACGGTTGCGAACCGGCACCACGACCTGTTCGAAATACATCCAGGTTTTCGGATTGTAGAGGCAATGAAACAACATGCCCTGCTGGAGCGGAGAGAACTCGTAGATGTCCTCGATGGCGTTCGACTGTGCGGCGGCGCTCATACGGGTTTCCTGGCGCCGCCCTGCCGGAGCCTGCCGACCAGCTTGTCCAGATCTTTCTGGCTTACGCGCGCCCGGGCAAAATCGGATGGCGTGAAGCCGCCCGCCTCAGCCGTCCGGCAATGGGCGACGATTGCGCGCGAAGCCTCCATAAACTGCTCCGCCAGTCTTTCGATCGTCTCGCGGCGGTGCAGGTTCTCGCTGTAAAACCAGGAGAGCTGAAGACGTTCCGAAGCGATGCTTCCGACGATCTCGATCCGGTGTCGCCGCCGCCCGCGCGGGCTGCGTACGGGGCCCATGGCATCGGCCGGAGCGGCGGTGTGCGAATCGCCCGGGTCCGCCGCGAACTGTCCCAGATAATTGAAGATCACTTCCGGCTGCGGCAGTGAGCGAAGCCGGGCCACGATCTCTTCATCGCCCGCGGCATAGCGCAGCAAGCCATAGCCGATGCCGCGATTCGGGACGCGGCGAAGTTGCTCTTTGATGGATTTCAACAGTTCACCGGGGTTCTCCATCGCGCCGGCGTTCAGCAACACCGGGAATATCGTAGTGAACCAGCCTACGGTGCGCGACACATCCACGTTTTCCAAGGTTGCGTCGCGGCCGTGACCCTCCAGGTCCAGCAGCAGAGAAGGACGCCCGGTCCAGCGGCGGAAACTATCCACAAACGCTGCCAGCAGCGCATCGTTGATTTGCGTGCGATAGGCCGCGGGAACCTCGTGCAGCAGCGCGCGTGTCTCCTCGCGGCCGAGTGAAACCACGACCTCCCTGGTGGAGGCCACGGTGTTTTCGCCGCTTGGATGGTCGAGCGGAAGCGGGCTGAAATCGGACTGTGCGTGGAGCCAGAACTCCAGCTCATCGCGCAGCGTGGACGAGCGGCCGCGTTCCGCCAGTCTCTCCGCCCACTGCCGGATAGATGTCGTCTTGCGGCCGAGCGCGATGCTTTCTCCACGGCTGAGCTGCATGTACGCG
>DASTMK010000472.1:0-8087 GCA_035714225.1 Bryobacteraceae bacterium | reverse complement strand
GCCACGCGGCGCACGAAGTGCATGACATCGCGCATGCTGGCCGACTCCGCAATGATCTCACGCTTCTGAGGCGCAACTTCTTCGGTAATGTCTTTGATCGTGGCAACCGCACCGTCGACGTTGCCATTTTCATCAAGCAATTGATTGGTACGAATCAGTGCGAGCCGTTCGCGTCCGTTGTCGGTATGAAGCCTGACCGTACTTTGCGCGCCGTTGGGAGCCTGGTTCAAACCCACGAGCATGCCGCAGCCGGGCTCACACACCGCGCAGCGGAATACGTCGTTGCAGTGGCGGCCAACCATCTCTTCCGCCGTCATGCCAAACAAACGCTCCGCTGCCTGGTTCACGCCGGAAATCGTCAGGTTGGCGTCATAAAGCACGAGAGCATCGGAGAGTTGATCGAAGACGGCTCCGAGCACATTGGCCCGTTGCCATCTCTCCATCAGTTTGGGCATTTAGGTCGTTAGGCCTTTTAACTCCAGTATATCAGTTCCCATGCGGGGAAAGTGCCGGATCTGCGCCATTTAGCCCACCATCGCTCAACGCCCATCGCGGCGGTTGGGGCAATTGGCCCGCGAAACCGGCGCGGGCCTCTCAGTACTACCAGTTTCAGCTCAGAGTCTTCTTCAAGCTATTGAATTTGTGTGGCATCGGTTGTTGGCTACGTGATTGCATCAAGGGGAATCGGAGAGCTACATGAGAGTATTTAAATTCCTCATTCCAGGTTTTGTATTTATATTTGGGCTCGCACTTTTCACACCGGGTACTTATGGCAAGCCGGAGGACGCGAAGAAGACGGGCGAGAAATGCGTAACGTGCCATCCTCCGGGAAAGATGAAGGAGTTAACGGAAGCGGGCAAGTACTACAAGGAGAAAAAGACGCTCGACGGGTACAAGAAGAAGTAGCCAGCCGGACAGGGCCTGGAAAGCAGTATGGAAACCGTTCAACTAGCCATCACCGACGTTCCGTACGCGAACGCGCTACGAGAGATCCTGGTGCGGAACGGCGCATTTGAAGTGGTTTGCGTGGACCGTCCGGATTCCGTTCTCGATGGAGTGTTGGTGTTGGATGCGGACCACCTGGATCTGCTTCCGGTGCCCCTGGCAAATCCGGAACGGGTTGTGCTGATCGCCCGAAACGATCCCGCATTGCTGACCAGGGCCTGGGAGGCAGGGGTGAACTCGGTCATTTTCGAGAAGGACCCGCTGAACACAGTGGTCCTTGCCATTATGTCCGCGCGGTTGAGGCTTCCGAGGTCGAAACGGCTGATGGCCGGAGGCCTGGGAATGTTGAAGGACAGTGGAACAGGAGAGAAGCAGGCCAGCGATTCTCCTCCCGGAAAAGGTAACCTGTAACTCTGAAATACCGCCTAGTTCATGAACAGGCGTTCGTTTGCAGGCTAGAAAGGAGATGGCAATGAATCTGATACCATACGTTGTTCTATGGGCCGTGATGGCGAGTGGAGTCATTGCACTTTTGGTGTGGCGCAAGCTCGTATCGAGCAAAGAAGATGACGTGTTGCATGTGCTGGAAGGAGAGAGCGCGGCCATTCCCGCACAGCAGGAAATAGCCAGGAAACTGAGCACCATTGACCGGTGGGGTAAGGTGCTGACCGCTATCGCTTTCGTTTTTGGGGTGGCGCTGGCTGCTGCCTATGTGTACCAGGTTTGGGAACGGTCCAACCAAATTGTAATAAGATAGACGCCGAAGTAGCCTTCCCATGCCCCGGCCGGGCCGGGCGGACGAGAATCGATGAGGATTTTGCCGAACGGCTCTTTTTTCTTTCTTTTACTGTTTTGTCTGTTATCGCCCGCGCCCGGCTTGGGGCAAGAGGAAACGGATTGCTCCTCTTGCCACGATCAGGGAGCCAAGCTGCCGCAGTCCGCGCATGCTAAGGTGACCTGCCTCGAGTGTCATCCCAAGTTCACTGCCTATCCCCATCCGGAGAACGTGCCCAAGCCGCAGTGCGCTTCGTGCCATCCGCAACAGGCGGGCGAGCATTCGAGAAGCGTTCACGGACTGGCGTTAGAAGCCGGCAACGCGGCCGCGCCAGGATGCGCTACCTGTCATGGAGACGCGCACGAACTGCCTCGCGCGGGTACGCCCGAATTCCACCGCCTGGTGCCGGAAACCTGCGGCATGTGCCACACCGAAGTGGCCGAGCAGTTTAACGCCAGCGTTCACGGGCAGGCCGTGGCGCGAGGGATCCGTGAAGCTCCGGTTTGTACCGACTGCCACGGCGAGCACGAAATTCGTCCGCACACCGACACGCGTTCGACGGTAAACCCATTGCAGATCCGTGAGACCTGCGGGAGTTGTCACGACGACGTCCGGCTCGGGCGCCGCTTCAATATTCCCCTGGACCGCATCCGGAGCTTCGACGAGTCGTTCCACGGACTGGCATTGAAGGCGGGTTCCCAGACAGTGGCGAACTGCGCCAGTTGCCACGGCGTTCACAACATCTTCCGTTCCACCGATCGACGCGCCACGACGAACGTTGCCAACCTACCTCAGACCTGCGGACAGTGCCATCCCGGCGCCGGTTCCCGTTTCGCCATCGGCACCGTACACCTCACCGAAGGCTTCGAGCCGGCGGTTGTGGTGTGGGTGCGGCGGTTCTACCTGGGCGTAATTCCATTCACGCTCGGCTTCATGATTCTCCACCATTTGGGCGACTGGATCAGGAAGCTGTTGCGCATGCGGCTGCACGCGCAAGTGGGCGCTCCCGCGCCGGTGCCCTTGCGCCATGCCGAAGTCCGCATGCTGCGGTTCGAGCGAATTCAGCATTTTCTGCTGCTCACCTCTTTCATGGTGCTGGTATGGAGCGGCTTCGCCCTGAAGTATCCCGATGCGTGGTGGGCCATGCCCCTGGTTGCCTATGAAAGCGCGTATCCGTTTCGTGGCACCATTCACCGCATTGCCGCCGCGGTGCTTGTCGCTGTTTCCATCATGCACGTCATCTCGCTGCTGGTGAATCGCCGCTTGCGCGAACACTGGCTGACGATGCTGCCCCGGCGCAACGATGTCTACGAAATGCTGGGGGCTCTGGCGTATAACCTCGGCCTGCGTTCCACGAAGCCGGTGATCTCTCCCCACAGCTACGTCGAAAAAGTCGAATACTGGGCGGTGGTCTGGGGCACTTTCATCATGGCGGCGACGGGCTTCCTGCTCTGGTTCAATAACTGGTCTCTAAGGTGGATGCCGAAATCGTGGCTCGACGCGGCCACCTCCATCCATTTCTACGAGGCGGTGCTCGCCTCGCTCGCTATTCTGATCTGGCACTTCTACACCGTGATCTTCGATCCGGATGTATATCCGATGGATCCTGCCTGGCTGACGGGCCGTTCCGTCCGGCGCCGTGTTTCTCACAGCCCGGAGGAAAATGCCGTCGAGACGGATAGCTCCGAAAAACAACAAAGCTCAGCGGACTGAACATGCGAAGAAAAATCCGAGATTGGATTTCCCCGATAGTCTATCTTTCCAACAACTGGATCAGCCTTACGGGTGTCGTGCTGGTAACAGGAGCGGCGGTCATCTGGATCCTGCTACTGCCGACCATGCTGAGGGGAGACGCGGCAACGCCGTATATCGGCATCCTGACGTTCCTCATACTTCCCGTGATTTTCTTTACGGGTCTCGGCCTGATTCCGCTCGGCATCTGGCTGCGGTCGAAGCGTGAGCACACATCCGGCATCTATCCCACGGCATTTCCGCCTGTCGATATGCGCAACCAGGCGTTCAGACGGCTTCTTACGTTTGTCGCGCTGGCTACCTTCGCGAATATCGTCATAGGGTCCCAACTCACCTACCGGGCCGTTCACTACATGGATAGTGTGACCTTTTGCGGACAGGCGTGCCATACGGTGATGCAGCCCGAGTTTGCGGCCTACCAGAACTCGCCGCATGCCAGAGTGGCGTGTGTGGATTGCCACATCGGTCCGGGCGCTTCCTGGTTTGTGCGCAGCAAACTTTCCGGTGCGGGGCAGCTATTGGCGGTCACGTTCAATACCTACCCGCGCCCGATACCGACGCCGATCGAGAATCTGCGCCCTGCCCGGGAGACGTGCGAGCAGTGCCACTGGCCCGACAAGTTCAGCGCGGACCGCATTCGGGTCATACCGAAATACGCCGAAGATGAAGCCAACACCGAGAGCAAAACCGTTCTGCTGATGCACATCGGCGGGGGGCCGCAGGTGCGGGGCATCCATGGGGTGCACCTCGGTCCGGGTGTCACCATTCGATACGCCCACAGTGACGACAAGCGGCTGGAAATTCCATGGGTGGAATATAACGACGGCAAGGGCAACACGACGCAATACGCTTCTCCCGATTTCAAACCCGGCGCGGAGAATACCATGCGTGTGCGTGTGATGGATTGTCTCGATTGCCACAACAGGCCCACGCACGTGTTCGAGCTTCCCGAAACGGCGCTAAATCATGCCATCGCTTCCGGCGAGATCTCACCCACCCTTCCATACGCCAAGAAGAAGGGTTTGGAGTTGTTGAAGGTCTCCTACAATAATCACGACGATGCGCAGAAGCGCATTACGGAGGAGTTTGCAGCGTACTACCGCGAGCAGTATCCGGAGATTTTTGAGAAGCAGCCTATCGAGGTAAAACGGGCGGCTTCGGCTGTCTGGAACATTTACTCGCGGAATGTTTTCCCCGAAATGAAAGTGACCTGGGGCACCTATCCGAACCACATCGGCCATACGGACTTTCCGGGATGTTTCCGGTGCCACGACGACAATCACCCCAGCGCTTCGGGAAAGAACCTGACGCAGGACTGCAGCGCCTGTCATAATCTGCTGGCCATGGACGAAGAGAATCCCGAGATCCTGAAAACGCTCGGGGCTCGATGAATTCGCGGTCCCGGCCGCTGCTCGTTGCGCATGTAGGATTCGTACTCACTGGCGCTATTACGATTCTGTTGGGACCGATTCTGCCGAGCCTTTCGGCCCGGTGGGCGCTTACGGATTCACAGGCCGGAGCTTTGTTCGCTGTCCAGTTTGGCGCTTCGCTGGCAGGTACAGCGGTTTCAGGGCGCCTCAGCGCGCGATTCGGCTTTGTATCCGCCCTCTCCGCCGGGTTCGCGGTGGTCGCGCTGGGATTGGCGGGACTCACTCTGCCTTCCTGGCCCGCCGGGGTTCTGGCGGTGCTCCTCTATGGCGGCGGCCTGGGAATTGTCATTCCCACCGCCAACATGCTTGTCTCGCATCTCCAGCCGCACCGGCAGGCTGCGGCGCTCAACATACTGAATTTCGCGTGGTGCATCGGAGCCGCGGCCACACCTCCGGCCATCGCCTTTCTGTTGGAACGCCTGGGCCTGAATGCGACGCTGTGGGGGTTGTCGGGAACCGTGGTCCTGCTCAGCGGGTGGGCCGCGGTCTGTCCCGGCAAACAAAGGCCGGCGGGGACGCATCGCAGCCACGCGGCCGAATGGCGCACCGGATTCTCTCTGCTCTCGGGAGTGCTCTTGTTCCTTTATGTAGGCGCAGAGATGTCCGTGAGCGGCTGGATCGGAACCTACATCCTGCGGCGGCTCGATGGAGGAGGGGGCCTATGGGCCTTCGGCACATCCGTGCTCTGGAGCGCGATCCTGGTGGCCCGCCTTGCCGCCCCCGCCGCTCTTCGACGCATCTCGGGCCATGCTCTGGTTTTCGCCGGCGCATGCGTCGCAACGGGCGGGCTGGCAGTAATCCTCACCGGTAGGAACGCCGCCGCACTGTTCACCGGAGTGTTTCTGACCGGTCTCGGCTTCGGCCCCATCTTTCCGACCGTGGTAGCGAACTTCACCGGCTATTTCGGGGGCGCGGCATCGCACATCGCCTGGTTCATTTTCGCCATGGGAGGATTGGGCGGCGCGGTGGTTCCTTCCCTCGTCGGGCAGCTATCCACCGCTTCGGGCAGCCTCCAGACAGGGCTGTCGGCGACTGTGTTGTGCATCCTCGGCGTGGTCCTCATTGAACCCGCTCTTCGAAGATGCGCATCGCGGGCTGTAGAATCGGCTCTATGAAACAGACTGCGCTCGAAGCGCTGGATGCAGCCATGCGAAACGGTGTCTCCTACGCCGACGTTCGCCTCATCGAAGACAGGAATCGCCGCCTTTCGACGAAGAACGGCACAGCCGGCGATGTATCGAGCTCGGAGTCCGCGGGCATTGGAATTCGCGTGATCGCGTCGGGGTGCTGGGGCTTCGCGGCCACAGACGACCTGACAAAAGACGGCATCCGGAGAGCGGCAGCGCTTGCGGTCGAGATTGCGCAAGCGAGCGCCCTGGCCCGCCGGCACGAGTTAGCGTTGGCGCCGGAGGAGGCATACCGCGCCGATTGGGTTTCTCCTTGCGCCATCGATCCGTTTGCCGTGCGGATTGAGGATCAATTACAGCTTCTGATGGCCGTCGATGGCACCTTGCGCCAGACTCCCGGCGTGACGCTGGCAGAGACGTCGATGGATTTCACACGCCGGCGGCAGGTATTCGCATCGTCGGCCGGGAGCATAATCGACCAGACGCGTACCACCACCGGCGCGGGGTTCACCGTCTACAGCTTCAAAGAGAATGAAATCCAAAAGCGTTCCTATCCGAACTCGTTTGGCGGCCAGTACCAGTTGAAAGGTTACGAACTCGTTGACGAACTGAAGCTGATCGAAAACGCGCCCCGCATCGCGGAAGAGGCCGTCGCGCTCCACTCGGCGGATCAATGCCCGGAAGGTGTCTTCGATCTGATCCTGGACAGCAGCCAGCTTGCGCTACAGATACACGAATCGATCGGCCATCCTATCGAGCTGGACCGTGTGCTCGGCAGCGAAGCGAATTACGCGGGCATGAGTTTCCTGACGCTCGATCAACTTGGGACCCTTCAGTACGGTTCCGGTATCGTGAATGTGGTTTGTGACGCGCGCCTGGAACACGGCCCCGGTTTAGGAACGTTCGCCTTCGACGATGAAGGAGTTCCCGCGCAGCGTGTGGACGTCATTCGCAACGGCCTCTTCACCGGCTACATGACTTCGCGTGAGACAGCGGCGGCTGCCGGTGACGCCAGGTCGAACGGCACCATGCGGGCCGACGGATGGACGCGCATCCCGCTAATACGCATGACCAACGTGAGCCTGTTGCCGGGAGAGCAATCCCTTGAGCAGGTGTTCGGCGAGGTGGAGCGTGCGATCTACATGGAGACCAACCGAAGCTGGTCTATCGACGATAAGCGGTACAACTTTCAGTTTGGATGCGAAATCGCATGGGAAATCCGGAATGGCAAACGTGTCCGCATGCTCAAAAACCCGAGCTACAGCGGAATCAGCACGGAGTTCTGGAACTCGTGCGCGGCCATTGCGGGGCGCGAGCATTGGACCCTGTGGGGTGTGCCGAACTGCGGCAAAGGGCAGCCGGAGCAGGTGATGGGAACGGGTCACGGAGCCAGTCCGGCGCGCTTCAGCGCGGTGAAGATCGGTGGGGCCTACCAGGAGTAACCCGTGAACGAAATTGAACTGCTGCCACACAGCCGTGTAAGAGAAGTATTCGGTCTTGCCGAAAGCGCCGCGCGTGAGCTGGGCATTCGCGATGTCGAGGTGATTGTCGCGGCGGAATCGAGCGCGCTGACCCGCTTCGCGAACAACGCCATTCACCAGAACGTAGCCCAACAGGTGCAGACCGTCTCGGTAAGAACGGCGCGCGACAACCGTACCGCGCGCGCCACCACCAACTGTTTGGACGCGGAGTCGATTCGGCGCGCCGTTGCGCAGGCTGCGGCCATTATGGACTCGGTGGAACCGCTGCCGTACCTGCCGCCGATGGCCGGACCGGCGCCGTTCGAGGAGGTGGACCGGTTTTGCACGGCAACGGCCGAAGCCAGTCCCGTTGACCGCGCGCGTGCCGTCACCGAGGCGATCGGCATCGCGGAGGGTGCATCGCAAACCGCGGCGGGAATCTTTTCAACTGAACAGGGCGCGCACGCCATCCTCAACTCGGCCGGCGTGTTCGCCTATCATGCCGCTACAATGGCCCGGTTTTCGATGACCGCTATGACGGGCGACAGCTCCGGGTGGGCGAAGGCGTCTTCAGTGGACCGGCGGGAGATCGATGCAG
>DASTMK010000471.1:0-6451 GCA_035714225.1 Bryobacteraceae bacterium | reverse complement strand
ACGGTTTTCTTCGGCAAGGCGGATTCTTCCGGAATCCAAATCGATGCTGGGGAGCAAATAGTAATCCATCGGATCACTGTTGGCGGTGTTCATTCGGATGGCCACCGTGATATCCGGTTGCAGGCCACTATCCAGCCGGATGAGCCAACGCAGCGAGCCCGCCGCCGTGAACCGGCACCTCGCTATGACCAGCGAGGTCGTGAACTCGCTGTTGACGGTCAGTATCCCGGTTTCGGCATTTCT
Organism: Bryobacteraceae bacterium; assembly: GCA_035714225.1. Lineage (GTDB taxonomy): Bacteria > Acidobacteriota > Terriglobia > Bryobacterales > Bryobacteraceae > CAADGY01. The sequence goes on along the minus strand of DASTMK010000471.1, from coordinate 6,208 downwards.
TTCGATGCGCCCGCCCAGCGCTTCGATCTTCGCCGTCACATCGGCCACAACCTGCGGGTACAATTGGCGTAGGCGCTGGTTGGTTTCGATGAAGGCCAGGTCGCGCTGTGGCGTGTAGCCGATGAGATGGTACGCCCGGACGAGGCTCTTGAATCGTGACCGATACGCAGAACTGGAAGGCATGCCCTCGGCCTCGTCTATGAGGAAGCCGGAAAGCCGCCCCTCCTTCTCCAACAGATGTTTCAGCCGCTCCAGCAGTTCGGCGTCCGAAAAACGGCGGTTTCGTTCGCGGATGATTCCCTGGGCGACGTAGTATAGGCGCGGCTCGACGATTGGCTCGTACGCGCGGTCGCGCCGAATCCACATTTCCGGGGGATTCACAACGCGCTTCTTCTTCAGTTTGAACGAGACACGGTTATAGACGTTGTCGCCAACGTACTTGGGATTGGTGAGGATCTGGTGGATGGTCCCGTGACTCCACTCGCGGCCGAAGTCGCTGCGGACGCCTTCGGCGTTCAGAATCCGGGCAATCTCGGATTCCACCTTCGATTCATCCACGAACATCCGGTAAATTCGACTTACTGCCGCCACCTCCTCGGGAGGTCCGGGGACCAGGATGACGCGGTCTGTCTGGAGGCTCTTCTGTTCGCCGTGCGCCAGCGGGCCTTTGGGGTTGCCGGCCTGGTCCAAGAGCATTCTGCGCAGTCCGAAACCGGGCGTGCCTCCCTGCCGGTACCCGAGTTCGATCAGACGGCACTGGCCGGCGAACACCTTGGCTGAGAGTTCGCGGCTGTACTCGCCGGCCATCGCCCGCTTCACCCCTTTGACGATGGTCGCCACCGGGCTACCGTCGTTGTCGAACTGCTCGGCGCAGTAATGGACAGCGATGCCCGCGCGCCGGCAGATGTACTCGTAGTAGGCGCTCTCGTCGGCGTCCTGAAATCGGCCCCACCGGCTGACGTCGTAGACGAGGATGGCTTTGAAATCGGCGTTGCCGCTTTCCACGTCCCGGATCAACTGCTTCAGTGCGTCGCGGCCGTCAATCCGGAGGCCACTCTTTCCGGAGTCGGCGTAGGTCCGGACGATCGCCATGCCGCGGCGCTGGGCATATTGCCGGATAGCCTCGCTTTGGTTCTCGATGGAGTACTGTTGGTGTTCGGTGGACATCCGCGCGTACTCCGCGGCGCGGATGGCAGGCGCCGATTGGCCGGGGGCGCTGATCTGCTGGTCGCTCATGACGGTCGCATCTGCAAGGCATCTTTCGGAACCGAGCCGCCCTTCAAAGCGGCAACGGCCGGAACCTCATACACACGGGTCTTCAACTCGCGGAATGCAAGTTATAGAAGTAATTAGACGTAAGTGATTATCGGAACGGTAGCCTTCGTCAGCGGGAAATTCCTTGACCCGATCGCCACAGGAAGGAAATGTGGGTCCCCCATTCGCAGACTGAAGGACCCCAGGAATGCTCCCCTCGCAGGCCCGAGGTGGGAAACGCCGTCACTCACCGGACGCGGCGGCGTTCTTCTTGGTCCGCACCAGGTGGCGCTTATGATCGAAGTAGTAGTTCTTGGCGACGATCTGCGCGCCGTTCTTGATCCGGTTTTCGATGGACTCGATCTTCCTGGCAGCTTCCAGATTCGCCTTCCACTGCATGTCCTGCCAACCCACGACCTCGGCGAGATCCGCATCGGTCACGAAGTCCAGTGCCATCTGCTTCGGCCGACCCTTGATAAGCCGAAGCTTCGGTGTAGCCTCGTTCGCCATACAGAAATTTTAGGGCGAATAAAAAGCGAACGCAAATGCACATTAGTAGCGTTCGGGGCACTGCGGCACCGCTACATCTTGCGGTGCGACACACTACAATCAGCCGGCCTTCTGTTTTTTCCGGGATGTAACTGACTTCTCTCCAACCACTTCAGAGCCGGCCAGCCGGACTGCCTGCAACGCGATTTCTGTAGATGGAGTGGGCTTCTTCTGCCGCACGAGTGCGAGCAGCCAATCGACGTACTTCTCCTCCTCAGGGGTGAGGTCGCCAAATGGCGATGCTGCTTCGACTTGCGTCGATCCAGCGGCCCTATGCGCGTGTTTGCCGGGCTCGCCCACCGCCTCCAGCCAGGCCGTAAATGCTTGCTCGGAAGCATCTTTCATCTTCAGCCCGCGAGTCGCGACTGCGATCTTGACCTGCCGGTGGAGTTCTTTCGGCAGTTCTATGCCGAATTTTATTTGGTTCTGTTCCATAGGGTTGCACTGGGATTCATCCCGGTTTCGGCGCACTATACATAAATCACGATTGACAACAATCGCGATTTCGCGAATACTAATATTTCAACTTCAACTCAACTATGGAACAGCCCAACGACAAACGCAAGCCGAACCGGCAAGGCAACCCTTTGTATGGGCTCAACCGGCGCGTGGCCCGCAAGCTGGGCAAGAGCGAATCGATGGTCAGCCAGGTTCGTCGGGGCATTGCCGTTTCCTCCAAGGTGGCCGCCGCCATTGAGGATGAAGCCCGGCTGATGCTGATGGAATGCGCCCAGAGCCGCCGCGCACAGGGGGGCTCTCGTGCCTGATCTCGTGGCTGTGACCCAGGCTGACGTGGATGCCGGCCGCATCTTCCTGCGGGCGCCGCTCTCCGCATTTCTGACCTGCCGGCGCATCCCGAACGGATCCTGGGATTCCCGGCGCAAGGCGTGGTCATTTCCCGCCACGCAGGAGCAGGCCCGGCGCGTTCAGAGCGCCATCAACCGGCTGGCGACCACGCCGCGGTTCGATGAGCTTGTCGCTCGGCCCGAGCCTGCCCCCGCACCGACGCCGGCTGTGCCGCTTGCATCGAGTCCAGCGCCGGAGACCGAGACGCCCGAAGGCCTCCTGACTCGCCCGTGGCGGCACCAGTCGGCGGCGTTCTTATTCTGCCTCCAGCACTTCGCGATGGGTCTTTTCGGGCTGCTGCTCGCCATGGGGATGGGAACCGGCAAGACGCTCGTCGCTTTCATGGTGATGCTCCACAGGAAGGCCCAGCGCACCCTGATCCTTTGCCCGTTGCGCGTTATCCCGGTTTGGGTCACGCAACTGGAACGGCACGTCGGGATACCGCTCGTGATCGCCGCTCTCGACGACAACATCAGCAGCGTCCGCAAAAAACAGGAACTCGCTCTGGAGAAGTTGCGCCTGGCAGAAGCTCGCGGCGTGCCTTTCGTCTGCATCATCAACTACGATTCGTTCTGGCGCGAGCCCTTCAACCCGTGGGCAGAGAAGCTTCGCTGGGACCTGCTTATCATGGACGAGGCCCACCGCATCAAAGCGCCGGGTGGCAAAGCGTCCCTGGCATGCAAGCGAATGCGCATGCGCTCCCTCGTCCGCTTGGGGATGACGGGCACGCCTATGCCCCACGGTCCCCTAGACGCCTATGCCGTGACGCGCCCCCTGGACCAAACGATATTTGGGCCATCGTTCGCGGCGTTCCGGCAGAAGCATGCCGTCCTCGGCGGCTTTCAGAACAAGCAGGTCATCGGATTTCAAAAACTGGATGAGCTCGAGAAGGCGCTCGCCAGGATCATGTTCCGGGTTGGGAAAGAGGTTCTGGATCTGCCGCCTGAGACGCACGTGACGTATCACTGCGATTTGCTCGGCGAAGCCGCGAGGGTCTATCGGGATCTGGAGGAGGATTTCGTTGCCCAGGTCCGAAACGGTGTAGTCACGGCCGCGAACGCGATGGTGAAGCTTCTGCGATTGCAGCAGGTAACGGGCGGCTGCGTTCCCACCGACGACGGCGTGGGTCACCGCATCGACTCATCGAAGCAGAAGCTGCTGGCCGACACTCTGGAGGATATCGGCCCGGAAGAACCCGTCATAGTGTTCTGTCGCTTCCACGCGGATTTGGATGCAATCCACGAGGCGTGCCGATCGCTTGGGTACACATCTTTGGAACTGTCAGGGCGCCGTGATGAGCTCGCTCAATGGCAGGCTGGGGAATCGCAGGTTCTGGCGGTGCAGATTAGCGCCGGTGGTGTCGGCGTCGATCTCACCCGCGCCCGGTATTCGATCTACTATTCGCTCTCGTTCTCGCTCGGCGAGTATGACCAGTCGCTTTCACGGGTCCACAGGCCCGGACAGACGCGGCCGGTCGAACACATCCACCTGGTCGCGAGGAACACGGTGGACTCGAAAATCATGCGCGCCCTCGAAAAGCGCGCCGAGGTAGTGCAGGCCATCCTCGCGGAAATCAAGAACTAACCCATAAAGGAGGACGCTCACAGTGAACCTGGAGCAATTAAAGGAGTTCGTGTGCCTGGAGAACAGGAAGAAGGAACTCGACGCCGAACAGAAGCAGGTCAAGCAGCAACTGGACGATCTCGAAGAAACCCTGGTCCCGCAGTTCATCCAGGACGGCATCCAGAAGATGACGGTGGACGGCCGCACCGTCTCCCTCGTCCAGGACATTTACGCCAGCCCGATGTACGACCGCGGGGATGTGGTATCCGCGCTCAAGCAGTCGGAACTCGGCCAGTACGTCGCGGAGAACTACAACACCAACAGCCTGACCGCCTTCGTGCGGGAAGTGAAGCGCGAGGTTGAGGCCCAGGCGCAGCAGGAACAGCGGCCTTACGACGAGGACGATATTCGCGCGGCTCTTCCCGCGCCTCTTGGCCAGGCCCTGAAGATTTCGTTCGTTCACAGACTCAGCAGCAGAAAGGCTTGAAAGGAACAGCTATGTCCACACAACTCGTGAAGTTCACCGCGCCCAAGGCGCTCGTCGTTGCGCCCGAGGCCGCCGATGCCGTCAAGGAGGCGTTCGCCGTCAACATCGCCGGCGGCAGCGTGTCGGAGTTCGATCTGCCCCGCATCAAGGTAATGAGCGGCGCCGCCCTCTGGTTGATCCCTACGCTCGAAGGAGAGGAAACGGCGCAGCGGGTCGAGGGCGTGATCGCCTTCTACCGCGACACCCGCACCTACTACCCGAGCAAAGAGGCCGGCAACGTTCCCCCGCAGTGCTCGTCGGCCGACGGCCTGACCGGGCGCGGAACTCCCGGCGGCGAGTGCGTCCGCTGCCCGCACGCCAAGTGGGACACCGCGGAAGAAGGCTCGGGGCAGGCCTGCAAGCAGGGGAAGCAGCTCTTCTTCCTGCGCGGCGATTCGATGTTTCCCGAGGTCGTGTCCTTGCCGCCCACCAGCGTGAAGAACGCGCGGCAGTTCTTTCTGAAGCTCACGACCCAGGGCGTCCCGTACTTCCAGGCCTTGGTGGCGCTCGAACTGGAGAAAGCGCAGAACCCACAAGGCAAGACGTACGGCAAAGCGGTCATTAAGTTCCTACGCCGCCTGACCCCGGAGGAGGCTGCTCGGGCCGCCGACTACCACCAGATGTGCCAGCAGTTCTCCGGGCGCGTGCCTACTGAAGGCGTCCCGGACAAGCAGGAGTAGCCGCCGTGAGCACCCTCCTTCCACTCGACCAGATCCGCACCGACGGCGGCACGCAGCCGCGGGCGGTGATCGACTTCGAAACCGTGGACGACTACATGGACGCCATGTCGGAGGGCGTGAAGTTCCCCGCCGTCGACGTTTTCTTTGACGGCACGAACTACTGGTTGGCCGATGGATTTCACAGGGTCAAAGCCGCTGACCAGGCAGGACTCGACACCATCGTCTGCAACGTCCATCAGGGAACCCAGGACGACGCCCAGTGGTACAGTTTCGGCGCGAATAAGGCCAACGGCCTTCGCCGCACCAACGATGACAAGCAGAGAGCGGTGAAAGCCGCTCTCCTGCACCCGAAGTCGAAGGAGTTCAGCGATCGGAAAATCGCGCGTCACGTCGGCGTCCACTTCAACACCGTCTCCGGGTACCGCAAACAGTCGACTATCACAAAATGTGATAGTCAGGCGACCTTGCGGCAGGGCCGGGACGGCCGCGCCATCGACGTATCGAAAATCGGCAAGCGCCGCACCAAACCGGCGCCGCCTGCAAGGCCCATGAACGCGCCGGCTCCCGCCGCGGAGCCCGGCAAAGCCACACCAACTTCCGAACCCGATTCCGGCGACCGCCTCGCGTCGGAGTGGATCGCGCACCTTTGCCATGCGTGCGCGGAAATCGCGGGATGCCCCATTACCGCGAAGGAACTCGCGGCCCTCATCCGCCGCGGCAATAGCAGCAAAGAGATTTTGAAAAACCTGGAGAGCACCGATGAATTCATACGCTCAGTTCTTGCCGAAGC
>DASTMK010000470.1:0-4059 GCA_035714225.1 Bryobacteraceae bacterium | reverse complement strand
CGCGGGCAAGGATGCGTATTACGAGTTCGAAATCAATGCCTTCAATACCATCTACGAGGTCTTCTGGATCTGGAAAGACATGTTCCGTCCGGGCAGCCCGTACAACGTGCCGGAATGGGACCCGAAGGGGAGGAACGTGGCGACGCTCTCCGGGGTCGGCGGCCATGTGCATCCACGTGGCGAGCGATACGGATATCTCGACTGGGATTTTCCCGGTCTGCGCCACGCTGTCCACATCAACGGCACTCTAAACAAGCGCGATGATGTCGATGAAGGCTGGACGGCGGAGATTGCGATGCCATGGAAAGGGCTCAAGTGGCTGGCGGACGGACGGGCTCTCCCACCGAAGAATGGCGATGTATGGCGCATCGACTGCTCGCGCTTCCAACACATCGGACCGCACGGCGAGCGCCTGGACCCGGCAGCCGGATGGACCTGGAATCGTCACGGTCATTACGACTCGCACATCCCCGAGACGTTCACTTACGTTCAGTTTTCCACGGACCCGGTGCGGCGATAGGCCCCCTCAGCCCAGGATGATCGGCGAATCCGGCGCCGCTCCTGGTGCCCCTGACGCAACCGAAGGCGGCATTGGAAAGTGCTGCCGAAGGAAATCGATAAAGGCCCGTCCCCGCTTGCGCCCGTTATTGTGTTGAAGTTCGAGCCGTTGCAAAAACACCAGAACTCCGAGCACATCTGTATCCCGGACCGTATTGAGCCCGAGCTCGCGCGCAAGCTGCTCGCGAAAAACCTTCACGGCCTCCTGCAACTGGTGGTGGATGCTGGCTGCGAATGGGTTAGTGGGCATGGTTTCGTAATAGAGCCCGCTTTCAAGTGTCCGGTAAGTGCGGATGAGCGAGTCGAGCGCTTCACGTACATCCTGGTCGACGGCGCCCCGCGTTTCCATTGTGCCGCGCAGCAGGCTGCCTGCCGCTTGCAGCAGCAGATGCTCATGCTCCCGTAAAAAACGTTCCGTCACCTCGATGTCTTTATTGGGAAACTCATTCGGGTCGATATCGGGGAGTTTCTCATGGCGGCGCGCATCCTGAAGGTATTCGCATTCCAGCGGACAATCGACTGTCTGTTCGCGTTCGGTTCCGCAGCATAGGGAACAGATGTCCCCCATCACACCGGGACAATACCGGCGGGGCCGCCGCGTTTCGCAGATCTTGCAAAGCATGTGAAGAACCATCGTATCATCGGGGTAATGGCTCGCCTGGACCTGCATTTCAAAGTAGTGATCGATATGGATGACGCGGAAGACCCGGAAAAGCTCGCGGCTGAGATCTGCCGCCAGATCTCCCGCGTCTACGGCGTGCGCTCCGCCGAACTGAGCAACTACATCTCGCACACCGAGGAATGATTCAGAGCAGGTCCCGGTAGGCTACCAACTCCACTCCCGCGCGGTCGAGGGCGTCGCGAACTTCCGGAGCGGTCAAGGCATGAAGCTCACGTTCGCGGCTCTCTTTCAAGCGTGTGCGCGCTTTCATTAGCTCCGGGCCGCAGCGTCCCGGATGGCACATGAACTCCGTCAAGCCCTCCGGCAGCTTCCGGATCAATTGCACGATCTCCTCAACCCCGACATGCCCTGTAATCTGAAACCCGGCAAAATGATCGGTCGTCCTGCATCCGTGCGCGTCGAGAGTTCGATGAAAGCGCCCGCGGACGATGCCCAGGCACCGGCTGGTAAGCCGGACAGAGAGCGGCGGCCTGGCGGCAGAGCCATTCAGAGGAAAATCGAACGGCCGGCGCACCCACGGAATCCCGAATTCGCGTGAGATCTTCGCGACCGCGTTCAAAACAGGTGGAAACAGGTGTGTATGTTTATGCGTGTCGAGATGCGTCGGCCTGATACCGGCACCGGTAATTCGCAGCACCTGCGCGCGCAGCTCTTCGAAAGGCCGCAGCCGCCTGCTGACGATGGCGCGCAGCATCCCACCGACTGTGACCGGCAGTCGCCGGTTCGGATCGGCCACCGATGCGCCGCTCACCAGCACCAGGTGACAGCCGACATCGAGCGCCGGGTTTTCACGGGCGAGACGAACAGCATCTTCGAAGGCGCCGCCATTGGCCATGAGGGTAGTTGCCGTGAGGATACCGCGGCGGTGCGCCTCGACGATCCCGTCGTTGACGTCGCGTGTGAATCCGAAGTCGTCGGCATTGATCACCAGGCGTTTCAAAACAGGCTCAACCTGATATGCAGAAATTTTCGCGGATTCGCCCGAAAATCCTGCAATAACCCGTTCAACTCGCGCGTGGCGCCATTTACGGATTCATACAACTGCGGGTTCACCAGCAACTGGCCCAACGTGCCCTGACCCGCGTTCAACCGGTCCAGCATGTTGTCCACACGCGTGATGGTGCCGGCAATGCGGTCGTGCAGTTCGTCGCTCTTCAGGAATTTACCCGCGGAGCCCTTACCCGCGTTCAGATCGTTGAGCAAAGAGCGCACTTCGCCAATCGTCTGTCTTGCCTCTTCATAAAGCGCCGGATCTTTCAGGAGCCGGCCGGCCGTACCCTCGCCTCGCTGGAGCCCTTCGATCAACGTATCCAGGCGCGCAAGGGAATTCCGGACATCGCGGTATAGCGCATCGTCGTAAATCAGTTTTCCGATCGTTCCACGATCGCTGGCGAGAGCGGCGGAGATTTTCTGGCCCTCGGCCACAATGCTTACCAGGCGATCGTAAAACTCGTCGTCGACGATCAGCTTGCCGATACTGCCTTTTCCTGCTTCGACGACCGCTACGATTTTATCCACCCGCTCCAGAATTCCCCGGAGTGCAGTCAACAGCGAATAGCCCTGTTGCACCACTTCGTCGAACTCGCGTGTATCCAGGCTTCCGATCGTTCCGCCCGGCTTGACGATTTCGGCGCTCTGCCCTTTCTTGATGTTGATGAACTTCGTGCCAAGCACGTTCTCCGCGCTGATGGAAGCCAGCGAATCCACCGGGATGTGCGAGAGCAGATCCTCCCGGACTTTGAGGTCGAGCCGGATCATTTTATTCGGATCCATCGACCCGGTTAAGGAAATCTTGCTGACGCTGCCCACCGGTATTCCGTTCAGCCGGACGATGGCGCCTTCGGTCAACGCGGCCGAATCGTTCAGGAACGTGTACAACGTAGCCTCGGTGGCGAAGATATCTTTCGATCCGGTAAGGAGAAACACCAAAGTAGCCACGATGATCATGGCTGTGAGTGTCAGTAAACCGACTCGAAGCTGCGCCCACCCCACTTTCCTCGCTGAAGGCATAATCAGATTTCGCGCTTGACGAATTTAGAGACGTAAGGGTCCGCGGACGCTTCCAACTGCTGCTGGTCCCCCACGAACGTAAGACGGCCCTGCCGAAGCACCAGGAACCGGGTCTTCAAAGTATCAGTATGCCCGTTGCCCGTGACGGGCTCCACCTGGCCATTGCCGGGATTATACCGGAAGTTCGCCAGCAGGTGCCCATCCTGATAACGGTGCGTAACTACCACGGTAGTGGTTTTCTTCACATCCCTCTCTTTTATGATGAGTGTCACGATCGTATTCGCGGTGATAGGGTCGAGTCCCGCCGTGGGCGAATCGTAAAGCACCAGTGGGGGCTCCGTCACAATGGCTCGCGCAATGCCGACACGCCGCCTCATGCCACCGGACAGCTCACTTGGGAATTTATCCAGTGTGTGGGACAGCTCCACAAAGCGCAGAGACTCCTCGACAAGCTCCCGGATCTCCCGTTTTCTCCGCTTGGCGGCTCTCTGATTTACCAGGGGATAGGCGACGTTCTCCTCGATCGTCAGGGAATCGAACAGCGCACCCTCCTGGAACAACACACCGGTCTTTGCCCGCAGGTCGAACATCTCCTGTTCATCGAGCTCCGTGATGTCCGTATCGAACAGAAATACCTTCCCGGTGCTGGGCTTTATCAATCCGATCGCGGTTTTTAGCAGAACGGTTTTGCCGCTTCCCGCGGCGCCCAGGATGACGCAGGTGTCGTTTTTGCGCATCTCAAAAGTGATGCTGTCCAGCACCGCGATTTCATCCAAGGTCACGGTAACGTTCTCGAACCGAAGTATGGA
>DASTMK010000469.1:0-10985 GCA_035714225.1 Bryobacteraceae bacterium | reverse complement strand
CACGGATTGCTGGGCGCTTCCGCCGAAGCGCAGCTTCAGTTCCAGGTGCGCCTCGAACTCGCTAAACACGGAATTACTCCCATCGGACACGCCGAGCTCAAGCGGCGAGCCTTTGGCCACCCGAGCGAGGAAGTTTTTGCCAACGTCCTCGATTTCTATCGCGTAGCGTGGAAATACGAGCCCAAGAGCTTTCCGATTCGTTGGGACAAGAACGGCAACGTCATCGAGGCGTTTACGCCCGATTTCTACCTGCCCGAGTTCAACCTCTACGTCGAGCTGACTACGATGAAGCAGTCGCTTGTCACCCGAAAGAATCGTAAAGTGAAATTGCTGAAGACGCTATATCCCGACGTGAACATACAAGTGTTTTACCAGAAGGATTTTCAGGACCTCGTATTCAAATACGGCTTGGGTGAGCGGGTTACGAAGCAATGAGCAAGCCCGCTCCTTCCGGTATTGAACGAATCCTTTTCACCGAAGAACAGATCCGGCACCGGATCGGCGAGGTCGCCGCTGAGATCTCGGAGCGCTACAGAGGCCGTCACCTGAAGCTGATCGCCGTACTGAAGGGATCGGTTTTCTTTTTAACCGCATTGGCGCGGGAAATCGATATCCCGGTGAAAATGGATTTTCTCGCCATTTCGAGCTTCGGATCGCAGAAAGCGGGCGGGGGAGTTGTCAGGATTTCCAAAGACCTCGATGATGTGATCCAGGACGAAGACGTGCTGCTCGTCGAAGATATTGTGGATACCGGCCTCACTGCCCGGTATCTTCTGCAAACTCTCGCCGGACGCGGGCCGAATTCCATCTCCATCTGCACGCTTCTCGACCGGACCTCCCGCCGCATCGTGCAGGTGCCGGTTGAATTTCGCTGCTTCGAAATTCCCGACCGGTTCGTCGTCGGCTTCGGCCTCGACTACCGGCAGCTTTACCGCAACCTGGATTACATCGCGGTGATGAACCCGGAGAAGGCAGGCTGATAGAGGGAGGCGGCTCCGTACCGCCTCCCTCCGGAGTGTTACTGGAGGATGAAATTCACGGTGATTGGTGCAATCACCTCCACTTTGTCGCCATTCAGCAGCGTCGGTTCATAAACCCATTGCCGCACGGCATCGAGCGCCGCGCCTACCAGTAAGGGATGCCCGCTGACGACCTGTAGCTGCGCCACAACTCCCTCTTTCGTGATCACACCAATTAGCTGCACAATGCCGCCGACGCGCGCCTGGCGGGCCAGTGGCGGATAGGTTGGGATCACTCTTTTAATCAGCTTCGCTTCCTGCACGTTGCCGCCGACCTTGATGCGCTGGGGTGGTGTGGGCTTCTGCACCGCAACCGGTGGCGGCGGCGGAGGGAGCGCGGTTGTGTGCGAAGATGCCGCGTCCACAACGGCTCCGATGACTCCATGCAGCATTCCACCCGGAACACCGCCCTCGACGCCCCCAACGACGCCGGAGACGGCCGGGAGCGATTCTTCCTCAATGATCGTGGCAATCTTGTCCGGCACCGCACGTGGCGCCATGAGACGAGAGTCGACAAACTGCCGCGGAATCACCTTGGCTATTTTTTGCATGATCTCCGCCGGCGGTGGCGGTGGAGGTGCGGCGGGAGGAGGTGCCGGCATCATGAACAGGTTGGAAAGCTCCGCTCGCGGTAAAGCATCGGTGAAGATCAGCGGCACCAGTAACAGGATGCCGACTAATCCCGTTTGTCCGGCCAGCGAAACCAGCGTAGTCCACGGCCTGTTGGTTCTGACGGCCCCATCCAATAAAGCCTGCTCGAACATAGACACACCACTCCTTTCTCCTCGTCACGTACCGATTCAGATTTCTTGAAAGTTCCCGCCGGCGGCGCCGGCGACGTTCAGGCTCGCGAGACCATTTGGAAGATCATGTTGCGCCTTCCTTTTACACGCTAATAGACACCAGCATTGGCATGCGAGTTCCATATGATAATGGAGCCTATGCAGCATATTCCTCGTCGCGGCTTTCTTCGCGCTTTCGGCGCGTCGTCCGTTTTGGGATTCCCGGCGCTTCTCGCAGCGCCCAAGTCCACTGACGTGCGCATCAAGGAAGTGAAGTTCGGATACGAAGACTACCTGTATCGAACGCCCATCAAGTTTGGCGGCACACCCGTGGACCGCGTGACCTTGCTGAATGTCGATTGTGTTGTCGAGACTGCGAATGGCCGCAGTGCGAAGGGCTTTGGCTCCATGCCTCTGGGAAACATCTGGGCGTTTCCCTCAAAGGACATGCCGTATGACGTCACCTTGAACGCCATGAAGGGCCTGTCGGAGAGGGTGGCCAAAATCACTGCCGATTACAACGAGACACGGCATCCTGTGGACATCAACGTTGCGCTGGAGCCGCTGTATCTGAGCGCCGCGGAAGAGGTGTCGCGCCGGCAGAAGCTGAAAGCTCCTATTCCGAAACTGGCTACTCTCGTCGTGGCAAGCCCGTTCGATGCGGCCATTCACGACGCGTTCGGAAAACTGCACCGGCGCAGCGCTTACGACATCTATGGATCCGACCTGATGACGCATGACCTTTCGCATTATCTCGGGCCGGAATTCAAAGGCGAGTATCTTCAGCAGTATGTTTTGAAGAAACCAAAAAGCCGGATGCCGCTCTATCATCTCGTGGGAGCGCTCGACCCGATCACGGAATCGGATATCCAGAAGCGCCTCAACGACAAGCTTCCGGAGACGCTACCCGAGTGGATCGAATATAGCGGGCTGACCCACATCAAAATCAAGCTGAACGGAGACGACTTGAACTGGGATGTGAACCGCGTACTGGCAGTGGACCGTGCGACTGCCGAGACGCAGCGGAAACGCGGTGTGAAGACCTGGCATTATTCGGCGGACTTCAACGAGCGTTGCCCGAACGTCACCTATCTTCTCGATTTCCTGAGCCAGGTGAAGGAGAAAGCTCCCGCTGCTTTCGAACGCGTCCAGTATATTGAACAGCCGACGGCGCGGGACCTCAAGGCGCATCGCTCCAACGTAATGCATAGGGCTTCAAAACTGCGGCCGGTGGTGATCGACGAATCCTTGACGGATCTGGAGAACCTGCTGCTCGCGCGCGAGATGGGGTATACAGGCGCGGCGCTAAAGGCGTGCAAAGGACAGGCACAGGCGCTTCTCATGGCTGCGGCCGCGCAGAAGTACAAAATGTTCCTCTGTGTTCAGGACCTGACATGCCCCGGGGCTTCGCTCATCCACTCCGCCGGCATTGCGGCGCACGTTCCGGGCGTCGCGGCCATCGAAGCGAACAGCCGCCAGTACTGCCCGGCCGCGAATGAAGCCTGGGAGAAGCGCTTCCCGGGTATCTTCGACGTGCGCGACGGGACGGTACACACGGAATTGATCAACGGTTTGGGACTGGGCGCGGTTCCTGCTTAACAAATGCATACCGGAAGCTGTTCGCCGCCAGCCCGGATAACTCCGCGCGGGAGAACCCGAACCGCGTCGCCGCGATTTCGTATTCGCGGCTCAGCGTGGTGTGAAACATCGGTGGGTCATCGGTGTTCAGAACGATAGGGACGCCCGCATCGTAGAGTTTACGGACCGGATGCGCGTCGAGCGAGGGCGTCGCGCCCGTCGCCACATTGCTCGAAATGCAGATTTCGAGTGGGATATCGCGTTCCCGCAGCTCGCGCATCAGATCCGCGTCTCCCGCCGCGCGAATGCCGTGGCCGATTCTATCGGCGCCCTGCCGCAGCGCGCTCCACACGGACTCCGGACCGCACGTCTCGCCCGCGTGAGGTGCAAGTTTCAGGCCCTGCGCTTTGGCAAACGCGAATACGTCCGAGAACCAATCGCAGTGGCCGCGGCTTTCGTCACCGCCGATGCCGAAGGCGACGATGCCATCCCCCCGTCTTTCTACGGCGAAACGTGCCACTTCCATTGCCTTTTCCGGTCCCCACTGCCGGACCGCGTCTAGGATCCACCGGACCTCGACGGGAGAACACGCTGCTTCCGCGGCAACCGCCTCGTATACCCTTGCCAGGTTCATCTGCTTCCAGAGAATAACCCCGGCCGAGAGGTTGATCTCGGCATAACAGACATTTTCCGCGGCGAGGCTCTCCAGCAGACGGCGCGCGACAAAGGCATAATCGTCGGGAGTGTTCAGGAAAGAGTTGACCCATACGTAGCTTTCGATGAACCCGCTGAAGTCCGCATAGCGATAGCGCCGATCGATCTCCTCAGGTGGCACATGCGGCGCCAGTTCGCGCAGCGTCGCCGGTGCAATTGAACCTTCCAGATGAAGATGCAATTCCGCCTTCGCCAATTCCCGGTAGAAATCCGGTTCCATTGCCATAATGAAAAGCATGACGCACGAAGAGATCGAAGCGATAGTGGGGGGATATCATGGCGATGCATTCCGGGTGCTGGGTCCGCATGGAACCGGCGAACCCGGTCAGCGCAGCCGCTGGGAGGTGCGCGCCTTCCTGCCTCAGGCGGAACACGCCGAAGTTCTCCTGGACGGCTCTTCCGCGCCTATGGAGAAGATGCACCCGCAGGGCTTTTTTGTCGCCAGGCTGGACGGTGACCAGCGGCACTACCTGCTTCGAATCAGAAAGTGGAATGGTGAGCGGTCCGAATTCGAAGACGTGTATCGCTTTCCTCCCCTGCTGACGGATTTTGAGCTGCACCTGGTGGGCGAAGGTACGAACTTCGAGAGCTATCGTACGTTCGGTGCGCACCTTACGGAGATCGACGGTGTCCAGGGTACTCGTTTTGCCGTCTGGGCGCCGAATGCGATTGTCGTGTCAGTGGCCGGTGACTTCTCGGAATGGGACAGCCGCAGATATCCTATGCGGCTGCGCACCGGAGGCATCTGGGAACTGTTCATTCCAGGCGTCAAAGAAGGGTTCAATTACAAATACGATATCCGGTCCAAGTTCCGGGGCTATCATCAGCAGAAGGCGGACCCATACGCGTTGCAGTCGGAGGCTCCTCCCAAATCCGCATCCATTGTCTGCGACATCGGGCGCTACGAATGGAACGATGCCGCATGGGTAGAGAACCGTGCGCAGACGAACTGGCTGGACAAGCCGGTTTCCATTTACGAAGTGCATCTGGAATCGTGGCTGCGCGGGCCGCAGAACCAGACGCTAACTTACCGCGAACTGGCCGGATCACTGGTACCGTATGCGAAGAAACTGGGCTTCACCCACATTCAGTTGCTTCCGGTGCATGAGCACCCGTATTCCGGATCGTGGGGCTACCAAGTGACCGGATATTACGCTCCCACCGCCCGGTTCGGAACACCGCTGGATTTCAAGTATTTCGTCGATTGCTGCCACCAGGAAGGCCTCGGCGTCATTATCGACTGGGTGCCGGGTCATTTCCCGAAAGATGCGCACGGGCTGGCATTCTTCGACGGCACTGCCCTTTACGAGCACGAAGATCCCCGCAAGGGCGAGCACCGCGATTGGGGCACCCTGATCTTTAACTATGGCCGGAACGAAGTGCGGGAATTTCTCATTTCGAACGCATTGTTCTGGTTGAAGGAATACCATATCGACGGTCTCCGCGTAGATGCCGTAGCGTCCATGCTGTACCTGGACTACTCGCGAAAGCCCGGCGAGTGGGTTCCCAACATATATGGAGGCAACGAAAACCTGGAAGCGATCTCGTTCCTGCGAAGCTTCAATGAACTTGCGCACCAGGTTCCAGGAGCGATTACGATCGCGGAGGAATCCACTTCTTTTCCCGGCGTATCGAAACCGGTTTACCTGAACGGGCTCGGGTTCACTATGAAGTGGAACATGGGGTGGATGCACGACATGCTGGATTATTTTTCGAGAGAGCCGGTCCACCGCAAGTATCATCACAACAACATCACGTTCAGCATGCTCTACGCCTTTACCGAGAACTTTGTCCTGCCGATCTCTCACGACGAGGTTGTCTACGGGAAACGCTCTCTGCTGGGAAAAATGCCGGGCGATGAGTGGCAGCGATTCGCCAATGTTCGCGCTTTTCTCGGATACATGTATGCTCACCCCGGCAAGAAGCTGCTATTCATGGGCGTCGAAATCGGGCAATACGAGGAGTGGAATCACAATGCGGGTGTGCGCTGGGAACTGCTGGATTTCCCCGTCCATCGCCAACTGCAGCACCTGGTGAAGGAATTGAATCGCGTATACGGCGAGCAGCCCGCGCTCTACGAAGTCGACTATCACTGGAGTGGGTTCGAGTGGATCGATTTTCACGACGTGGAGGGCTCCAGCATATCCTTCGTCCGCCGCGCGCAGGATCCGGATAACCTGATTGTGGTTTGCTGTAACTTCACTCCCGTTCCGCGTGAGAAGTATCGCGTCGGCGTACCGGCGGAAGGTTTCTATCAGGAGATCCTCAACACGGATGCGGAATGTTTCGGTGGAGGAAACATGGGTAATGGTGGGATGGTGTCGTCTGAGCCCGCGCCGTTTCACGGACGTGAGCACAGCATTTCGATCACACTTCCGCCGCTTGCGACAGTCCTGTTCCGGCGTCGTGTTTAACGGCACCGAACCAGTACACCTGAAAGTCCAACGCACGATGTTGCACAATAGGCTGGATGGTTTCGACTGGGCGTCGTATTTCCGAAGACTGGCTTGCTGTCTGGATTGGTGTATTCATTTTTTTGCTTTCGATCGGCTTGCTTTTAGGCGCCGATCTGCTCGGCTGGGCGGTGACCGCGTCCGTGTGGACGGATATTTCCACCACGCTGCGGCCTGTATCCAAGGCCTATGCGGCACTACCGGGACTCGTTTCGTTGGTTCTTACTTATGTTTTTCTTCTCGCCGTGATGACCGCGGGCGCGATGGCGCTGGGTGCGAACGTGAAGCGATTTCTCAGTGGCTTCACCGTCATCTTCTTCCTGAGCTATCTATGCTGGATTGCGGGCGCCTGGGCATACATCGCGGCCACACCCGACAAACTCGACACATTCGGCATCGGCTGGTCGCTCAACATGACGTCCGAAGCCGGGTTTATCATCGCGCTGCTTGCCGGGCTGTTTATCGGTAACTTTCTTCCGCGGCTCGCCAGCGGCATCCAGGAGGCGGTGCGTCCGGAACTCTACATCAAGACGGCGATCGTGATTCTGGGGGGATTTCTCGGAGTAACGGCCGCCGAGCAACTCGGGCTTGCCACGTCGGTGATGTTCCGCGGGCTGTGCGCCATCATTGAGGCCTACCTGATTTATTGGGCCATCGTGTATTTCGTGGCGCGCAAGTATTTCGGATTCAGCCGGGAGTGGTCGGTGCCGCTAGCCTCGGGTATCTCCATCTGCGGCGTTTCGGCCGCCATTGCCACCGGTTCGGCAATCCGTGCGCGCCCGGTGGTGCCGGTGATGGTGTCGTCTCTGGTGGTGATTTTCGCCGTTGTGGAACTGCTCCTGCTGCCGTGGATGGCCAACCATTTCCTCTACCAGGAACCGCTGGTGGCCGGAGCGTGGATGGGGCTTGCCGTTAAGACGGACGGCGCGGCGGTGGCAAGCGGAGCAATCGCCGAATCGCTCATACTCGCCAGGGCGGCGGAGGTGCAGGGTATCCACTATCAGCCTGGATGGATTGTCGCCACAACCACCACGGTGAAGGTGTTCATCGATGTCTTTATCGCGGTTTGGGCGTTCATCCTGGCCTGGATCTGGTCCACCAAAATCGAACGGCGCGCGGGGGAGCGTATGCGGCTGGCCGATATCTGGCACCGGTTCCCCAAGTTCATTCTCGGCTATATGGGGACGTTCGTTCTGATGCTGCTGCTAGGCTTGTTTGCGCGGGATCTGAGCGCGGCAGGCCGCGCCGCCATGGGGGAAGCCAACGTTTTCCGCGGCATTTTCTTTGTTATGACGTTCTTTACCATTGGCGTGGTCTCCAACTTCCGGAAGCTTTGGGAAGAGGGAATTGGCAGGCTTGCACTGGTCTACATTCTTTGTCTGTTCGGATTCATCATCTGGGTCGGCTTGTTGATCTCCTGGCTGTTCTTCCAGGGCGTGAAGCCGCCGGTGGTATAGAAGAG
Source organism: Bryobacteraceae bacterium (assembly GCA_035714225.1). Taxonomy (GTDB): domain Bacteria; phylum Acidobacteriota; class Terriglobia; order Bryobacterales; family Bryobacteraceae; genus CAADGY01. The sequence continues at coordinate 2,977 of DASTMK010000469.1, read as the reverse complement.
GGGAGCACTTGTGAACGAACCGAAATTATCCGACGAAATCAGGAAAATGGAAGCAGAGCCGCTTCTGCCAATTGAAAAGAAGCTGATCGCCTGGAGCCTGATTACCGGGGTGGTGTTGTTGGGAGTGCTGATCTGGCTTAGCAGAACGTTTTTCGACCCGGCGGCTTAAGTCCGGAATGCTTTGAACAGCCTGCCTACGAAGCCGGGCTCCTTCGACTGGAGCCCTTCGAGCTCACCTTTGTCGAGCCAGATCCCTTCGCAGCTAAAGCACTTGTCGACGCGAATATCGCCGAAAGCGATCTCCTCTAGCTGCATTCCGCACTTAGGGCATTTCATGAAGTGAAGAGAGCGCTCCCGCTCGCGCTCCTCATCCTGGATCTTCGCTTGCCGCTCCTCTGCGATCTTTCGCCTTCGCTCCGCTTCCTGCCGGGCGAAATACTCCTCTTCGCTGTCACTAGGCTTGATAGGCATATGTTCCTCTACTAGCGATTCCGTGCCGCTAACGCAAAAACGGCCCCCGGCGCTCAACGCCGGGAGCCGTGGTTGAAACGGATGCCCTTCAGCTTACCGCCGGACGCGGCGAGCCAAAGTGCCGAGAGCCAACAGCCCGGTACCGATCAGCATGATCGATAGAGTACCCGGCTCCGGAATCGGCGTAAGGGTGAACGAAGCGGAGTAGGACTTCTCTACCGGAATGCCCGCGACGATATCGTTCAGCAACGACTGGTAGGAGCGGTTTTCGAACTGGGTAGTGTAGGTGCCAACGAAAATGGACTTCTCGTTTGCAGCGTTGTAGGCAAAGCCCCTGACGTTGAAAGTCGCCGACGATGAATTGGCGCTGGCATTGATCAGGTTAAAAGGCGACTTGGGCGGCGGGAAAGCAGGCGTACAAATCTGGCCCCCGGCAGCCGGCACAGTCGCGCAATCTGCGGAACTGAACACCCCTGGCTGAATGAAAGTCAGGTCGAATCTCCAGCCTGGCTGAGCGTCAAACAGCAGGAAGTTGCTCAACAGAAAATCGCTCCCAACCGGCTGTCCACCCGGTGAAGAATCGAGATCGAGAGATTTTCCCTGCGTATCGGCTATGGAGGCGAAATCCCCACTCGATGCAGGCTCTACAAAGAAGATCCCATCTGGTCCACCATCAGGCGGGAAAAAGTCAATGGCATCTTGGCTGATCCGCCAGGATCCGCTGATATTCAACGACCCGGATAGCGGCGCTGCCGCAAGTGGCAGCGTAGGCAGAATCAGCAAACTCAAAACAACTACTAACGTCCACGCGGTTTTTGTCATTATCCTCCTCCGAAGAAATTCCACAACTGTACTTTGAACACGAGAGCTCGCGGATACGTCACGCGACGAACTGTTTCTTATGGTATTTCAGATTGCCCGTGGTGTCAATAAAAGACTAAGTTACAAGCCTATTTACACCTTAGGCGGACTGGGAATAGGACTGAGGGGTGGGCTGCCGTGGCGGCTCATAACGTCCCGGCGCCAAAATCCCATTAGGATCAATAACATCCTTTATGGAGCGAAGCAGTTGGTCGAAGCCATTGCCGCTTTCCATAGCCCACATGGATTGTACCCCAAGACGATAGGGATAGTACCCAGCCTCCATCGCAGTGCGCAGCAAAGCCTTATAACAGGCCATCGCCCGGGCATCCTCGCCGTCGATATCCCGGTCATAACTCAAGGAGATAATGCACGCGATCGCTCTTTCAGTGATGAGGGTCAGGGATATAATCGGTTCAAAACCATGGGATAGTACTAAATCGCAGGACAGCTGGACCAGGCGCTGTGCCTCAGCCCCGTGTGTGGGTGTCACAGGACTGCACCACAGGAGACCGCAACGGTCCCGGTCCGGATCCATTTTCGACGGAACGGGGGTACGTTTTCGCCAGTAGGCACTGGATAGCGGTTTGTCGGTCGGCACGCCGCGCATCAGTTCGTAAACGGGTTCCACCACCTCTAGGATGCCGTTAATATCCCACCCGGTCAGGAGGCCCAAGGGTTTCGCCAGGCGGGCCATGAGCCGGATCTTCCGATCGTTCAGGAACTTCAGATCCGCTGTTTTGCCGGCCAGCGCACGCTTCAGCAGCCGTTTCGATTCAGCCACTTGGGCCCGGGTTCCGTAAAGAGCGCCAAAGCCGTTCCAGGCACTGAAATGCAACTTTTTCCGGAACGGATTTATATTCCCGGCCGAAAGCGGCGTCTCACCCGCCGATTCGTCCCAGGGATACTGTTGCCGGGCGGAAAGCACTTTATAATCGTTCCCGATATGAACGGCGCTCCGGAGCGTGCCATCCATACGTAAAGGGCGCAGGGCGTCGATAACGGCCGCAAGGGCCCCGTCACTGCACTGGAAAGAGTATGCCTCGAAGTGCTCGGGTATAGGCATGAGCCAGATGCTAATGCGAGTAACAATGCCCAGATTGGACTGGGAGAACATTCCATCGAGCGTCGGTCCGACACCCCAACGATACGCCGGCGCTGCCTTGGCCCCCTCGAAACGCGCGAACCCCGTTTCTACAATTTCCCCGGTGGGCAGTACAACTTCCAGCCCACAGGAGTTCGCAAAATGATCCGCATAAGGAGTATGGCCAAAGCCCCGCTCGACGGTGTTGCCGATAAGGCTGCAATCGGGGTGCGCGCCGGTGGCGTCCATCCATAGACGGCTTTTTCGCTCTTTGAGGAAATCAAACAGTTGCTGCTGAGTAACCCCTGGCTCTACAGTGACATACCCCAAATCTTCATCGAATTCGAGAATGCGGTTCATTCGAGACAGTTCGATAACGACGCAACCATCCGAGGAAGGCAGACGAGACCCGTAGCCCCAGTTCATACCGCTGCTGATGGGATAAACCGGCACCTTGAGCCGATTGGCGATTCGCAGGCACTCCTGCAGTTCAGCGGTAGTTGCCGGCCGCAGGATGGCAGGTGTACGGAAGGGACTTGCGAATGTGCTTACATTGAAAGG
>DASTMK010000468.1:0-4116 GCA_035714225.1 Bryobacteraceae bacterium | reverse complement strand
AACCGGAGGCGCACTCGAAAAAGCGGGCGCGCTGGTTGGGTTTCACACCGACGATGGCATCACCGACTCGCGCCTGTTTCTTCGCAGCCCCGCGCTTGCGGTACGCGCCGGCATGTCGCGCGGGAAGGCGCTGTTCGGAGTCACGATGGCGAATGCCATGATGCTGGGCCTGGAAGACAGAGTCGGGTCGCTTGAAGCGGGCAAGGATGCGGACCTGGTGATCTTGTCCGGCGATCCGTTGAGCGTGTACACGAAAGTGCTGGAAACCTGGGTCGACGGCACGAAGGTCTTCGACCGCGCGGATCCGAAGGACAGGTTGTATGCCGTAGGTGGTTTTGGCGCCAGCCACGATCAAGGCTCGGAGATCTTCTACGTGGAGGAGTTCGAACAATGAGAATTTGCCTCAGCCTCCTCACCGGCGTGCTGGCTCTGTATTCGGTCGCCGCTGCCCAGCTCGCCGTCGTGGGCGGAACCGTCCATACCTCCGCGGGTGCGCCGATTAGGAATGGAGTCGTGCTGGTTCGCAACGGCAAGATCGAGAGCGTTGGTCCCGCCTCATCCGTCCGGATCCCCGCCGGATACCGGACCGTCAAGGCCGCCGTAGTAACACCCGGGCTCATCGATGCGCACTCGGTAGTCGGGCTCGGTGGATACCTGAACCAGCCACACGACCAGGACCAGCGCGAAGCTTCGGCGCCCATACAGCCGGACCTTCGGGCCATGGACGCCTATAACGCCCGGGAACGTCTCGTGGAATGGGTTCGCGGCTTCGGTGTTACTACCGTTCATACCGGGCACGGTCCTGGCGCGCTGATTTCCGGACAGACGATGATCGTCAAGACACGAGCGGAGCCGGTTGCACGATCGGTGCTGGTTCCCGAAGCGATGTTGGCTGTTACCATCGGCGATTCCGCGCGCGTGCAGCAGGGCAAATCGCCGGGCACTCGCGCCAAAATGCTCGCGATGTTGCGATCGGAGCTGCTGAAGGCCCAGGACTATGCCCGCAAGCGCCAGAAGGACGACAGCAGCCAGGCGAGAGACCTCCGCCTGGACGTGCTCTCCCAGGTGTTGAACCGCGAGTTGCCGCTTCTCGTCACCGCGCAGCGTGCCCGGGATATTCTCAGTGCCCTGCGGCTGGTGGAAGAATTCAATATTCGCGTGGTTTTGGATGGCGCCGCCGAAGCGCCCCTGGTAATGGGTGAAATCAAACGGGCTGGGGTACCGGTGATCGTTCATCCGACCATGTACCGGTCCTCCGGAGAGACCGAAAATCTCAGCTTCGAGACTGCTGCCAAGCTGCACCAGGCCGGCATTCCCTTCGCTTTGCAGAGCGGATTCGAGGCGTATGTTCCCAAGACTCGCGTTGTGCTTTTTGAAGCCGCGGTTGCCGCGGCGAATGGTCTTGGGCCCGGAGCAGCCCTGGACAGCATTACCATCGGCGCGGCGCGGCTCCTCGGCATTGACAAGCGAGCCGGTTCACTTGAGCCGGGCAAAGATGCCGACATCGCGTTGTACGACGGCGATCCATTCGAATACACAACGCATTGCACCGGCGTGATGATCGACGGTGAATTGGTTAGCGAAGAAAGCCGCTGAATTACACCACGAAACAGACGCGACGAAACCCTGTTTGTGATAACAATTAAATGAAGGGCAGCTACCGTTCTACAATGTTTGCGATTGGTGAACGGCTTCGTGGGGAGCGGCTTAAACGGGGTCTTTCCATACACGAAGTCGCTGAAAAAACGAAAATCAGCAGCCGTTATCTCGAGGCCATCGAGGCGGGTGAGCCTGGAGATCTGCCCGGCGAGTTTTTTTATCGCAGCTTTGTCCGTCAGTATGCGAATTTGCTGAATATCGAGGTGGGCGAACTCGAGCCGGAATTGGAAACGCCCGCTCCCGCATTCGCCGGCTATGGCGAGCGGAGTTACGATCCCCGGCACGATCATTTACCGGTAGATCCCTTGCCTTCACCATCCGGAGGTTCCGATTCGTTCAACAGGCTGCCGTTGTCGATCGCGCTCCTGGTGGCCGTGCTTATCGGCTGCGCCGGCCTGTATTCGCTATGGCTGAAAGGCTGGCGAAGTCCGGAAGAGCCCTCCGCGACGGTTGCCACATCCAACTCGAACGCGAGCCAACCCGAAGCCTCTGCGCCGGCCCGCCCGGCATCCTCCGCTAGTGCGGGCGCCGCGGCGCCGGTTCCGGCTCCGGATGGAAAGCTGGCTGTGGATTTGTCTGCCACCGAGCCGGTATGGGTTTCTGTCAGCTCAACGGGCCAGGACCTCTTCATTGGAACGCTGGAGGCGGGCGGTACCAAATCCGTCGCCGGCGCCGGGCCGGTGAAAATCGTGGTGGGCAATGCAGGCGGAATTGAAGTGAAGATCAACGGAAGGTCTCTAGGGCCTATTGGACCGCGCGGCCAGGTGCGGATCATCAACGCCACGGCGGATTCGCACCAGATTACACCTCCCGGGGGAGCGAAACCCGCTGAGCCGTCCCCTTCACCGGCACCGGCGAACGCGGCCAGCGCGAATACAGCCACTTGAAACCATTGTGCGAAGGACCCGGCGCGGCGGGGCAGATCCTATCGGAACAATATGCACGGGCGGTTCAGACGCTACGTAACTGCGCGCACCCCGCGGGGTTGAACGCTTCGGCCTGCGGCTCCGGGCACCAGCAGGTTTGGGCGCGCGACAGCATGATCTCTCTTCTCGGCGGTGCGCTGGTAGCCGATCGCACCGTGCAGTCCGCGCTAGAGGCCAGTATGGAGACCCTGGAGCGCCACCAGGCACCTTCGGGATGCATCCCCAGCAACGTTGACCCTGTCACCGGGCGGCCCAATTTTCGCGCTTACGCCGATAGTGGTCTCTGGTTCGTTATCGGCAGCAGCATTCTCTCGCCCCGGTTGGACGCGGTTCGCCGCGTGCTTCGCTGGTACGAATGCCAGGATGTCGATCAGAGCGGGCTCATCAGCATGCAGGAGGCTTCGGACTGGCAGGACCTGTTTTGCACGCGGGGCAAGGGTCTGTACGTGAACTGTCTCTATGTTCTGGCACTTCAAAAAGCAGCCGCCATGGCCCACTCGGCCGGCGATGAAGCGGTTGCGGCCGCCCGGCTGGAGCAGTCCCGGAAGGTGTCTCAAAAGATTCACCGGCTCTTCTGGTATGCGCCCGACGGAGGCATGCGGCGTCACATCGAGCATTCCTTCAGCACCGATAACATCGAGCACGACTCGCTCGGCCGCCGCCGGTGGATTCCCACTCGCCGCGTTCTGCCCGATGAACAGTATTACCTGCCTTATCTGGGTTTTCGCGAAGTGGGCGAGTGGTTCGATTCGCTGGGAAATCTGCTGGCGATCCTCTCCGGTGTGGCCGGCGAGGATGAAACGGCGCGAATTCTCGATCTGATGGACCGGTACAACATTGCCGGGGAGCCTGTCAAAGCAATTTACCCCGCCGTTCAGCCGGGAGAGCCCGATTGGCGGGACTACTATGGCTCATTGAATCTTCCGCACCATTACCACAATGGCGGCATCTGGCCGTTCATTGGAGGCTTCTACGTCGCCGCGCTGGTGAAGGCAGGACGTCTCCTGCAAGCGGAAGCCGCGCTCGAACGGCTGGCACACCTCAACGCCGCGGGTGACTTCAACGAGTGGCATCACGGCCAGACTGTCCAGCCGATGGGTGTAGCCGGGCAGGCATGGTCTGCGGGTATGTATCTCTTTGCATGCGAGTGCGTCAGACGCCGGAGTGTTCCACTGCTGTAGGTGAAACCCGCTTGCTTGCGCGCGCGGCTCCGTTCCAAGCCGCGACCGCGCATGCCGTTACAGCTTCAGGAGGGCGCGCAAACGCTTCGTTTGAACGCGGCTGACCGGAATCTCGGTCTGCTTCTTGTCATCCATCCGGAGCTGGTAGCTCGACTTGAACCACGGAATCACTTCTTTGATCCGGTTGATATTCACCAGGTAAGACCGGTGCACCCGCCAGAAAAGATCCGGGTCCAGGTTCGATTGAAGTTCCTCAATCGTGCGGTAATTCGACTGTCCTTCGATGGCGGTGGTGACGATTGTAATCAGTCCGTCATCGATGGTTGCATAGATGACGTCCTTCGCATCGA
>DASTMK010000467.1:0-4682 GCA_035714225.1 Bryobacteraceae bacterium | reverse complement strand
CAGCTTGAGGGCGGCATAGGCATAAACCTGGCTGGGGGCAATCGCTGGATCGTTATTGCGAAGGCCCGCTTCAAAGGCCTCCATCGTCTCGTGGACGTGGATCTTCGAATGAAACACTTCGGTGGAACCGCACCAGATCATCACCAGGCGGGTACAGTTATTGCGCTCTTTGAACTGACGGATATCGTCCATCAGCATTTCGGCCTTATCCATCAGGGTGGCGCCCTGCTTGACGTTGGGGCCGTCAATCAGCTTCACGTAATTCTTGTCGAAGACGGCGCTCATCGGCTGAATGGCCGAGAGTTCGTCCTTGAGCGGCCCCAGGGACTGGGGCGTTAACACGTCGGCATTCACCGCCGCTTCGTACATATTCTCCGGGAAGATATCCCAGCCGCCGAAAACCAAATCGTCGAGACTCGCGAGGGGCACGAATTCGTTGATCTTCGGAGTGCGATTATCAGTACGTTTGCCGAGGCGAATGGTGCCCATCTGGGTGAGTGACCCGATGGGATTCCCAAGTCCTTTCCGGATGGCGGCAACGCCGGCAATAAACGTCGTGGTGACCGCACCCATTCCTGGGATTAAAACGCCCAGTTTGCCTTCTGCTGGCGCGATCGACGGGGTTTGACTACTTTTCAATGGACCTCTCCTAAGCCTCGACGCAAGAGGAATCAGCGGAGGCCAATCACGTAGTTTACCATTGTGCTCAGGGGCGGCATCACCGCTCACGCCGGAAGGGGGAAACGTGGCTGCAATCTCAACGTTGATCGTCGACGACGAGGAGTTGGCGCGTGAAGAACTATCCTACCTGCTGAGAGAGTTTCGTGATGTAGAAATTCTTGGGTTTGCCAGTAACGGTGTGGAAGCATTAAAACTAATTGAAGACTTTGAACCGGACCTGGTATTTCTGGACGTGCAGATGCCCGGGTTAGACGGGTTAAACGTCATTCGACGGCTGCGGGAGAAGGAGATTCCCGCCCCCGCCTTCATCCTCACTACAGCCTACGAACAATACGCGGTGGAAGCCTTCCGCGAGGAAGCGTTCGACTATCTATTGAAGCCGATTGAGAAAGAACGGCTGGATGTGACCATGGAGCGCGCTCGACGTCAGCTCGCCGAAAAAGCGAAGTTGCATCCCGCGGATCCCACGGAAGTGACTCCGCGCGCAGCGGGCCAGCGGAACGCCAAGGTGATGGTGAAGGCGCACAGCCGGAACTTCATTGTGGACGAGCAGGAGATCGTCTTCGCCACCATCGACGACGGCCTCATCACCGTCGTATGCGCCCACGTCGAAGGCACTTGCAACTTTCGCACCATCGAAGAACTGCAATCGAGCCTCGACCCCGACCTTTTCTGGCGGGTCCATCGCTCTTATCTGGTGAATATCAACCGCATCCGCGAAGTGATTCCCTGGTTCAAGTCGAGCTACCAGCTTCGGATGGACGACAAGGCGCAGACCGTAGTGCCGGTAAGCCGCGTACAGACGAAACGTCTGCGAAGCCTGTTGAAGCTTTAGCAATTCGGGTTCGCGAGATAGCAGGCGAAGCGCATGACCGGAGACGTCGCAAGCGGTCTTGGCCTTGGAGTTTACGCCAAGGCCTAATAGCATTTCCCAATCGAAGAATGAGCCTGAAGACCCGGATGCTGAGGTCTGGAATCTCCTTTCATCCGTAGCATCCCAGCCCAAAGCAATCTCCCTACCTTCGCTTCAGGCTCACTTTGTGTTAGAAACACTCCCACCTTCAGGCTGATTCCGCGTTGGACAATTCTGCGGGCAGCTTCCTGCTTGGACGTTGTGCTAGACTGGCGACGCTTGACTCTGCCTGAACTTTTCGAACTTTCGTTTACGCTTCACCGCGATGAGGCCGCGCTCGAATGGGACCGCACGTACACCTTCGGCGAGATTGACGCGCGGGCTAGCCAGATGGCGCACGCGCTCGCCGCGCGAGGAATCGCGACTGGCGACAGGCTATGCGTGTATCTCTCGAACTCGATCACTTATATCGATCTATTTCTTGCCGCAACGCGTCTCGGTGTCATTTTTGTTCCGGTCAACATCCTGTATCGCGATCGGGAGATCCGCCACATACTGGAGGATGCCGAACCGGTGGCCATCGTCAGCGATGAGGCGGGCCGGGTGCATATTCCCGGCGGCGCACCTATCTGGCCGATCGAAGACCTCGCCCGGGAAGCCTCCGCGGCGCCGGTAACCCGGAGCGTAGCCGTGACGGATGGCGACGCGCCCGCCGCCCTTGTTTACACGTCCGGAACGACCGGCGTTTCCAAGGGGGCGATCGTCACGCACAATGCGTTCGCGGTGAATGCGCTGAATCTGATCTCCTGCTGGCAGATCAACTCCGCCGACCGTCTGCTGCTCACCCTGCCCCTCTTCCATGTCCACGGGCTCGGCAATGGCCTGCATTGCTGGCTGATCAGCGGTTGTCGCATGCGGCTGACCGAACGGTTTGACCACGCCCATGCCGTGGAATGGATGCTGGATTTCGAGCCAACGCTTTTCTTCGGCGTGCCGACGATGTATGTACGCCTGCTGAATGCGGAGGAGGATGCCGCCCGGCGAATCGGCGAGCGGATGCGGCTCTTCGTTTCCGGCTCCGCGCCATTGCCGTCCCAGGTGCTCGAAGCGTTCCGCAACCGATTCGGACACACGATCCTCGAGCGCTACGGCATGAGCGAGACGCTCATGAACATCTCCAATCCCTACGTGGGCGAGCGGCGTCCGGGTAGCATCGGCATTCCCCTGCCGGGCGTTTCGGTGCGCAATCTCGACCCTGAAGGGAACCCTGTGAAGGATGGGGAGACTGGAGAGTTGTACGTACGAGGGTCGAACGTATTCGCCGGATATTGGCGACGCCCGGAGGCGACCGCCGCCGCATTTCGCGATGGATGGTTCCGGACAGGGGATCTTGCTGTCCGTGCCGCCGACGGATATTACACACTGCAGGGCCGCGCAGGCGATTTGATCCTGTCCGGTGGATTCAATATTTATCCGCGGGAGATCGAGGAATTTCTTGCGGAACAAAGCGGCGTGGCGGAAGTAGCCGTGGCCGGAGTTCCCGACCCCCTGCGCGGGGAGGTTCCCGTGGCCTGGGTGGTGGTGCGCGGCGAAGCGGATTGTGGCGCTCTCGAATCCGCGTGCCGCCAGCACCTGGCGTCTTTCAAGATTCCGCGTGCGTTTGTCATCGTCGATAAGTTACCGCGCACCGCTCTTGGGAAAGTCCAGAAACATCTCCTGCCGCCATGGGATCAGGTGCGGTGAGCAACGGCCTGCAACTGCTGATAACCCTTGCCGGGGTGACTCTCCTGTTCGGCTGCGCTCAAGCGAACGGAACGATGGAAGGGGGGGCGCGCCAGGCTCTGCGACTGTGTAATGGACGAGTGGCGCTGCTGCCTCCGGCGTACTTTCTGCTTGCCGCGCTGCTCGCCATGGTGGGGCCGGGGGCCATCCTGAGCACCGCGCTGCTCGCGCCTTTCGCAATGAGCACCGGTTATCGCGCCGGGGTACCGCCATTTCTGATTGCGCTCATGGTGGCGAATGGCGCCAACGCGGGGAATATGTCGCCCTTTTCCACCGTGGGCGCCATCGCCAACACGCTCATGACGCAGGAGGGGCTCGGCGGACACGAGATTCGGGTGTGGTTTTTTCACGCCGCGGCTCACGTCGTCGTGGCGATTGCCGCATATCTCCTGTTCGGTGGATTGGCGCTATTCCGGGAAGGTTCCTCGGAAACGGTCCCGGCTCCGCCTCGCATGCAGCGTAAGCAAGCGGTTACGCTTGGCATCACCGCTCTCTGGATCGCTGGCGTCGCTTTGCTTCACTGGCCGCTCGGGTGGTCCGCCTTCGGATCGGCGGGGCTCATCCTGCTGCTCCGGCTCGCGTCCATACGGGAGGCCGTCGTCCACATGCCATGGAAGATTATCGCTCTCGTGGTCGGGGTAAGCACCGTTGTCGGCCTTATCGATGAAGCTGGAGGCTTCGCGTGGTTCCAGGAGCTGTTCGCGCGGCTGGCTACCTCGGATTCGGTATATGCCGTGATCGCCTTTATTACGGGTGCCATCTCGGCATATTCCAGCACTTCGGGAGTCGTTTTGCCCGCCTTCCTGCCCTTAGCGCCGGGACTCGCGGCGCACCTCCCCGGCGTCGATCCGCTAGCGTTGTCGATCAGCATCGTTATCGGTTCCGCGCTGGTGGATGTATCTCCCCTGTCGACGCTCGGCGCCCTTTGCGTCGCAGCCGCGCCTGAAGGCTCTCACCGAACTGCACTCTTCCGCAACCTGATGATCTGGGGCTTCTCCATGACCGTCGTGGGCGCTGCAATCTGTTACTTCTGGGCGCCTTTCTTTTCCGTTTAACAGCTCGGGTCTATTCCGTTTGTCAATTCGGGGATCTGGTCCTTACAAACTTCGGCCGATCTCTCATCGTTCCTTCTGAATCACTACCTTCACGTCAGCGCTGCCGTTGGGGCCAACCGTGATTTCCGGGGCCTGCGAACGGGCCTGCCACAAAGCATGGACGCCTTCGGGTGAGTAATCCACTTCTGTTCGCGCGGCCACCGGGCGATACGTGCCAGGCGGGATGTTGCGCTCCCAGATGTGGGTGCCGTTCTGATCGGTCTGGCCCGTGAGAATCCGGTCCGCGAGGGCGCCTTCGCTGCCGGCGTCCA
>DASTMK010000466.1:0-2884 GCA_035714225.1 Bryobacteraceae bacterium | reverse complement strand
AACAGGCTGTGAAATAATCGCCAGCATTCTGTGGATTCTTGCGCGCGGATTGTCTCGTGACCCCCTCCGCGCCATTCTGCCCAACATCGCGCCGAAGCAGGAGTATTCGAATGAAATGGCTGTCTCTCTTCCTCGTCCTCTCCCTGGCGGTTGCCTCTGCCATTGCCGCGGATTCTGCCAGGGTGCAGGCCATGAAGGCCGACCTGGCCGGGGAAGTGGATGCCATGTCCAAGCAGGCGCAGGTGATGACCGATATGGTCTTCAGCTTCGGAGAGCTGGGATTCCAGGAAATCGAAACGTCGAAATACCTTACCGGCATTCTTGAGAAGGAAGGCTTCACCAGTGAGCGAGGGATCGCAGGTATCCCCACCGCGTGGGTGGCAAAGTGGGGCAGCGGCAAGCCAGTGATCGCCCTTGGCTCGGATATCGACTGTATCCCGCAGGCCTCCCAGAAGCCTGGCGTCGCCTTCCACGACCCCATCCTTGCGGGTGCGCCCGGACACGGCGAAGGCCATAACTCAGGCCAGCCCCTCAACATCGTCGCCGCCCTCGCGGTGAAAAAGATCATGGAGCGCGAGAAGATTCCCGGCACCCTTCTGCTCTGGCCGGGCGTTGCCGAAGAGCAGCTCGGCACAAAGGCCTACTATGTCCGCGACGGCCTCTTTAAAGACGTGGATGCCGTCATCTTCACGCACGTGGCCGACAACTTCGGCGTCTCCAGCGGCGCCGGCGCAGGCAGTGGAATGATCTCCGTCGAATACCACTTTCAAGGCGAAAGCGCTCACTCGGCAATGGCTCCCTGGCGAGGCAGAAGCGCGCTCGATGGCGTGGAGCTGATGAACATCGGAATGAACTTCCGCCGCGAACATTTGCCCCTCGCCCAGCGGACCCACTACGTCATCTCAGACGGCGGAGATCAACCGAACGTCGTTCCGCAGAACGCCACCGTCTGGTATTACTTCCGCCAACTTACCTACGATTCCATCATGAATCTCTGGAAGATCGGCGACCGCATGGCCGAAGGTGCAACCCTGATGACCGATACCACGGTAAGTTCGAGGGTGCTCGGCTCGGCCTGGCCAGGGCATTTCAACAAGCCCATCGCCGAAGCCGTGAGGACGAACATTGAGGCCGTAGGCTTGCCTGCATGGAGCAACGATGACCAGACCCTTGCCAAAGCGCTCCAGAAGGAACTTGGCGTGGAACAGGAAGGCCTCCCCGTCAAGCTGAACGAGCGAGCCAACCGCGATCAGGAACCCGATCCCCGTGCACGCCTCGGCGGCGGCTCAGACGACATCGGCGACGTCTCCTGGAACGTCCCCACGGTCGTTCTCAGATTCCCCTCAAACATCCCCGGGCTCCCCGGCCACAACTGGGCAAATGCGATCGCCATGGCCACCCCCATCGCGCACAAAGGCGTGGTAGCCGGAGCCAAGGTAAACGCAATGACGATCCTCGACCTCCTCACCAATCCGGAACTGATCACCTCCGCGTGGGACTATTTCAGGAATGTCCAAACGAAAAACGAGACCTACAAGCCCCTGATCCGCCCCGGCGACAAGCCCGCAATCTGGCTGAACGAGAAGATCATGCAGGAATACCGCCCTCGCATGAAGGAGTTCTACTACAACCCGGAGAAATACGACACCTACCTGGAGCAACTCGGCATCGAGTACCCCACGGTAAGGTGAGCTGCGAACACGAGGGCGTTGCGTTAGTATTTGCCAATCCGCGGACTTCCGAGATCGGTGCGTAACGCAAGATGGTCCACCAACTGGTCAGTCAATCGCTGGCGCAATCGGGCGTGCTCCGGCTTCTCGAAGAGATTTTCGAATTCCTGCGGGTCGGCATCCAGATCGAAGAGTTCTCCGAGACCGGTGCCATGGTAAAGCGTCAACTTGTGGCTGCGGTCGCGGATCATCGATGCGTGGGATCGCAGGGCATTCGTCTGTGAATCGTGATACTCGCTCCACGCAAATTCCCGATGCGCCTTCGCATTCGTCGTCCCGCGCGCCAGCCCCAGCAGGCTCTTTCCGTCCATGTCGCCGGGGTCCGCAATCCCGGCAGCCTCGAGGAGCGTGGGTGCGATATCGGTGAGTTCCACCAGCGCGTCATTTCGCATTCCATTCCGCAGCCCGCCTCCGGGCCACGAAAGAATCAGCGGCACCCGCACTGCGCCTTCGAAGAAGCGGCAACCCTTCAGACGAAGGCAGTGGTCGCCCATCATCTCGCCGTGGTCGCTCATAAAGACAATCAGCGTGTTCTCGCGTTGGCCGGTACGTTCGAGCGCCTCCACCATCCGCCCCACATACCAGTCAATGTGCTCGATCATCGCGTAGTAGCAGGCCTTCATGTGCTGCGCGGGATAGCTCGCCGGGGGCACGGGCGTCTTCGTCTGGTGGGCAACCGCGCTGGCGAATCGCGCCTGCTCCCGTTCCTCCCCGTCGCGATAAAGCGGCATGGGAAGCGACTCAGGCTTCATCTTCGCGAGGTATTCCGGCGCCGGATCGAACGGGTTATGCGGTGCGAAGATGTTGATGCTGGCGAACCATGGGCCCTTCAACCCGCCTTCGATGTAATGCAGGGTTCGCTCGGCTTCCCAGGCCAGTTCGTGATACTCGGCCGGCATCCCCGCGTTGTACTCATCCGGGTAGCCCGCGATCTTCCGCTTTCGGTAGAGACCCTCCCAGGTCACCCCATGCTCGTGGAGCCAGCGGTTGTAGGCATGCACACTGTCTGGCCAGCCCGCTTCCGGATGCGGCTGATGGCTCCAATCGTAGATCCGATAGCCGTCGTCAATCCGGGGCTCCTCCCGTCCGAACGGGCTTGAGAGATGCAGCTTGCCGCACAACGCGCCGTCATAGCCCGCGGCTGCCAGCCGTCG
>DASTMK010000465.1:0-7664 GCA_035714225.1 Bryobacteraceae bacterium | reverse complement strand
CTCCCGGTTTCGGCACCGTCCAGAAGCGCCACACCTCCTTCCCCGTGGCTTGATCGAAAGCTGCGAGGAAGCCGCGCACACCTTCATCACCTCCCGAATGGCCCGACACCACCAGACCGCCGGTAACCAGCGGCGCTGATGTGGCACCATAATTCTCCTTGTAGTCGGCCATCGTTGTGTCCCAGAGAAGCGCTCCCGTGAACCGGTTGAGCGCGATGAGATGGGCGTGGTCCGTCACCATGAATACGCGCTCGCCGGAGACGGCCACACCGCGATTGATGCCACCCCCTGCGTCCCCCGCCACGCCTGGCGTACGCGGCCGCCTGTAATGCCACAATTCGCGCCCGGAGCCGGCATCGAGGGCATAACATTCATTTGCCGCCGTGACGTACATAACGCCTTGCATCACCACCGGCGTTACCTCCAGCCGCGCCGCGTTCGATAAAGGAAAGACCCAGGCCGGAGCCAGGCGCGAAACGTTTTTCTTCGTGATCTGCGCGAGCGTACTGTACCGGTTTCCGCCATCAGCGCCGTTGTAAGTCAGCCAGTCTGTTTGCGAAGTCACTTCGCGGTATCGATCGCCAGTCCTCCGCAAAAGACGCAGCCGCCCGTCGTCGCTTCGCATCTGCATCTCACTGGCGCTCTGATTCAGCACGACTCCTTCGAGGGCCCTCCCTGCGATGGTTTCGACCTTTGCCCGGCGGGCCGGCCGCGTGCGCGCCGGGCGCAACGACCGCAGAAACACGATCAGCTCACGCATCGGCTCCTCGGCCAGCTTGTACGCGGGCATTCCACCGCTCGGAATCCCCTGCCGGACCAATTCCGCCAGTTGGCGGTCATCCCGGGCACGCACCTGCCGCACAATGCCGGGAGCCCGCTCTCCGCCGTTCCCATCGCCGCCGTGACAACTCATGCAGAGACTGTTGTACAAGCTCTGTCCGCGGCCGGATTCCTGTGCGCAAAGCAGTGTCGAATGCACAGCCCACAATAAAACTCCACACGTGATAGAGCCCCCGAACAGCTTCCGTCGTTTCACGCTGCCCCCCCTTGCCGTATGCCGGTTAGTGCAGGATCTCGCTCGCGCAGCAATGCTGATAAATTCCGGTTCCCACGGTATCCGTTGGGCCTGTGAATCCTGGTCCGCCCGCACCCACGTATCCGTAACTGGCGCCAGAAGCGTCGGGACTTACCCAGAAGGAATAGAGCTTGCCGTGCCTCAGGTGAAAACGGAAGCGAACGGGCTTTCCGGAAAGAGACGACAGATCCGCATTCTTCCAGCTCACCTCGCGCGCTGTATTATCGGCGCGCACGGGAATGCACTGTGCGCGCGAAAAGGCCGGGATCGCGCGGCCTTTCTGGTCCAGCACCTCTACCGTCAATTCACCCGCTTCCGTGTTCGTGTTCACGAACAGCCGCGTGCCGCGAAAGGAAACCGGACGCGTGGTCAGTGTCCCTTCGACGGCACCGGCATCCATGGAAACAAATCCATCGCGCCGTAGCGTCGCCAGCCCCGTACTGTTCTGCCCTATGACACCGGGAGCCCGCGAGCGGCCACTCACATAAAAGAAGAGACGATCCCCCACCAACAGGCAGACTCCGCCCGCCGACTGTACGTTGCCGTGATTCCAGTCGCCGTGGCGCGCGGAGACGGGAATGAACGCGCGGCGTGACGGGCGGTACCAGTGAAAACCGTCGCGGCTGAATCCGGCCACGATCTCGTTCGGCTTCTCCCGGTCTTTGAATTGTCCCCGCCAGACACTGAACAGGCCCACCATAGCGCTCTCATAAGCGACCGCGTCCAGGTTGTACAGCTCCGGCCTCGCGTTGAGGTCCACTCGCGCGGCATCCAGCCGGTCCGCCCCAACCCAGGGTACGGGCTTCCACTCTAACCCCGCGGCGATATCCGGGGATTCCGCATAAGTGCGGAATCGTACATGTTCGCCGGGTCTGCGCATACGCTGTGGGCTGATCACTCCGGGCGTATGGTCGCGGATACTGTAGGCCCATACCTTGCGGAATGGATTCCGGAAGAGTGTCGTGCGATCCGCCACTTTCACACTCTGCGCGGCGGGCTGCCCCCAGTGAATTCCGTCCGAAGAAAAGTGCAGTATCATCGGACGCATGTTGCCTGGGTTGTAGAGAAACTTGTATCGCCGTTGCGGATCGCTCTCTTCCAGGTCGAGCCATACGGTGCTGGAATCGCGATTCCCGCGATGAACGACATTCGTTCCAGGCTCTACATCGAGTTCGGGTTTGTCCCAGTGAATACCGTCTTTCGATGTCGCGTACAACGTCGCACCCAGACCCAGGTACCACATCTTGTAAAGACGGTCATGCGGATCGTAGAAAACGCCATCGCTGAAGGGCATTGCCCCTCCACCCCCATCGCGTCTCAGCTCCCATGGCTTGTCTGGTTTCAGCACGGGATTGCCTGCGAAGTATTCAGCCTGGTGAAAGGTACGGCGCAGCGTCGTTTCCTCAATCAGGAAATGATCCACAAACAACTGCCGCCCCACATCGATCGGAATAATGTCCGGAGGCGATGCCAGGTAAGGTGGATCGGGCAGTGGTTCGTGACTGAGTTTGATTCCCGTTGGAGGCCACTGGGCCGGAAGGCGGATACCGTTGTAAAGAACATCACCGCTTTGTGAAAACCCCGCTGCGGCCGCCATCGCCAGAAGGACGGATACGCGAAACAAAAAAAGTTGCATCCCCGCCGGAGGTCGTCTCCTTTTCCGCATCCTTGTAAGATATCGAATCGCCCGCCGGCATGGGAGCTAAAATTAAAGTGTTGGCAGTTGATCTTTGAGCTGAGGCGAACGACATGTTCCACACTGTTGCGCCGGCCGCTCGAGGGCGAACGCAAACAAGGAACGATACTACGGCGTTTGCGGCCGAATTTTGCGACGGTACTCCTCCTATCGTCTCTGGCGCCCCCAACTTCACGTTAGTACTCCAGAATCGAAAGCAGTTTCAGTGGCTCCTCGAAACCGGTATGATGTCCGCGGCGAATGCCTTTGTCCGCGGGGAGTTCGATATTCGAGGCGACATGGTCGCTGCCGTCCGCTTCAAGCGCGCAAGCACCGGCAGCGGCGGCCGGCCCTGGTTCGAAACGCTGCTCCTGTACCTGCGGCACTTGCGAACCAGGCTTGCAACTCGCATGCGAACCACGCGCGACATCCGCTTTCATTACGACCGCTCGAACGACTTTTATCGACTATTTCTGGACAGCCGCATGGTGTATTCATGCGCATACTTCCGGAATTCCGAATGGAGCCTGGATCGCGCGCAGTTGGAAAAGCTGGATCACATCTGCCGCAAGCTGGACTTGCAACCCGGCGACCGCTTCCTCGATATAGGTTGCGGGTGGGGCAGCTTGCTGCTGCGCGCCGCCGGGAGCTATGGCGTGCTTGCTACGGGTTGCACCTTAAGCGAGAACCAGGCCAAACTGGCCTGCCGCCTCATCGAAGCTCGCCGGTTGGGCAACTCTGCTTCGGTGCGTCTGGCCGACTATCGCAAACTGACGGGACCTTACGACAAGATCGCCTCCGTCGGCATGTTCGAGCACGTGGGGCCTATCCACCTGGAACAGTACTTCCGGACGGTTTACCGGCTTCTCGACAACTCGGGGCTTTTTCTAAATCACGGCATTATTCGTCCGGAGGGTGTCCGCGAGGATGCCGAGACCCTCTTTATCGATCGTTACGTTTTTCCCGGAGGCGGGTTGTCGCGCCTGGCACAAACCGTTCGGACGGCGGAAAGAGCCGGGTTCGAACTTCTGGATGCCGAAAACCTGCGGTGTCACTATGGCATGACATGCCGCGCATGGCTCGAACGCCTCCTGGCAAATCGAAATGCCTGCCTCGAAGCGGTAGACCGGCAGACCTATCGAACCTGGCTCATCTATCTTGCAGGGTCGGCGGCAAATTTCGAGGACGGCGGCGCCGATGTGTTCCAACTGCTGTTCGCAAAACGCACCCATCCCCGGCCTCGGCGCATGAGCCGCGACCACATGTACGAACCGGTTCAACGCTGAACGTAATCGATACGAAATGGTTTATTGGTGATGAACAGCACGGTCACATCCGCCTCCGCGGTCGCTCCGTGTTGCATGACGGAACCTTCGGGAAACCACACAAACGTCCCCGGCCCAAAGGTGCCCGCGTTGGTCGCCAGCGTGCCCTCGAGCACGTACATTCCGTGGGCGCAGGGATGCGTATGCCATGGGTTCACTACGCCGGCGGGATAACGCACCAGGCGAATCTCCATTCCGGTCTCGGCGTCTTCGAACAGATTTTTTCGAAACAGGCTCCTGCCCAGCTTTTCGTTGAACCGCTCCTCCCACTCAACCGTGCTGGTATCGATCGCAACCGGTTTCTGTTCCATATCACTCCTGTGGGGCTTACTTCCCCGCCGCGCTCGCACCCTGGGAGCGCTTCAGGTATAACGCCGCCGGACCTCCGAATGGCGTGCGGAACGTGACTACTGAACCTCCCTGCACGGGCTTGCCGGCCACCGTTTCATCTTTGTTTACATTGAGCCATTCCACATCGAAGAATCCCGGCGCGTCTTTCAAATCCACCGTGAACTGTCCGATCACGCCGGGCTGGAACACCAGGTATTCGCTGCCCCGGTGAGCCAGGCAATAGCCTCCCCTTACAATTCCCGGTTCGGGCTTCATCGATGCCAGGTCCATCTTCCCGGCGTAACGCCGCGTTTGACCCATTGCAAGTCGCGCCGAATCCTGCCAGGTAGGCGACGGAAGCAGCTCTTCCATAAAAAGCACGTTCAGCCCGCGGCAGAAACTCTTCCATACCCATACGCTGTCGCCCCCGGTGTGACCCCACAGATGATCCGTGTCGCTGACCACCACTTTGGTTGTGCAGTCAGCACAGGGGTTATCCCGGAAACTCTCCGCGCTGCCGCCTTCGTTGGGCGATATCCAGTCGGCAGGGCTGGCGTAAAGCACAGCGTTGGCGCCTCCGCGGTATTGAAACGTCATGCCCACCGGGTGCTGCTTGGGTTTATCCGATTCGTATTGCTTCACGAAGCGAATCATGTGGTACTGCCAATCCGTTGACCCGGCGAATGCCTCATTCGAAACTTCATAGAGCACATTGTCCAGGTCGTTGACCGTGTCGATCACTTTCCGTACGTAAGCTTCCTGAAGGTCGAGCACCCGGCGCGCCATCGCTCCGAGCTCAAGCGAGTTGAACTCCAAGCCTTTACCGTCGCAGTTGATGTCGGCGTCGACCCCGTTGATGTTGTTCGCTCCATTGAAGGGATGATAAGTCCACCCGTCGGTGAACTGCATCGCCCAACCTTCAAAGAGCATCACCGCCGCGTATATTCCGCGATCGCCGGCTTTGGTCAGACGCACTCGCATCCGGTCGAAATACTCCTGGTTGAAACGGGTCAGGTCGAATTTCGGCTGCCCGTCAGCGGCTGTGCCGGGACCGGTCCGCACCCACGGATGGGGCGTGCAGTACGCCACTTTCTTGTCGTAGCTGTCGGTCCATTTCGGCGGTTCCCAGCGCCATAGCCGGAAGAAGTTGTGGTTGTGCCGCTCCAGGAAATCGAGGTAGCCGTCAAAGTCAAACCGGTGAGGAGGGTTGGTCTTCGCAGGATAAAGCAGATCATTGTCCTGCAAAGTCCACCAGGTGTGCGACCCCGCCAGATAGACCGCTTTGCCGGATCCGTCCGTAAACCACCGTGGATTCGATTGGAGCACTCGCAGCGGCCCTGTGGCACGTCTTTGAGCCCACACGGGCATCGCCAGCAAAATGACAGCGGCCACCAGGCAGCATCGAGCCCATATCCAACTGATTGAAGTCCTTCGACAAGCCATCGTTGGGATAGAGCGTATCAACAATGACCGGCATCTGACAATGCGGCGCCCGCGCAGACTTCCGGCCGCGGAAGGGCCGGGAGCGTTTCCACGTTCAGTAGCTTTGCGATTACATCACCGGCCTGATAGACGAGTCCGTTCTCCGGTAAAAATCGGGCCACATCCGCGAGGCTGCTTCCCGCTGTGACCAGACCATTCTCTACATACTTTCCACTGCGGATCTGCGGGAGGCCGATATTCGCCAGCAGCGCATTGCAGAGACACTTCCGGCCATTCGTGTTCTCCAGTCTGCCGCCCTTCGACACGTACGTCGTCACCGGTTCCGCCGCGCAACGGTACCGGATCGTGCCGTCCGGCTCCCGATAGGCCTCCCGCAGATAACCCACATCGCAGATGCGGGGCCGGGCCGCATAGACCTCGCTGCCGGAAAGGGAGCCTGACACCTGCACCACTTTGAACGGGAAGTTCGTGGGCGAAGCCAGCGAATCCGTGAAAACGTGCGCCTTGCCGGCCGCAATATCGTTCAGGATCGCCTGTTTGTAATCATTCCTCAATCCAGACTCGGCGCAGAATGCGAAGGGGGTTCCCACTTGAACTCCCGCGGCCCCGGCTGACCAGGCTGCGCGCAATTTTTCCGGGCTGCCGTAGCTGCCGGCGAGCCAGAACGGCAGACCGAGCTCACGCAGCTTCTCCAGGTCCACGGCATCCCGCGGTCCGTAGACCGGTTCGCCGGCCTCGTCCAGTTGGAGGCGGCCGCGAGGCGGGGCATTATGCCCCCCGGCGGTGGGCCCCTCGATAACGAAACCATCCACTCTGCCGTTAGCCTTCTTCACCATCGTCGAAGCCAGCGTGTTGGAGGCGACGATAGCGATGAACCTCGGCCGGATCAGCAGTGGAATCTCGCGCTCCATGAATTCCCGCGGCACAAAGGTCATGGTCGTATCGTCCGCCTCCTGCGCGCCGGTGATTTGCAGCGGGTAGGAAGCAGGCTCGTGACAGGTGAAGCGGTCGAGCACCCCGGGACTTTTCAGGGGAATGCCCGCACCCATCAGCACGTAGGCGGTGCCGGCGAGCATGGCACCGTAAATAGAAGGCAGATGGGCCATCTGAACTTTTTCGAGGTAATTGATTCCCACGGGATGTCCATGACCTTCCCGGGCGAGAATTACCTCCACAAAGTTCGCCACGATACAAAGCTCTTGCAACTCCCGCGGACTGTCCTTCGTGTGCATGGGCGGCGTCTTATAGGATGTGCCGAGGGCCTTGCCGCCAAGAACAAAATAAGCGGACCAGACACGCCTGGCCATATCCGGAAATGGAAAACGGCTGAGGCCGCGGCGCATGTACCCTCCCGGATCACCGTCCTGGAGCCGCCTGGCAAAGATCTGGTCCAGAGCCGTTCCGGAAACAACCCCAAGCTGACCGGTCCGGGCGACGGCCTGCGCCAGCCGCCAGTTCGAAACCCCTGCACCCATGCCACCCTGAATAATCGCGGGGAAAATATCCATTAATTCTTCATTGTTTCAGTGATCCGCGTTCCGGATTGTAATACTTCTGTCCGCAAAACGGGAGATTCAGGTGCGAATGAGCTCTACAACCGCTCCGTGACCGTCGCGGCTCAGAAACAACGGTCTTACCGATCCGCGCGCGCCAGCAAGCGGTCGCGCTAGCGCGTTGCGACGATCAGATCGCCGTCCGGTTCCGGCCGGCGGAAATCGCGGAATCCGGCTTCGGTAAGCCACTGTTTATATTCCACTTCGCTATAGCTGGAACCTGCCTGGGTGCCAACCAGCATATTGATCGCGAATAATGCGGC
>DASTMK010000464.1:0-3649 GCA_035714225.1 Bryobacteraceae bacterium | reverse complement strand
GAGAAGGGCCCGGCAAGTAGCCTACCGGCGAAGCCGGCGTATAGCGCCAAAAACACCGGCGAGTACTCGCGCCGGGTCCGGGTCTTCAGCGCGAATGATTTCGATGGGTCCGTTGCCCGTCGGACGCCAGCGCTCGAAGGTTCGGGGAGCCGCAAAACCTGCAAACACCGTAACCAGCGGTGTTCCGCAGGCGGCGGCCACGTGCTGGCCGGACGAATCGTAACCCACGTATAGTTGGCTGCGCGCGATCAGCGAGGCGAAATCGGCGAACGCGCAGTCGATGGCGCGGAGCCGCTCGGGCGGTACACCGGCGCGCGCCACCGCGCGGTCCACCCGCTCCGATTCTTCACCGCCCGCACCGCGGTCCACCAGGACCAGCGCATCGGGATTCACAAGATCTCTCAGCAGCTTTCCCTCAAACGGATCGGGAATTCTTTTGGCGGGGTTTTCTCCCACGCCGAAACTCACCGTTATAATCGGGCCATCGCCGAACTTCGAAGTTGGTACCGGCGAGACGAACGGCCGCGGCTCCAGGCTGCCGAAAGTTTCTGCTGCCCAGCGGCCGGCCAGAACGGCGAGCGCACCGGAACCGTCCCCGCCGTAAGACCTGCTCTCAAAAAAGAAGTAATCCTCTTCGCGCCCTAATGGAAGCAGGCCTAACTGCGACAGCCGCGAGTCCGGATCGATGACGATCGAATCCGGCGCCAGCAACTGTTCGCGCAAATCGGGCCAGATCTGCAGGCGGCCGGCGAGGGTTGCACTTCTGCCGTAGGCAACGGGAAGGTGACGCACACGCGGCTCGCCCGCGAACATTTCCCAATTTTTGCGGGGGCCCACGAGATACACGGCGGCGGACGGAAAAGTATCGAGGGCGCAGCGAAGAAGCGGGCTGGTAACGGCAACGTCGGCGCCCAGCGTCACACGAGAAAGAACGAAAACGTTCCGGATGCGGTCCGGATCTCCTTTAAACCGGCGTGGCTGGCGTATGCGGCGATACCTTGCCGCCAGCTCCGCCGCGTCGAGTTCCGGCAGCGCGCGCACTATGACTTGAGAAAACAGGTCCGCGTACACGTCGCAGAGAGCGGGCTCAAACAGATCGGAGAGGCGTTCCGCAACAATGCCGAAGAGCGCGCGGCTGCCCTCGCGAGCCGTTTCGGAATCCTCGCTGGTGGCGCAATCAAGCAGAGCGTCCAGCACACTCGCGGGCCACGCCTCGCCGCGCAGGCAATATTTCAACAGTTCTCCGGCGAGGTCACCGGGGGAGGTATTTGCCAACCAGAAGCTCCAGTTTTTTTCGCGTTTCGGCCGGGACCACCTGGGGGTCCGTGATCAGCGCATGCGACAACGCGGAACCGCACTTGCACTTGCGCTGTTCCGGCATGGCTGCGATAGCGGCCTTCACCACCTTCGCGGCGTTGTCCGCGTTCCTGGTGAGATTCGCGATGATATCGTTCACCGTCACGGCATCGTGCTCGGGATGCCAGCAGTCGTAATCCGTCACCATGGCGACAGTCACATAGCATAGCTCGGCTTCCCGCGCGAGTTTCGCTTCCTGCAGGTTCGTCATTCCGATGACGTCCATTCCCCAGCTTCGATACAGGTTCGATTCCGCCTTGGTCGAGAACGCCGGCCCTTCCATGCAGAGATAGGTACCGCCTTTCTTTGCGCTCACTCCTTCGTTCCCGCAGGCCTGGAACACGGTATCGGCCAATTCCGGGCAGATGGGATCGGCGAAGCTGATGTGAGCCACCAGCCCATCGCCGAAGAATGTCGACGGCCGGCCCTTGGTGCGATCGACGAACTGATCGGGAAGGAGGAAATCGAGGGGGCGGTGCTCCTGCTTAAGAGAACCGACGGCGCTGAGCGAAATGATGCGTTCCACACCCAGCTTCTTGAACCCGTAAATGTTCGCCCGGAAATTCAGCTCGGAAGGTGACAGGCGATGCCCGCGCCCGTGCCGCGCGAGAAAGGCCACCGGTTTGCCGGCAAGCTGTCCGGCGATGTAGGCGTCGGAAGGACTGCCCCAAGGCGTATCCATGGAGATCTCTTCCTGCGCTTCGAATCCCGGCATGGAATAGAGCCCGCTGCCACCCAGAATTCCTATCTGTGCTTTCAATTTGTATGCTCCTGGATCAGTTCTAACAGCACTCCGCCTGTCGAAGACGGATGGACAAATACATACCGGTGTCCGCCGGCGCCCGTGCGCGGCTCGTTCAGGATCTTCGCTCCGGATGAACGGAGGCGCTCGACAACCGCGTTGAGATCTGGAACACTGAGCGCCACATGATGCAGCCCCTCGCCTCGCTTTTCGATGAACCGGGCAATAACGGAATCCGAAGCCGCCGCTTCGAGCAATTCGATTCTCGGTCCGCCGGCGGCGAGCATGGACACCTTCACTTTTTCCGCCGGTACGGTCTCCGGCTCGCTCGCTTGCATGCCGAGTTGGTCGCGATAAAAGCCGAGCGCGATTTCGAGCGAACGGACAGCGATGCCAAGGTGGTCGATCTTAAATCCGCTGAAGCCATTCATCGACGATCGAATAAGGATCCTTTCTGCGCAATGCCACATCGCGCGCGGCGCCGTCCAGTTCCGCGGCCGGAATCCGGTTCAACAGCCGCTCCCGGTACATCTCGAGCAGGCGGCGGCGCCAGATGTGCTCACTTCGCTCGTTCCCACCGCGGTTTCCGGCAACCGAGCGTATCGCGTCGAGAGCTTCAGCGATACCCGCTCCTTCGGACGCCACTACACGCACAACCAGAGGTGCGGGGCCATCGTGATGAGCCAGACCCAGCATCGCGTGTATTTCACGCTCCAGGCGGTCCGCGCCGGGTTGATCCGCTTTGTTGATCAGAAAGACGCCGGCGATCTCCATGATACCTGCCTTGATCGCCTGGACGTCGTCGCCCATCCCCGGCACCAGCACGACGGCGGTGACATCGGCGAGCCGTACAATATCTACTTCGTCCTGTCCCACGCCGACCGTCTCTACGATTACGACATCCATGCCGGCGGCATCGAAGAGCAGCGCCATGTCGGTAGTAGCCGGAGCAAGGCCGCCCAGGTGGCCGCGCGTCGCCATGGAACGGATGAACACGCCCGGATCCGCGTAGTGGGACTGCATACGGATACGGTCGCCCAGAATGGCGCCGCCGGAATAAGGGCTGGTGGGGTCCACGGCAATGACGCCCACACGCTGCTCCTCGCGCCGGAGCAGACGGATAATGCCATCGACCAGCGTACTTTTGCCGGCGCCAGGAGGACCGGTGATACCCATTACCAGCGCGTTGCCCGTATAAGGAAAAAGTTCGCGCAGGAGAGCGTCTGCCTCAGGCGCCCTGTTTTCGACGGCGCTCGCAGCGCGTGCCAGGGCTCGCACATTGCCGCTACGGATCTGTCGCGCCCATTCCGGCATCAGCTCTTCAGCAGTTGTCTTGCGATCACCAGCTTCTGGATTTCACTGGTGCCTTCGCCGATGGTACACAGCTTCACATCGCGATAGAACTTTTCGACGGGGTAGTCCTTAATGAAACCGTAGCCGCCGTGAATCTGTAGCGCTTCGTCCGCCACACGGACGGCGATTTCGGAGGCGAAAAGCTTCGCCATGGCGGACTCCCTGGTGACGCGATGCCCTTGATCTTTCATCCACGCC
>DASTMK010000463.1:0-16008 GCA_035714225.1 Bryobacteraceae bacterium | reverse complement strand
TGTTCATCAGGTTCATGATGAAGCGCCCGTTGAGCGGCAACTGCTCGATACGCGTCCGTTCGAGAGTATGGCCCAATGCCGGTGCGTCCGTTTTCACGATGGGCGTGATGTCCTGGACCGTGATCAATGTCTGCGTGCCGGCCGGTTGGAACACTACGTCGATATTTGCCGAAACCTGTGTGCGCACCGTAAAGGCCGCCTCGAATTTCTGCATTCCGGCAAATTCCGCCTCTACTTTGTAAGATCCGGGAAGTACGGATGGGAACACGTAGATACCAGCTTCATTGCTGGTAGTGCGGAGTTCAACACCTGTAGCCGTGTTGGTAAGTACAACGGTAACGCCCGGAACCACTGCCTGCGACGCGTCTTGAACCGTTCCGCGAACGCTACCTTGGCTGGATTGCGGCCAGGCGGGCAACGCCATCAGCGCCACACCGAGCAGGACCGCCAAAAAAGGATATAAGTTTGATCGTCTCAAATTCAAAAAGTGACCACCTTTCCCAAAGCGTATAAATTATATCAGAAAAGAGGCAAGCAGGTCTGAAAGTCGAACCAGAAGATTAATAGCTCTATCCTGTCTAGCAACGTACGTCCCGCGTATGTCGCCCCTTGAACCCATATCTTATTGATTACAAGTAGGATCTTTCCGTCTGCGCCACCTTTCTGCCGGTGTACTGGTACGTTCAGAAATAGTACCAGGCATTGCCGGAGGGTATCTACACGCGTATCCCGATGCCTGTGCTAGCCTGTTCATAACTACGGAGGGTTATGAACCGGCGCAACTTCCTGCAACAGGCGACAGCTACGGCTGGGGCGGTAGCTCTCAACGCCTTTCCACATCACCTTTTCGCCGCTGGCACAAAGAAGTATGCCACGGACCGGGTGAAACTGGGGCCTACGGGAATTCAGGTATCGCGGCTCGCGATGGGTACCGGCACAAGCGGCAGTGGCGGAAGTTCCAACCAGACCCGCAAGCTCGGTCTCCAGGGCATGGCCGACTTATTTAAAGCTGCCTACGGCCAGGGTGTCACTTTCTGGGATTCGGCGGACCAGTACGGGAGCCATCCGCATCTGAAGCTGGCCTTGAAAAGCGTCCCCCGCGAGAAGGTTGCCATTCTGACCAAAACGCACGCGTCAACGGAAAAGGAGATGCACGCCGACCTCGACCGCTTCCGCCGCGAGCTCGGAACGGACTATATTGACGTTCTTCTCCTGCATTGCATGATGGACGATAACTGGCCGGACCGGAAAAAGGGCGCCATGGCCGTGATCTCCGAAGCGCGGGAGAAGGGCATCGTCAAGACGCATGGCGTCTCCTGCCATACGCTGGGGGCACTGAAGACGGCCGCCAGGACACCCTGGGTGCAAGTGGACTTGGCGCGTATCAATCCCGCGGGGGTTGCCATGGACGCGGACCCCGCCACCGTGCTGGCAGTTCTCGAACAGATGAAGGCCTCGGGCAAAGGTATTATCGGTATGAAGATCCTGGGAGCCGGCAAATTGCGCAACCGTGCGGATGAGTGCCTTCAGTATGCGCTCGCTCAGAAGGTGGTGGATTGTTTCACCATCGGCAGCGAAAGCCGCACGGAGATGGAAGACCTGCTGCAAAAGATCCCCGCAGCCAGTGTCCGGGCCTGATGGCCGCGAGTGTAAGAAGGTTTGAAAGATTCAGAGCCACGGATGGACACAGATAAACACAGATTGAAAACAGGAAACTTATCTGTGTTTATCCGTGTTCATCCGTGGCTAATTCAATTTCTTCACAGCTTCTCACGCGCGCGGCTCAGCACACCCCGGAGCCGTGAGTTCTTGATTCTGTAACGCGCGCCGCATATGCTTATGGGTTCATGCGGAACGCGCACCTGACTCTGGCCGCCGCCGCGGCTCTCCTACTGCTATTCGGGGACGGATGTAACCGGAGCGAAAATAAGATCATCGGAGTCGTGCCTAAGGGGCGCGCCCACCTGTTCTGGCAATCGGTGCACGCCGGCGCAGTCAAAGCCGCACGCGAAGCCGGAGTGGAAGTTACCTGGAACGGGCCTCCCACGGAAACCGACTACAATGTCCAACTCCAGATTGTCGATTCGATGATCAACCGGAGGGTGGATGCCATTGTCCTGGCGCCTATCGACAGAAAGGTGTTGGTAAGCGTCGTCGAGCGTGCGAACACGCAGGGGATTCCGGTCGTAATATTCGACTCGCCCATCGATACGGAGAACTTTGTCTCGCAAGTAGCGACGAATAACTACGCGGCGGGTGAGATGGCGGCGGAGCGCATGGGGGAGATCCTGAAGGGAAAAGGAGAGGTGGTGATGGTGGCCGTGCAGCCCGGAGCGGCATCCACCATGGACCGGGAGAAGGGTTTCGAGGACACCATCCAGAAGAAATTCCCGGGAATCCGGATTATCGACAAACGCTACGGCATGGCGGATTTCGCAAAATCCCTGGCCGTGACGGAGAACATGTTGACCGCGCACCCCGGACTCGACGGCCTTTTCGCTTCGAACGAATCCAGCGCCGTCGGCGCCGCCCAGGCGCTCAAAGGCCGGCCCGGAACGAAGGTCAAGATGGTTGGATTCGACTGGAGCCCCACCCTGCTCGAAGATGTGAAGGCCGGCGTAATCGACTCCCTCGTGGTGCAGGATCCTTTCCGGATGGGCTATGACTCCGTGAAGGCGGCGATCGAAAAATTGAACGGAGGCGCCCCCGGCAAAATACAGGACCTGCCGCCGCGTCTTGTAACCAAAGAGAATTTAAACGACCCCGGCATCCAGCAACAGCTTAACCCCGATCTCAAAAAATACCTGAATTGATACACTGGGCGGGAATGCGTAATTACATGTCAAACCGCGGGTTCTCCGCCCCAATACTGCTGGCGGCCCTGCTGGGCGTGATGTTGGGGGTCGGGTTCTTTACGTTCGGTTACGCAAAAGGTTCGTCTTACATGACGGACGATCCCGCCGCCTGCGCCAACTGTCATGTCATGCGGGAGCAGTATGAAGGCTGGATGAAATCGAGCCACGGTAAGGTTGCCGTTTGCAATGACTGTCACACTCCGCCGGGCCTGGTTCCAAAGTACGCTACGAAGGCGATCAACGGCTTTTTTCATTCCCTCGCTTTTACGACCGGGCATTTTCCAGACGAGATCCAGATTACCAGGAGGAACTTCAACGTTACCGAGTCGTCCTGCCTGAAGTGTCACGAAGACATTGTCACGGGCATCCGGGCGACGCGGGAACACAAAGCCGACGTGGAATGCGTAACCTGCCATCGCACCGTCGGACATATGTAAGTACACCACAAGGGAAAATATGGCTGAACCAAGAAACAGTAATCCGTCCGGATGGAATCGAAGGCTGCTGCTGATCGTTGGCGTCACCGCCGCGATCACCCTCGGCGTAGCAGCGTTGCTCGTGAACATTTTCGAGAGAAAGCAGGAGGCACGCAATCCTTTTTTCCGCGTCGTGGAGTTGTCGGATGAAATTGACGATCCGGCGTTCTGGGGAAAGAACTTTCCTTTGCAATACGACTCCTACCGGAGGACGGTCGATCAGGAAAGAACGCGGTATGGCGGATCGGAGGCGCTCCGGCACCTGCCTACCAAGGTGGACCCCCGCAGCGTCGTCGCGCAGAATAAACTGCAAGACGACCCAAGGCTGAAGACGATGTGGGCCGGCTACGCCTTCGCGGTCGATTTCCGGGAAGAACGCGGCCACGCCTACATGCTGATCGATCAGAAATACACGAGGCGCGTACTCGAGTTCAAGCAGCCCGGAACGTGCCTGAACTGCCACGCTTCCACGTACACCACCATGCGCAAACTCGGCAACGGGGACATCTTCGCCGGCTTCGACAAGATGAACCAGATGACCTATGCCGAAGCCTCCAAGCAGGTGGCACATCCTGTCTCCTGCATCGATTGCCATGATCCGCAAACCATGCAGTTGCGGATCACGCGGCCGGCATTCATTGAAGGCATCCGGGCGTATAAGGCATCGCAGGGTATTCAAAATTTCGACGTCAATAAACAGGCGTCCGCGCAAGAGATGCGATCGTATGTTTGCGGGCAGTGCCACGTGGAGTACTACTTCAAGGGGGACGAGAAGAGACTGACGTTCCCGTGGGAAGGCGGATTGAAAGTGGACGATGCGCTGGCCTATTACGATCGCGTAGGTTTCAGGGACTGGGTGCATGCGGAAACCGGAGCGCCCATGCTCAAGGCGCAGCATCCCGAGTTTGAGACCTTCAACCAGGGCGTCCACGCCAAGTCCGGCGTGGCGTGCGCCGATTGCCATATGCCTTACATGCGCGAGGGAGGCCTCAAAATCAGCGACCATCACGTCCGCAGCCCTTTGCTCAACATCAACCGCGCCTGCCAGGGATGCCACCATTTTTCCGAACAGGAGTTGAAGGACCGCGCGGAAACCATTCAGGCGCGCTTCGCCCACGCAAGGAATGTTGCGATGGATGCCGTTGTCGAATTGATCGAAGACATCAAGCGGGCGAAGGAGTCGGGAAAATCGGACGCCGATCTGGCGGCGGCGCGGGACTTCCATCGTAAATCGCAATTTTTTGTCGATTACGTCGAAGCGGAGAATTCGATGGGTTTCCATGCATCGGGAGAGACGCTTCGCGTCCTTACCGATGCGGTGGACATGGCCCGCAAAGGGCAGCTTGTGCTTCGCGGGGTCGCCCCGAGCCGGTGGCCGGCGAAGAAGCAATAGCTTTGGGGCCCACTCCCTCACGGTCACGGCTCGGAACGGAGCCGCGCGCGCAAGCAAGCGGTTTTCACCCTTTTTCAGCAGCTTTTAGGATTGCCTTCACGGCGTCGATGCAGAGGGCGGCGGCATGTTTCGATTCGGCCGGCAAGCCGCCCAGCGCCTCCTCGATGGCCGTGGCGTCGAGGGTGCGGAGCTCGGCGGGGGTTTTGCCGGACACCAGTTCCGTGAGCGCGGAACCGGCGGCAATGGAGGCGGTGCATCCACGCGTTTTATACGCGGCTTTACGAACACGGCCGTTTTCGAAGAGAACGGAAAGGCGCAGAATATCGCCGCAGGCGGGGTTGGAGACCTCTACCGTCACGGCGGGCGGTTCCAGTTCCCCGGCGTTGCGCGGATTCCGGAAATGTGAGATCAGCCGTTCGTCGTACAATGCGGGCGCCTCCTCCTCTACTTGTGTTTCAATAAAACACAATGCCCGAGTGGCGCAACTATTTCCACCTTCTGGGACAGCGAGTGCGCCGCCGCCGTTTCCATTCCCTGTTTCTCTTTGTCACGTCCCGGTGCAACTCGCTTTGCCGGACATGCTTCTACTTCGACAAGCTGAACAGCAAGGACGACCTTACTTTCGAAGAGATCGAGCGGATTTCGGCTACCGCGCCTCCTTTTGAGAAGCTCTGGATCTCCGGGGGCGAACCTTTCCTGCGCGATCAGCTGGCGGACATCCTCGCCCTGTTCGTGAACCGGAACGGCGTGCGGAATATCAACCTTCCCACCAACGGGCTGCTGCCGGAGAAGATTTTCCGGACCGTCGATCGGGTGCTGGCGCTGTGCCCGTCCGTGTCCATCGACTTGAATTTTTCACTCGATGGCCTGGCCAATACGCATGACGCCATCCGGGGCGTGCCGAACAACTTCGTTCGCACGATAGCCACCATGGAACAGGCGGAAAAGCGCTATCGCGGCATTCGCCGCCTCCGCCGGAATGTGGCCACCGTGATTACGCGCGAGAACTATCGCGAGATTGTCGACCTCGGGTTGGAACTGCTGGAAAGAGGGTCGATCGACGGGCAATACTTCGAAGTCGCGCGTGGGGAGATGCCGGACCCGGGACTCAAACGGATGAGCGGCGAAGCGCTTGCGGACCTGCACGCCAAATTGATGCCGCTGCACCGGCGCTATGCCGAACGGTTGTTCAATCATCTGCCCGCCTCTTTCAAGCTAATCGCCAAGGCGTATTACCTTGGCAACATCCGATTGCATTTCGACCTGCACGAGAAGTGCTTCGAGCGCCCGGCAGCGTGGCCCATGCCCTGCACGGCGGGTGAAACTTCTCTCGTCATCGATCACAACGGAAAGTTTCGCGCGTGCGAACTCCGGAACACAGTTGGAGATCTTCACCACTTTGATTTCAACCTCTCCGCCGCGCTGGCTTCGGGCGAGCTGCGCGCGGAGATCGAAGAGATTCCCAAGGCCGGCTGCTGGTGTACGCATAGCTGTTTTATTCAGGACAGTTCCAAGTTCTCGCCGCGAGTACAACTGTTCGAAATCCCCTGGGCCTATCTCCGGCAGCGTTTCTCGCGTTTTCCGGAGCTGCCCCTCGAAGAACTCGAGAGATTCCGGTCTTTGGATCTCGCCTGAGCGGCGATATGCGCAGATACGGTGTCGTAGTGGTTGCCGCGCTGATCTGGCGGGAGGGGTCGCTGCTGATCGCGCAACGCAAGAAAGATGCGTCTCACCCGCTGAAGTGGGAGTTTCCGGGAGGAAAAGTGGAGCGAGGCGAAACGCCACGAGAAGCGCTCGAACGCGAACTGGAAGAGGAGCTCTGTATTCAGGCCAACGTGGGAAAAGAAGTGATCCGCTATGAATACAGTTACCCGGGAAAAGCACCGCTGCTCTTGATCTTCTGCGGCATCACCGAATTTCATGGTGAGCCGCAAAACCTGGTCTTTGAGCAGATCCGATGGGAAAAGCCGGCAAACCTGCCGGACTACGACTTTCTGGACGGCGACAAGGACATCGTGGACCGGCTGGCACGAGGCGGTCTTTAAAGGGAGCGTCTCTTATGGTGCCGCTGCCGGAAGTCGAAATTCCACGTTGCGCTCCGAATTCAATTGGCTGGAAAGCTCCCGGTCAATCAGATCCAGGCTGGCCTGATTGTGAGTGTGTTGCATGGAGATGTAGTGGACCGTGTCGCCTTCCACCCAATACGCTAATGCCGGATAAACCGAGTGGTCTTTGAAAGCGATCAGGTAGATGGTCGCTTTGTCGGCGGAACGCGGAGCGGTTTTCGTTTGCTCTGCCGTTTCGGATTCCTCGACGACCGGCGGTCCCGGAGCCCTGTAGATGGACGGTTTGCCAGATCGGGTTTCGGGCAGGGAGCCCTCCGGATATTCCCGCATAACAGGTTGCGCCGTGTCCGAAGTGTAGTACTGGTTGATGACCACCTGCGGTGTAGCCGGGGCCGCTGGAGGCGGGCTCTGTACGATGGTGAGGTTTGGCTCCTGAGGTCCCGGGTAATAACCATACCCGCCCACCATGACGGGGACGGCGTAAGGCACCACCGTTGTCCGGCTACGTCTTCCGTATAAACCACCGCCGGTTTGCCCCTGGTAATAAGGACGGCCCCGCACGGTCGCGCCCAGCCGGCCGGCGAAGCTCGGGTCCGTTATGTTCCCGGGAGGCATATGCACCCCGGGCGCGGTGCCCGTCCCGGGAAACAGAATGTTGCCGAATCCGCTGGGCGATCCATAGGTCCTGTACGGCAGACTTCCTCCGCGAACCCCGCCCCTATGCTGCGCGAACGCTATAGCTGCTCCGGCGGAAAGAAACAACGCCACCGCGAGAATCCGTCTCATCAGGGACCCCCTAACCTGAAGCTTACCGCCGAAAATCGTTCACGGCAACAGGGGATACGGCGGCTTGAGCCGTCCTGCCCGGCTACTTGCGGAGTATCCTACGGAGAAGACATGCCGTCAAATCCGTTCCATGATCCACTCCGGTTTGAGCAAAAAGCGCCCCCCTGCACGGTCGTCATTTTCGGGGCTAACGGCGATCTGACCCGGCGCAAGCTGGCGCCTGCGCTTTATCGCCTTGCGTACGATCGCCGCATCCCGCCGGCCTTCGCCGTGGTGGGCACTTCACGGACGGAAATGTCCGACGACCAGTTTCGCCAGAAGATGAAGGAAGCGGTCCAGGAATTTTCCGAAGACGGCGCGTTTGACGAAGACGTCTGGCGCGGGTTTGCTCCGGGGCTGGCCTACGTCGCCGGCGACATAAACGATCCCGAACTCTACCAGCGTCTGGACAAGTGTATAGAAGGTGTGCGCGAGTCCCGGCAAACCAGCGGCAACGTATTATTCTATCTTTCCACGCAGCCGAGCCACTACGAGCCTGCCGTCAAGGGGATCGGCGCCGCCGGACTGGTAAAGGGCGGCGGCTGGAAAAAGCTGGTGGTCGAAAAACCCATCGGCCACGATCTCGCCAGCGCGCGCGAGTTGGACCGCATCTTCCACGAATGCTTCCCGGAGCGGGAGATCTACCGCATTGATCATTACCTCGGCAAAGAGACGGTGCAGAACATCCTCGGCTTCCGGTTCGGCAACGGTATCTTCGAACCGCTGTGGAACAGGCGCTATGTGACGCATGTCCAGATCACCGCGGCGGAGTCGATCGGAGTGGAAGGCCGCGGCGCCTTCTATCAGGAAGCGGGCGCGCTGAGGGACATGATCCAGAACCACCTGCTGCAAATTATGGCTGTGGTGGCCATGGAGCCTCCTGCCGCTTTCGAGGCCGACGCCGTCCGCGACGAACGCGCGAAACTGCTTCGCTCCGTGAGAGTGTACACTCCCGAAGAAGCGGCGGCACATGCCATCCCGGGCCAATACGGTCCGGCGCGTGTGGGTGGTGTGGACATACCGGGATTCCGGCAGGAACCCGGCGTAGCAGCCGATGCCCAAACGGAGACTTATGCCGCCGCTACGTTCTTTGTGGATAACTGGCGCTGGGCCGGTATTCCCTTCTATTTGCGGTCCGGGAAGCGCCTGGTCCGGCGGGTGACGGAAGTTGCCATTCAATTCAACGCCGCGCCGCTCGAACTCTTCGGCCCCGACGAACGCGAGGCCGCCTACCGCGCCGGTCCAAATCTGCTCGTTTTGCGCATCCAACCGGAAGAAGGCATTTCGCTTAAATTCTCGTCGAAGCAGCCGGGCAGGGGAATGCGAATGCGCGGCGTGTCGATGGATTTCAACTACGCCACGAGTTTCGGCGCACGCTCTCCTTCCGCCTATGAGACGCTGCTGTTGGATGCGATGACAGGATATACCACGCTATACCCGCGGCAGGACATGGTAGAGGCAAGTTGGACCATCGTCCAGCCTATCCTGGACCACTGGGCGTCCACGACCTTTCAATTTCCGAACTACCCGGCGGGAAGTTGGGGCCCGCGCGAAGCGAACGACATGCTCGCGCGGCGCGGGCATGAATGGAGGATTCCCTGATGACCGGCGCCATCCACCCGGAAAAAGTACTCCAGGAACTCGAACGCTTGTGGAACGATCTGGGCAGGAATCAGGGCGACGAGCCGGGAGAAGTGGCCCGCGCCTGCTCCATGACGCTGATTGTGCTTACCGATCCCGCGACGGAACGGGAGCCGGCGAGTGCAACCCTGGCCGAACTGATGCGCGAGCACCCTGCCCGCGCCATCATCGTGCGCGTAGACCCCCGCGGCACGTCATCCGTTGAAGCCGGTGTTTCAGCGCAGTGTTGGCGGCCTTTCGGCAAGCGGAAGCAGGTCTGCTGCGAGCAGATAGAGATTTCCGTCAGCCGCGACTCGCTGCCGGATGCCTTTACGGTGCTGCCCGCATTGATCGCTCCCGATGTGCCCGTCGTGCTATGGTTCCGGTCGGGAGAACTCATGAGCGTCGCTCCCTGTGAGACCATTCTGCCGTTTGCCGCCAAGGTCCTTGTCGATTCGAACGAGTTGGGCGAGCCGGCCGATGCCTTGGAACAACTGGAGCGGTTGAGCGCGTCGGTGAACGTGGGAGATCTGAATTGGACGCGCGTCACAAGGTGGCGCGAGACCATCGCTCAACTGTTCGAAATGCCCGAGTATGTGGATCGGGCCCGGCTGATCTCGCACGTTACCATACGCCATCGCACGCCCGAGACCCCGGCCGCGGCTTTCTATCTGGCGGCGTGGGTCCGGCGCTCGCTTTCCGATCAGGTCGCGATTGAGTTTCAGCGCGTCGAAGGAACTTCACAAGGCAAGACCCAAAGCGTGGTATTGTCCGGAGCGGATTTTTCCATTGAGTTGAGGCGCACCGGCGCACAGTGCGTCGAGATGACGGCGGGTTCGATGACCTCGAGCACTACCTTTCCTTCATTTAGCGAGTGGCAACTCGTTTCAAAAGAACTGGCGCTGCTGGAGCGCGATCCGATTCACCGCGACGTTCTGAAGCTAGCAGCGCTCATGGCCCGCGAAGGAGTGCGATGAGCGCCCGGCGTTATGTGTACGACACGCTGGAAGCCGCTGCCCGGGCGTGCGCGAAAAACATCGCTGACGTGCTCGAAGGCGCATTGGCCGGTGCGCCTGCGACTACTCTGGCGATTTCGGGCGGCAGCACGCCCCTGCGGATGTTCGAATTCCTGGCCGGCGCCGCGATCGATTGGGCGCGCGTCCACCTGTTCTGGGTAGATGAACGCGCGGTTCCACCTTCGGATCCGCAAAGCAACTACCTGGCGGCGGAGCAGGCATTGATTCGTCCAGCGCGGATTCCGCCGGAGAATGTTCATCGCATCCGCGCTGAGCTACCGCCGGAGGAGGCGGCCGAAGCTTACGCCGATGAGATCCGGACATACTTCCATTTGAAACCGGACGAGTTGCCTGTCTTCGACGTCATTCATTGCGGCATGGGGGCGGATGCGCACACGGCAAGTCTTTTCCCGGGAGAACCGCTCATTGAAGACGGCGCGAATATCGCCGCCGCGGTCTATGTGAAGAAGCTCGCGCAGCACCGGATTACTCTGCTGCCCGGCGTGTTGCGGAAAGCGGCGCATGTCGTGTTTCTGGTAGGCGGCGAGGACAAGAGGACTGCGCTGCGGGCCGTGTTCGAGGCTCCCTACGACCCGCACGAATATCCGGCCCAGTTGGTGGCCCGAGGCGGACGAGAGGTGTTGTGGTTTCTGGACCGCGCTGCCGCCGGACCGGCTGACGAACCATGAGAAGGCGGGACTTCCTGGCTCTTGGCAGCGTATGGTTCGACACGGGCTGCCATATCGAACGGGTGGAAGACATCGTACCTCCTTC
Source organism: Bryobacteraceae bacterium (assembly GCA_035714225.1). GTDB lineage: Bacteria > Acidobacteriota > Terriglobia > Bryobacterales > Bryobacteraceae > CAADGY01. The sequence continues at coordinate 4,983 of DASTMK010000463.1, read as the reverse complement.
ACCGCCGCCGGCCCTGCGGCTTCTCTTCGGCGGCGATGTCATGTTGTCACGCCACGTCGGAAGGATTGCGCGGCAGAAGCAGGATCCCTCCTGGCCGTTTCGGGAACTCGCCGGGACGCTGAAGGACGCCGATATCGCGTTCGTCAATCTTGAATCGCCATTTTCGGATAAAGGCCGGCGCACCGAAAAAGGAATGGTGTTCAGGGCGGAGCCGGAAATGATCTCCGGACTGGTCCACTCGGGAATCGATGTGGTTTCCACGTCGAATAACCATGCGCGCGACTGCGGCTCCTACGGCGTCACGTTTACGCTCGAATGGTTGGCAAAGCACGGCATTTTAGCGGTGGGAACGGGCGCGACCGAAGAGATTGCACATGCCGGCGTGGTGCTGGAGCGGAAGGGTGTGCGGTTCGGCTTTCTTGCCTATACCTACGATCAGCTCAACGGCAACTACACCGACCACGACCCTCGCATCGCGGTGATGGACCTTGATCGCATGAAGCAGAACGTTCAAAGCATGCGGGCGAAAGCCGACGTGATCGTAGTCTCCATGCATGCCGGAGCGGAATACCGGAGGACGCCGCACAAAAGCCAGGTGGAGTTTGCCAGAGCTGCAATCAACGCGGGCGCACGCATCGTGGTAGGGCACCATCCCCATGTCATTCAGACGGTGGAGGAATACGGCGGCGGTCTGATCTTCTACTCGCTGGGCAACCTTGTGTTCGATCAATCCCACCGCCGCGATACGCAGAAGGGATTGCTCGCGGAAGTGATTTTCAACAGCGCGAGACTCGACGGATACTACCTTTTGCCGGTGGATATCAAACAGACGGTACCGCGCCTCGCAGTGAAAGAAGATGCGATGGGTTCCTGACCGGTCCGGGGCTGTCAGGGAAGGGCGTGGCGTGCTGAAGCCACGTCGGGGAAGAACTGGAAGACGGTATCCAGGCGGGTGACGGCAAACCCGGCCCGCACCTGACCGGTGGCACCAGCCATGTACATTCTGCCGCCCGCCTGCATAATCCTGTTCATGGCGAAAATGAACTTTCCAATGCCGGTGCTGTCGATGTGGGTAATACCGGAAAGATCAAAAATGAACGTGCGGTGGCCTTGCGCCAGCAACTCGGGAATCAGAGTTTCGAGTTGCTGGCTTGCGGAGCCGAGCATCATACGGCCGGACAAGGCAATGACGAACACACCCGGTTCGATCTCGGTTTGCTCGATCTGTAGGGCCACCGTCGATCTTCACAGGAAGCAAACTTGCTATTTCACTTCAACGGTGGCGCCGGCATCCACGAACTTCTTCCGGATGGTCTCCGCCTCTTCCTTGTTGATGCCTTCTTTTACCGGCTTTGGCGCATTGTCCACCAGGTCTTTGGCTTCCTTGAGCCCGAGGCTGGTGACCTCGCGAACGGCCTTGATGACATTGATCTTGTTGGCACCCGCGGCTGTTAGCACGACGGTAAACTCGGTCTGCTCTTCCGCGGCCGGTGCGGCTGCTGCGGCAGCGGCCGGTGCGGCTGCCACAGTGGCTGCCGCCGCCGAAACGCCAAGGCGCTCTTCAAGCATTTTGACGAGCTGAGATGCCTCGAGCAGTGTCAGCCCCTGAATCTGTTCCGCGATACTGTTGATATCCGCCATTTCTCTCTTTAACTCCTGTCAGATCTTTCTTCTTATGCCTTGAATTTCTCTTCTTTCGCCGCCTGATCGAGAACCACAGCCAGGTTGCGTCCCACGCCATTGATGGCGCTGACAAGACGCTGGGCGGGCGAATTGATCAGGAACAACACTTTTGCCAACAGTTCCTCACGGGACGGAAGGCTTGCCAGGTCCTGAATCGACGCGACGTCGATAACCCGGCCCTCCACAATGCCCGCTTTGAAGGTGAAAGTCGGATTGGCCTTTGCGTAAGCGGTCAGTGCCTTAGCCAGAGCCACCGGGTCGGTCGCGGTATGAGCAAGGGAGGTCATGCCGGAGATGTCCTTGAACAACTCCTCCGCGGGGGTTCCTTCGGAAGCCTTCTCCGCGAGATTGTTCTTGATCACCTTATAGCTCCCGCCGGCGTTCCTGACGCTCTTGCGCAGCTCGAAATCCTGCTGGACGGTCAACTTCTCGAAGCCGGTGACGAACACATGCCCGTCGGAAGCAAACTGCTTTTTCAGCTCTTCGAGATCCTTCTGTTTTTGAGATTTCTTTTTCATACTTGCCTCGCCTACCCGGCCTTGGTGTTAAAGAGGGCGACATCGAGCGGAACACCGGGGCCCATAGTGGAGCAGATGGTCACGCTCCGGACATACTTCCCTTTGGCCGCCGGCGGCTTTGCCCGAACCACCGCCTGGATCAGCGTAGATGCATTCTCCAGCAGTTTGTCACTCTCGAAGCTGACCCTGCCGACCGGGGCGTGGATGACGCCCGTTTTGTCGACACGAAATTCCACTTTTCCCGCTTTGACTTCCTTGATCGCCTTGGCCACATCCGGCGTGACGGTGCCGGTCTTTGGGTTCGGCATCAGCCCGCGCGGGCCAAGAATCTTTCCGAGCTTTCCGACCGAGCGCATCATGTCCGGTGTGGCGATTACGGCATCGAAATCCGTCCAGCCTTCGGATTGGATTTTCTGAACCATGTCCTCGCCGCCGACGAAATCCGCTCCCGCTTCCTCGGCGTCCTTGATCTTTTCGCCCGAGGCGATTACCAGGACGCGTTTCTCTTTGCCGAGTCCGTTGGGTAAAACGACAGTGCCTCGAACCATCTGGTCCGCATGCTTCGGGTCGACCCCCAGGCGCATATGCACCTCGACGGTCTCGTCGAATTTCGTGAACTTGACCTTTTGAACCAGAGGTATGGCCTCTTCAAGGGCGTATGGACGGGATTCAACCTGCTTCAGGGCAGACTCATACTTCTTTCCGGGTTTTCTAGCCATTCTTCCTCACTGGTGCGAACGGCAAGGCGTCAGGAACCTTGCCTCCCATTAAGTTCGTTTGTAACCGAACTTCTTACTCTAACAAACAGCGGTCACCCGCCGCAACGCGCAGCCGTCAGGCGACATCCACTCCCATGCTTCGAGCCGTGCCTTCCACCGATCTCACAGCGGCGGCAAGATCGAAACAATTCAGGTCGGGCATTTTGATTTTGGCGATCTCTTCCACTTGCTTCTTGGTGATTGTCCCCACCTTGTTCTTGTTGGGTTCCGCCGAACCTTTGGCGAGATTCACCGCACGCTTGATGAGAACCGGCACCGGCGGCGTCTTGGTGATGAAAGTGAAGGAGCGGTCCTGGTAAATCGTGATAACAGCCGGGATAATCAGGCCTTCCTGATCTTTGCCGGAGGTCTTGGCGTTAAACGCCTTGCAGAACTCCATGATATTGACACCCTGCGGGCCCAGCGCGGTACCCACGGGCGGTGCCGGGGTCGCCTTTCCCGCCGGGATCTGCAGCTTTACCTGTCCAGTGACTTTCTTCGCCATATGCTAAATCTTTTCCACCTGTAGAAATTCGAGTTCGACCGGCGTAGCACGGCCGAAAATAGTGACCAGCACGCGCAACGTGTTGCGCTCCGTATTCACTTCGTCCACCTTGCCGGAGAAGTTGGTGAACGGCCCGTCGATGATCCGAACGTTTTCGTTCTTCTCGAACGTCAACTTCGGGCGTGGGCGTTCCACCGAAGATGCCTGCCGGTACAGGATATTATTCACTTCATCGGGGGTAAGGGGGACGGGGGTATTGCCGCCACCCACAAAGCCGGTGACGCGCGGCGTGTTCTTGACGGCATGCCACAGTTCGTCATCCATGTCCATCTCGACAAGGACATAACCGGGATAGAGGAGCCGTTTGCTGGTGACCTTCTTCCCGCCTCGTAGCTCAACCACTTCCTCTTTGGGAATGAGGATCTGGCCGATCTTATCGGAAAAACCGAAGGCGCGCGCCCGTCCTTCAAGTGACTCTTTAACTTTCTCTTCGAAACCTGAGTATGTGTGGATGATATACCAGTTTTTTCCGGACGGCTCAACAGAGGGAGCCGCCGGAGTCTCCGCTTCACCGGAAAATTCCGGCTCGGGCTCACCGGCAACTGGTTCCTCAGCTACATCGGTATCCGGCTCCGGCACGGGCGGGTTCTGAACCTCCGCACTGCCGTTTTTCTCGATGCCGTTTTCGTCCTGATCCGCCATGAGAATCCTATCTGCTGCCAAAGGCGCTGAAGACCCGGTTCAAAATTGCCGCGACTGCCAGATCCACGAGACGGAAATAAGCCGCGAAAAGAAACACCGTGATAATGACGACGAGGGTGGTGGCGCGTACCTGCTTCCAACTGGGCCAAGTGACGCGGCGCATCTCCATGTTGAGTTCGCCGATGTATGTTTTAGTGGCCGACGGCCAAGTGGAAACTCTTTGCAAGAAATTACCTTCCGCCATTGCTATTCGTGTCTGGAAAGAACCTTTCCAAGGGTGGCAGTGACAGATCTCTGCCTGGAAATCGAGACCACATCCGCTCGAAAACCGTTACAAGCGGCTCGAAGCGAAGGCTGGCAGGGGCGGAGGGATTCGAACCCCCACTCGCGGTTTTGGAGACCGCTGGTCTGCCGTTAAACCTACGCCCCTTCTTTCTGCTATCACCCTCAACGATACCTTACTTAATCTCCCGATGCATCTGGTGCTTCCGGCAGAACGGGCAGAATTTTTTCAGCTCGAGGCGTTCTGTCGTCGTCTTCTTGTTCTTCGTGTTCGTGTAGTTTTTCCGCTTACACTCGGTGCACTGAAACGTAATGATATCTCGCGGCATAAAAATCCACTCGCTCGCCTACTCCAGGATCTCCGTGACCGTTCCGGCGCCGACCGTGCGGCCGCCTTCGCGAATGGCGAAACGCAGTCCCTTGTCCATGGCCACCGGGGTGATCAACTCCACTTCCAGGTTCACGTTGTCGCCAGGCATTACCATCTCGGTCCCTTCCGGTAACTGCGCCACTCCCGTCACGTCCGTCGTCCGGA
>DASTMK010000462.1:0-1514 GCA_035714225.1 Bryobacteraceae bacterium | reverse complement strand
CGAGATTTCGGAAACCGTCTCCATGGCCGCCGAGTTTCCAGAGAATTACCTGGCGGTGTTTACGCTCGGGTATAAAGCGATGCGGTACAACATGTTCAACGATCAGTTGAAACAGTTTCACGGCTCAAAAGCCCGCCTGGACATGGGCCGCGAATGGTATGAAGTGTATCCGGAAAGCAGCGCTGTGGACATGAAGCCGAGCGCCACCAAGAGACTGCCGGGGAGTTTTGAGCCCGCCAGCCGCGCGCACATGCGAAATTTTCTGGAATGCGTGCGGTCTCGAAAGGAGCCTACCGCACCCGTCGAAGCGGGACAGGCCACCAACGTTACGCTTTGCATGGCGGTGGAAGCTCAGAAGACCGGAAGGCGCGTTCGCTTTAATCCTGCGACCAAAAAAATGGAGGTCTGATCAGGACACTTCCCGGACCTCCACCTGCGCGTAATCCTGCCGCGCCTGCTCCAGGGACGCGAAGTTGAGTCCCGGCAGCCGGGCGGACGCGGTTCCGGCCGCGACACCCCAGCGGACGGCATCGGCGAAGCTGCTGCCGTTTGCCATGGCCCACGTGAAAGCTGCCGCCAGGGCATCCCCGGCGCCGATGGGGCACACCACATCGATGCGCGGCGGGATGACCTCGAACATTTTTCCATCAGCCGATGCCACGGCTCCCCGGCTCCCGAGCGAAAGCACGACGGCCTTGGAACCCATTCCCAGAAGCCGCCGGGCAGCATCGAAAAAGTGGTTTCGCGTCAGGAGCGCCGTGGCCAACAGGCGCTCGGCTTCCTGCTGATTCGGCGTTACCACCCAGGGCTTTGCCATCACTCCTTCGTACAGAGAGTCTCCGTCCGTATCGAGCAACGTTTTAACGCTCATCGCGTTTGCCTTCTGAATCAGCTTGCTGTAGAACTCCGGCTCCACACCAGGAGGAACGCTGCCGCAGATCATGAGCCATTCCGCACCGTCCAGCGCTTCGAGCACTACTTGCTCGATCCGTTCCAGCTCCTCCTTCGTCATAGGAGCCCCGCGTTCATTGAGCTTGACCGTCAACCCCTGCTCGTCCGTAATCGTCAGGTTCGTCCGGATTTCGTGTTGTATCGGAACCGGGCGGAACGGGTGCCCGCAGCAGCTTAACAGGCTTTCAAACCGCTTGCCGGACTTGCCTCCCGAGGGAGCAATCGCCAGAGTCTCGCCTTGGAACGAATGGATGACCCGGGAAGCGTTGATACCACGGCCTCCGGCGGATTCCTGCGTCGACAGGATGTAGCCCCGGTCATCAAACACCAGCCGGTCTGTCAGAACATTGTGATCAATCGCCGGGTTGAGCGTTAGGGTGACGATCAAAACTCGTTCTCCAAATGGGCCATTGCGCGGTCATTGTTCGATGGCGGCCTTGCCGCCCCGGACGTGTCTCTTCCACATCATCGCAAACAGCCGGAATGCAAGCGGCATCTCTCTGCGAATCGCCATCCGTACGACCTCGACCGCCACCCATAGGAAGTAGACATAGGTAACCCAC
>DASTMK010000461.1:0-2835 GCA_035714225.1 Bryobacteraceae bacterium | reverse complement strand
CACTGCGCTGGCTGTGCTTGCACTGTTGATTCTGATGGCGGAATGAGTTCTCCGGTCCGCCGCGTGCCTTTCCGCAACCCTCTGCGATAATACGTAATTACGTGTCAGGCTTGGTGTGAACGTTCTTCGAGAACCTGCTCCATCTGCATCTGTCGCCGTCATTGTCGTCAACTGGAACCGGCGCGAGTTGTTGCGGGCCTGTCTCGATTCGCTCGCGAAACAGCGCGGCGTATCGTTCGAGGTGGTGCTAGTGGATAACGGATCCTCGGACGGCTCCGTGGAGATGGCGCGCCGCGATTTCTGTGAGAATGGCCGTTTGCGAATACGCTTCATTGAGAATCGGGAAAATCGCGGGTTCTGCGCCGCGAACAACCAGGGCTTTGCGGCCACGGATACTGAGTTCATCGCCTTGTTGAACAACGATGCCGAAGCCGGTGAAAACTGGCTCGCCTCGTTGCTGAGCGCGTTTGAAGGCAGGCCCGATGTGGGTATGGCCGCGTCGAAAATACTGGTCTATGAAGATCCCGGGCGAATCGACAAGGCCGGGCACGTCATTTATCTGGACGGGCAGAACCGCGGCCGTGGTTCGGGAGAGAAGGATTCCGGACAGTACGACCGCATGGAAGAGGTTCTCTGGCCGGACGGATGCGCAGCCATGTACCGCAGAACGATGCTCGATCAAATTGGCGGTTTCGATGAGGACTTCTTCGCGTATGCCGACGACGCGGATCTCGGCCTGCGCGGGCGCATCGCGGGTTGGAAGTGTCTGTATATGCCGGCGGCGGTCGTCCGGCACCACCGCGGGTCCTCGCTCGGGCTGCTTTCGAGCAGGCGTCTGGAACTGATCGAAAGAAACCGCGTTCTGTTTTCCGTGAAGTTGTTTCCATGGAGCCTGCTGTGGCTGAATTGGGCCTTCTACTTCGCGCGCTTGTGCGCGGGGATCTGGGCGGCCGCAAGAAACCGCGGCGAAGCGGCACGCTTTCCGGGCCCCGCCGGCAAACTCACCATCGCGCTGGCGATGCTGAAGGGCGACTGGCAGGCCGCGAAATTACTGCCGGGCACATTCAAAAAAAGGCGGGAGGTCGAGAAGTTCCGAAAACTTAGTCCACGCGAGGTCCGAAGGCTGCTGCTTCGTCACCGTGTCTCCTTGAAAGAGCTTTCCGAACAGGCGATATAGTGTCCCACACTGAAACCACCAACACGACGCCCGTATGTCCGGCCTGCGACGGCCGCGAGTTTGAAGAACGGTTTCAACTCACAGACCGGCTGTACCATACGACGCGCGAGCCGTTTTCCATCCTCGAGTGCAAGGTGTGCGGCCTGCTCCGCCTCTATCCCTGGCCGGACGCTGCTGTGCTGGACCGTTATTATCCGCCGGGCTACTGGTTCTCGCCGCAGCCGGATACCGCACATCGATTGGGAGAGGCGTACCGCCGCCTCGTGCTGCGGGATCACGTGCGGTTTGTCCGAGGCGCGCTCCGGCATTCCGGTGCGCGCGGCCTGGTGCTGGATGTCGGATGCGGGGGAGGGCTGTTTCTTCACCTGCTGCACGAGGAAGGCTTCCCGGTTGCGGGTCTCGATTTTTCACTCGAAGCGGCTTCCGTGGCCTGGAAGCGGAACGGTGTGCCCGCGGTCTGCGCAAACCTCGGCAATGCTCCGGTGTCGCCGGAAGCTTGCTCCGCAGTCACGATGTTTCATGTGCTCGAGCATGTCTACGACCCCGCCGCCTATCTCGAGTGCGCGCATCGCATGCTGAAGCCCGACGGGCGGCTGATCGTGCAGGTGCCGAATGCGGAGTGCTGGCAATTCCGTCTGTTCGGCAGTCGCTGGAACGGCCTCGATGTGCCGCGCCATCTCATCAACTTCCGCCGCTGCGATATTCTGCGGCTGATCGAATTCGCCGGTTTTGAGATCGTACGGGAGAAGCACTTCTCGCTGCGCGACAATCCGGCCGGCTTTGCGACCAGCATTTCAACCGCTCTCGATCCCATGGCCCGGCGCGTACGGGGTGTAAAGGAAGGCGGCGCGGTACGGTTGGCGAAAGACCTGATGTACTTCGGCCTGGTGGTGGCCGGGTTGCCGTTCGCCGTACTTGAAGCCTTGTTCCGCGCCGGATCGAGCATCATGATCGAAGCCCGGAAAATACCATGAGGTATGCGGCGCTCCAGCAGCGTCTTCCACGATTTCTTTGGCGCCACATCCTTGCGTTCGAAGCGGCGATCGGCGATGCCGTGGAAGCGTTCGCTTCGCGGAGGCCCGCCGGCGCGCGCGTCCTGGATGCCGGGGCGGGGGAGAGCGTACACGCGAAATACTTCACGCATTGCCGCTATACGGCGGTGGATCTCGGCATCGGCGATGCCGCATGGAACTATGCGGCGCTCGATACGATGGCGGACCTGGCGGCGTTGCCTTTCCGCCCCGCGAGTTTCGACGCCTGCCTCAACGTGGTGACGCTGGAGCATGTGCCAGAACCGGGCCGCGTATTGGATGAGATCGCGCGTACGATGAAACCCGGTGCGCCGCTACTGATGATCGTTCCGCACGAATGGGAGGTACACCAGCAGCCGCACGACTATTTCCGGTACACGCGCTTCGGCATGGAGTACCTGTTGGCGAAATCCGGTTTCTCCAGTATTGAAGTGACCCCCGTGGGAGGCTTTTTCCGGCTGCTTTCCCGGCGCTTGTTGAATGGTCTGCAATTTTTCCGGGGGGTCTGGATTTTACCGGCGGCGCTGGTGCTGGCCCCGCCTGCTTTACTACTGCCGTTCTTCGATTCGCTCGACCGGGAGCGCAACTTTACACTGGGTTATATATGCACTGCCAAAAGGCGCTCCT
>DASTMK010000460.1:0-12320 GCA_035714225.1 Bryobacteraceae bacterium | reverse complement strand
TCTCGACGTGATGAGATACAGCGCTCCCGAACTGCACCGTGAGTTTGGCAGCCGTTTCCGGCTCGTGGAAAGCTCGGAGGAGACGCACGAGACGCCGTTCGGCACAACGCAGCAATTTTTGTACTGCTATTGCCGGCTGGAGTCGGATATAAGCGGAGAAAGCCCGGATGCCCGATAGCCGGACGCTTCCGATTCTGAATCATCCGCTCGACGAACCCTCGGCCTTTACCGCAGATGCACTGATGCACAGCGTGCGCAGCATGAGGATGATACCGGGTGGAACTGTGCCTCCGCTGTGCATTCTGGAGTTTGACGGAGATCTCACGGACTGGCTGGTCCATACCGGCCGTGCCAAACCGGTCCCAAGCTGGCCGTGCTTTCATACGACGATGTACGCCGTCGAGAGTGAAGGGATGACCTGCGGCATCGTCGCGCGGACAATTGGCGGCCCGTACGCTGTGTTGGTTGCCGAACAACTCGCGGCGACAGGTGCCGGATGGATCATCGGCTTAACCTCCGCCGGACGGGTCTCGCCGGAGTTGCCGCTCCCTTGTCTGGTAGTTGTGACAGCCGCTGTCCGGGATGAAGGGACCAGTCTTCATTACCTGCCACCCGGCGCGGAGGTGTCGTGCCCCGATCCCATACCGGCGCTGCTGGAGAAGGAACTACCGGCAACAGGTTGGGCCGTCCGCTCCGGCAAGGTGTGGACGACCGATGCTCCGTACCGCGAGACCAGGGCGCAGTTGCAGCACTGGGCCGATGAGGGCGTTGTCGCGGTCGAGATGCAGGCGGCGTCTCTGTTCGCGTTCGGAAAGGCGCGGGGCGTCCCGGTCGGCTGTGTCGCCATGGTGAGCAACGCAGTCGATCATGAAGGTGATCAATTCGACACCGGCTCTCAAGAGGACGGACTTCGCATTGTTGCGGCCTGTGCGCGGGCGTTCCGGAACAGGCCCGACGTCACGTAATATAGGCGAACCCGATGAAACCAACCACCGCACTCATACGTACCATGAGGGCATGAAGCTCTTTATTTGGGCTGTTAGTGTTCTTTTGGTAACCCCCGCATTCACACAAACCAATCGATGGTTCGATCAAACGCTCGGCCAGGTAAAAGAATACCTCCAGTTGACTGACGGCCAGGTGCAAACGATCCTGGCAAACAACGACGAATACAATCAGTGGTCCATCGGGAAGCAGAACCGTATCTGGCAAGTCCAAAGCGAAATCGTTGAGGAAACCGCGAAGGATCCGCTCAGCGTGGACGCCCTTGGCATACGCTATGCAGAAATTGAGATGATCTGCCGTCAAATGAAAGAGCAGGCAAACCAATACCAGACGCGCAATGTGGACATCCTCGACCAGAATCAAAAAGCGAGACTGAAGACTCTCGAAGACGCTTTGCGGCTGGTCTCTGTCATTTCGCAAGCCCAAAGCAGCAATCTGGCCGGTGAAATCACGACGGCACCTGCCTTTTTCACCAGCACCACAACAGGGACCAGCGGTACTGTTCTCGGCGGCATCATAGGCAACGCTACGGGTTGCATTCTCCCGTTCCCGGCAGCATTTTCCGGAAGCCGGGTACCGGCGCCGGCGAGCACAACTGGACAGGTTGTTTTCGCGTTGCCTTAGATAGCGACGACAGCAACTTCGCGGCCAGAGGCTCTCACAAGCCGTTCTATATCGCCTGGATCGCTCGTGAGGATCGTAGCTTTTTGCCGAAGGGCTGTCGTCACCACAACAGCGTCAACGACATCCGCCGTCTTGGTCATGCCTAACAGGCGTCCGGCCTCATGCGCTTCGGACTCCCTCAGAGGAACGACCACGCACCCAGTCAGGAAACGCCGGAGCTGAGCTTGTTGTGGGGACCGGCTGACTTGGGCGACCACTGGTGCCGGAACCAATGGAACAACGCCCAGTTCCAGACGGACCTTGTGTTCAGCCCAAGCTCGCCGCTCATTTTTATCGGCGGCCACGAGAACGGCGACGTCGTAGACAACAGCACTCATGCCGGACGCCGGACCGTTCGCGATGCTCGGAGTTGTGCCCGCACACTGCGGCGAGCTTCATTCATCTCTTCTGTAGTGAGGCGGCCGTACTGCTTTTCCCACAGCGCGACCGCCGCCAAACCAGCCCGCTGTCGCAGTGCCTCGCGCGCCGCAGCGGTCATCCAGGCGGAGACGCTCACCCCCTCCCGGGCAGCCGCCCGAAGGATGCTTTCGTGAATGTCAGGGTCTACAGTGATAGCAAGCTTCGGTGATGGGTTGCCGCGTGGCATACAAAGTATCCTACTGCAGTAGGATACTACGCGGAAGTCGCACCAAATGGTGGCCGGTTTCGTCGGCACATACAAAAGCCGGGCTTGTCAGTTAACGCCTCTGGGGCGATCCCCCAACCTCAGCGCGACGCACTCACCACTTCCAGCTCCAGGAAGCGGTTGTCCCCCATGCCGCACCTAATTTCGCAAGGCTTGCAGGATCTCGCGGAAATGGTTTTTATCGACGCGCAGCAACACTTCGGTTTCTCGTCCGTCGCAGAGCCGGTAAGTTAGGACAAGCAGGTGGTCGGTGGCTTTCGGCCAGTATCTCGGGATTCCGAACCATATTTGAGCAATGGGCATATCGTGCCGGAATCCTTCGTAATTGACCCCGATTATGCTGTCGCGGGGGATCTCGAACAGCACTCTTGGCGGTCTTTTTCGCGGGAGCTTGGAAGCGTCTAAATCCGGGGGAGGCTGCACTATTACGATGAGCTTCAATGGAGTCACCGTCAGAGTCTGGTCGAAATCGCCGCGGTCGACCCTCACCCCAGGCACGCCGCCCAAATAAACAACGTTCTTCCAGGTATATTCGCCGGACGGAGTTTCTTCCGGGTGCCCGGCGGACAACGGCGCAATAACTTCTGCTACAACGAAGAGGAACACACCGGTACTCATTCAGTTCGCCTCGGTGATTTCAACCGGAAGGTTACGACACGGAGCCGGGAGACCGCTTTCCAGCTTTCCTCCTGTTCCGTCTCGGACAGGGTCGGATCGCTGGCACCCCAAGCATCGCCTCCCGGACTGCATTCGACGAAATAGGTCTCGCCACCTGTGGCGTGCAGAAACAACAGGCTCCTCCACGTAGGCGACAGAACGTTGCTCGCGCCGCAAAATTTCAGGTTGCCTTCCTCCGCATCGATCACGGAGTACGTGTTAGGGGATAGCACGGCGACCCACGTTCCATTCAGCGCCACCTTGCACTGCCTTCCCAGCCATCGCAAGCGGGCCCCTCTCCAGTACATATAGATTCTCGCTTTATTCTTAGCGAGGACCCCGGGCGCGGAAACTTGAGTACGGAGAACCTGGTGTTTCTGTAGGTTTCCACAGAACGGAGGTTGGCGGAGCGCCTGGTCTTCCGCAGTGGCCCCCAGGCCGGATAGCGCGATCATCAATACGCCCAAATACGCGTTCATATCTCGCGATCGCGAGGCAACGGCGCTAGCCCAGGCGCACCGCCCAGCCAGATTATACACCCTTTTTACGCAGCTAGATTAAAAAACAAAATCGCCCGAAAACGTCAAGGATGCATCTATGCCGCTCACCGCGCCGCACCCGCCGCTTCCGGCTCCAGGACCGGTTCTGGGAGTATATAGTCGGCCAGGCGCAGGCTTCCTGAAGTTAATGCGCTGATGCGGGGACCGGGCAGGATGATACCGGCCAGGTTCAACGGATCGGCATTCGGAATGGTGAGGGTATCTTCGGGATGGGCTCCGGCACGGCGCACGGCGCGCAGCAGTTCGACGGCTTCCGGGCGGGCAAACTGCTCGCCAGTGAATCCGGAAACAAAACGCCCTCCGCGCAATTCTCCTTGCGCCTCCTTCTTCCGGAGCACCGGTAGCAACTCGCGCCATTTGGGAGCGAGGGACTCACGCGCCAGCAGATCGCGAAACAGCACACCCCAGCGCAGAAGCAACTGATCGGCAAATTTCGCGGCGCGCTCCTCCTCTGGTAAAGCGGCGGGACGGCGAAGCAGAGCCCAGCGTCCGGCGGCATGACGTGGACGAGCGCTTCTGCCCCGCCCTTCCCCGCGTCTCCGCTTCGGATCGATCAACGCCCGAAGATTCTCAAACCCATCGGCGGTCACCAGACCGGCGGCGACCAATTCCCACAACGCGTCTTCCACCTCACTGGCAAGCCGCCTGGTGGCCCGCACGATATCGCCGAAGAACGAAGCCCCGTGCGTCTTCAACTCGTTGAGCACCTCCTGCGCGGCATGAGACAGCGCGGCGGCCTCGGAAGGTCCGGCATCGGCGATCAGCCAATCGGCATCCGCCCGCAGAAAAAACGTAATCGGCGCAATGCGTGTGGGGCGCACGCGGCGGCCTTCGGAATCCTCGAATGCGCTGTGCGGCGAGAGCCGTCCCCACATGACCTCACCGGAAAGGCAGAGACGGTCCAGATCTTCGTGGCCGTATCGGGCGATCCGGCGCGCCAGCACCTGTGGCTCCCACGCCGCCGCGGGGATTTCATAACCCTGCAACTGGCGCACGATGTGGAGCGTTCCGTCGGCTCCATGCAACTGCGAGCCCGCTGCGACGTGCTGCCATCGGAGCAGAAACCGATGGAAGTCGAGAGCCGAGACCGGTTCGATTTCACGCCGCAAACGTCCGATCGTGTAGCGATGAATGCGCGCCAGAATGCGGCGGTTGCACCACTCGACGCCTTGGGATTGTTCCGGAGGACGGAACTGCCCGCAAAGCACCTGGCCTTCGCCTTCCAGAGTCGCAAGCGCCTGCTCAATCTCTACCGGCGGAAACGCGAGTCTGTCGCTAAGCTCGCCGATCGTGACCGGTCCCGTCGATTCCATCCATCCACGCACGGTCGCGAGAGGGTCATCGAAGGACGTCAAACGCTCAGCGGCGACCCAGAAATCCTTGCCGCCGCGCCGCCGATCCGTTGCCCGTCCTTCGGCCGACAGGGCTTCGAAGAACACCTGCCATTCGGGCGCAGGCGGCACCGCGATCAGGCTCAGCAGAGCATCGTGCAACTCATCCGCGTCACGAACCGTGGGCCAGGCTTCCTTCGAGACCTGCTCGATGGCGGAAGCGTCGAGCACTCCAGCTCCACCCGCGAAATCGCTTCGGAGCGAGCTGCGCAACTGCACGGCGCGGGCGCGGCGCTCTTCGAGCGGCGCATCATCCAGAAACGCGTACGGGTTGGCATTCAGGATCTCATGCGACAACGGCGAAGGCTGCGCGTTGTCCACCGCCACTGTACGAATCGCACCGCTGTCCATCGCTTCCAGAATGCGCAGCAGCCCGTCGAGATCCATCGCCTCGTGCAGACAGTTGTCGATGGTCTCTTTTACCAGCGGATGATCCGGGATGCGAATGGGGCCGGTCAGGTTCTCGGCGCAGGCTACCTGGTCGGGAAACACGGACGCCAGCAGATCGTCCGAGCGCATGCGTTGAATCGGCGCGGGCACCTTTTTGCCGCCGCTGAAACGCAGAATCGTCAGCGCCCGTGTGGCGTTCCAACGCCAGCGGGCGGTGAACATGGGCGCGGCCAGCAACGCCTGTGTCAACACGTCCTCCGCTGTTGCGGCCTTCACGAATTCGAATACAACCTCCAGCGGGAACGCATGCTGGTCGCTTAGCGAAATTACGATACCGTTGTCGGTGGCGGCAGCCTGAAGCTCGAAATTGAAGCTGCGGCAAAACCGCTTGCGCAGAGCAAGGCCCCAAGCGCGGTTGATGCGCGATCCGAAGGGCGCGTGCAAAATCAACTGCATTCCTCCCGCCTCATCGAAGAAACGCTCCGCGACAATCGTGTTGTGGGAAGGCATCGCGCCGAGCGAAGCTTCCCCCGCCCGTGCATAGGCGATGGCCTGCACCGCCCCCGCCGGATCGAGCCCACCATTGCTCAGTAGGAAAGCGCGCGCCGCCTCGGGATCGGCCGAAATGCGTTGTCGAATGTCAGAGACGGCCCGGGAAAGCTCCGGTGAGCGGCCGGGGGCCTCTCCGAACCAGAACGGGATCGATGGAGCGGCGCCTTTTGCATCCTCCACCCGCACACGACCCGGTTCCACCCGCCGGATACGCCAGGAATGGGTGCCCAGAAGAAAAATGTCGCCGGCCATGCTTTCCACGGCGAAATCCTCTTCCACGGAGCCGATGGTTTTGCCCTCCGGTTCGGCCACCACCGTGTAGTTGCCGGTTTCGGGAATTGCGCCGCCGGAGGTGATCGCCGCCAGGCGCGCGCCGCGGCGGCCCCGCACCCGGCCGTTCACGCGGTCGCGATGAAGAAACGCTCCGCTACGGCCGCGCGCAGTCGCGGTGCCTTCGGAAAGCATCTCGACGACCTCGTCAAAATCCTGACGCGGCAGATCGCGATACGGATAGGCTTCCCGGACGAGCCGGAACAGATCGTCTTCCTGCCACGGTTCGGCGGCAGAGGCGGCCACGATCTGTTGAGCGAGAATGTCCAGTGCGTTCCGGGGAATTTCGATCCGCTCCAGTTCCCCGGCGTGAATGGCGGACACCAGCGCGGCGCATTCCAGCAGTTCGTCGCGCGTGGTGGGAAACAGGCGGCCCTTCGGCTTCGCCCCCAGCCAGTGTCCGGAGCGGCCGATTCTCTGGAGCGCAACGGCAATGGACCGTGGCGACCCGATCTGGCAGGCCAGATCTACCGTGCCGATGTCGATGCCCAGTTCGAGGGAAGCGGTGGCCACCACCGCCTTCAGATCGCCCGATTTCAGGCGGGCCTCCGCTTCAAAGCGCAACGGACGCGACAGGCTGCCGTGGTGCGGCAGAACCAGGCTTTCGCCCACACGCTGCGAAAGCGCGTGAGCCACGCGTTCGGAAAGCCGCCGCGTGTTGACGAATACGAGCGTAGTGCGATGCTCGTGAATCAGCCCGGCGATGCGGTCATAGATTTCACTCCACAGCTCATTGCTCGCGACCGGGCCCAATTCGTCGCCGGGAACATCGACCGCAAGGTCCATCTCGCGCCGGTGGCCGACGTTCACCACCGTGGTATCGGGGCCGAGAAAGGCGGCCACTTCGCTCAATGGCTTTACCGTTGCGGAAAGACCGATTCTTTGCGCCCGGCCGCCATAGGCTGCACGCGTCAACGCATCCAGACGCACGAGCGAAAGCGCGAGATGCGAGCCGCGCTTATCATCGGCCATAGCGTGTATTTCGTCTACGATCAGAGTCCGGACGTTCCGCAAAATCTGGCGTGGTTTCTCCGCCGTCAGCAGAATGAACAAAGACTCCGGGGTGGTCACCAGGATGTGTGGTGCTTCCCGCGTCATGCGCTGGCGCTCCCATGCGGGCGTGTCTCCGGTGCGGAGAGCCGTGCGGACCGGCGCCAGGTTCACGCCGCGCGCCGCCGCAAGAGCCGAAATACCTTCGAGCGGCAGATCGAGGTTCCGGTGAATATCGTTGCTCAGGGCTTTGAGAGGCGAAACGTACAGGACGTGCGTTTCATCCGCCAGCGACCCGGTGGTGGACGCACTCACGAGATCGTTCAGGCAGCTCAGAAACGCGGCCAGCGTCTTACCCGAACCAGTAGGAGCGGAGATCAGGACATCACGGCCGGCCTGTATCTCCGGCCAGCCCAAAAGCTGAGGTTCTGTTGGAGATCCCAGAGCGGAGGTGAACCACTCCGCCACTAAAGGATGAAACCTGGAAAGCGGCATACGGACGTTGATCAGCCGAAAGGCAGCCCCTTTTTCCATTAGAACGCGAAAAGGATAGTTGCGCAGACCCGCCGGATCACGATAAATACTTGAGATCATGAAACGCGCATTCGTGGCCTGTTGTGTACTGGCGTTGACGGCATTGTTGTCTCCAGTGAAAGCCGCCGAAGCCATTGTCATCAAATCGCCGATGCCGCCGCCGGACTGGGCGGTGTTGCAGCGCGAGTTGCTCCGCTACAGCTCGCTTGCGTGCGAGCGGTTCGCCGAAAAATATGTCGACGAACGCGGCTATCTGCTCCATACCATCCGCTGGGGTACGCTCGATGGTCCGGATGATGCCATTGAGACCTTTTACAATTGGACGCTGCTGCACGCGCTGGGCGGCTCGGATGCCGTTCTGGAGATTTACAAACGCGCGCAGGAAGGACACTGGAACCAGTACAACGAGCTGCGGACGAAGCTGACGGAGATCGCCAGCAACGGGGCCTACTACAAAGAATTCATCACGCAATCGGATTGGTTCCACACGGGCGAAGGAATGCGCGCCTTCATGTTCCTCGGCTTGTCGGAACCCACGAACGAGATGTACATCCAGCGAATGAAACGCTTTGCCGGGATGTATATGAACGAAGACCCGGAAGCGCCCAACTACGATCCCGTCAACAAGGTAATCAAGAGCATCTGGAACGGCAGCAAGGGCCCCATGATGCGAAAGGCGACGGTCTACGACTGGGTCGGCGATCCCGTGCCCGGAGGCTTTCACCTGCTCCACAACCCTGCCGGACGCGGCAAGCTTCTCGACATGGCGAAGTGGTATCCGCGCATGCTCGCGCATTGCAACGAGTATCTGGACAGCGTCGGCGACAATTCTCTGAATCTTGCCGCAACCAACCTGGCCCTGAACGCCTACATGCTGACCGGGGAGAAAAAATACTACGACTGGCTGGTGGAATACGTCAATGCCTGGAAGGAACGAACGGCGGCTACGGGCGGCAACATCCCAAGCAACATCGGCCTCGACGGCAAACCCGGCGGAGAATACAACGGGCAGTGGTGGAAGGGCACGTATGGCTGGAACTTCACGATCTTCGATGGGGAGTTGGAGCAGATCGCGCATCGCAACTACTTCACCGCCGGAAGCTGGCCCGGCTTCAGCAACGCCATGCTCATTACCGGCGATCACGGTTATGTAGACGTTCTCCGGAAGCAGATGGACAACATCTACGCGCAGAAGAAGGTCGAGAACGGCACTGTGCTGCTGCCGCAGATGTATGGCGACCCGCGCGGGTACAAGCACAACGGCAAGCCGGAGTGGTACCACTATACGAAGAATTTGTTCGGCGACCGGCTGGCGGAGATTTATCTCTGGTCGATGGACCGCAAGGACCTGGAGCGCGTGCCGAAAACCGGCTGGATCGCCTATCTCGAAGGCGAGGATCCTGAGTATCCCGTCAAAGCGCTGCGGGACGATTTCGCGAGGGTGCGGCGCGCCGTGCAGGAGATGCGTGATGACCCCACCACGCCCGATACGCGCCTGGCCGATTACCTGCTGAGCGCCAACCCCGCGGTCACCAATGCGCTGACGAACCTGACACTCGGCGGATATTTCGCCAACGGGAGAATCTGGACCCTGCACAGCCGCTTCCGCTATTTCGACCCGGCACACCGCCGGTCCGGACTGCCCGAAGATGTTAGCGCGCTGGTGGAAAAGCTGGGACCGGATTCCGCCACCGTGGTGCTGGTAAATACAAACCCTGTGGGCGCACGCACAGTGGCGGTGCAGGCGGGCGGTTACGGGGAACACAGGTTCGATGCGGTGACGGTGGACGGGAAGAGTGAACCCATTGGCGGACCGCTGCTTACGGTCCGGCTGGAGCCGGGCAGCGGCGCACGTCTCCAGTTCAAAATGAGCCGCTACGCATACCGTCCTACACTCGCCCAACCCTGGGACCGCGGAGTTGCAACGGCCAACTGAAATTATCTGGCGGCTCGCGGGAAGAGAGCGCGGCCGGCAAACACCGCCGCAATGCTAATGGCGAATCCCGCCAGCGCATCCACGGCGTAGTGATAGCGCCCGTAGATGGTGGCCGTGGTAATCAAAACGGCCAGCACCAGCAGAACGGACGCTACCCAGCGCTTCTCGGGCAGTATTCCGAACATGGCGAAGGCCGCGGAAAATGCGCCTGAAACGTGGGCGCTGGGAAAGACGCTCGTGTGAATGCCGTAACCTCCGAGCAACGCCAGATTGAACCGGCGAAAGGGTGTCAGCACGCCTGGCAGATCTTCGTTCGGGAACACCGCTCGCGGCGGCTCCGACGGGAAATACGGGAATAGAGCGTAGGCAGCGAGAATGCCGAACAGGAAGATGGTGAGAAAGCGGTCCACCCGTTCGCGCTTATGGTAGGCATATAGCATCGCGACCGAGAACGTCGCCATGGTGTAAACGAGAGAGTACGACAGCTCCAGGATCGACGGGATGACGGGGCCCAACGATTCGATCGCCGTGCGCAAACCAAGATCATTTAGCAGGATGCGGTCCCAGATAATCCAGCTCTGTTCCAGGCGGTAGTCGTGCCGGGTTGGGGCGAACCATCCCATTTCCCGATAGGCCAGCAGCATAAGGGGTGAGGGATACCAGTCGCGGACAATGCTTAAGAATGGGCGGCGGCGCAGCGAATCGGCATAGGCCAGGAGAAAGAAGCCCCCGATTACAGTCAGGTTTAGCGTGCAGGTGATAACCGGGACAGGGCTCCGGAGAGGCAGCAGCAACGCAAGCAGCGACGTGTACAGGAAGTACACGATGAGCAGCCATTCCGAGCGGCGCAACAACCGCATCGAGAAACCCATTTTTCAGGGCCGGGTGATCTCAAAAGTTCTTTGCACCAGCGCCTGCAATTCTCCAATGACGGCAGGGTCGGCGCTACTGAGACCGGACGTAATCATGTCACGCGCAGTCAACAATTCCTGCAACGAACTTTTCAACCCCGGGTCGCTCGCGTCCTGCGAGGCGTCGCGCACACGATTGAAATATTGTGTCGAGTGCTGCGCGGCGATACCGAAGTTTTTCCTGGTGGCTTCAAGATAGGTGAGGCTGGCGGCATCGCGTATTGCGCAGAGCCTGTGCTCGAACGCCGTATCCAAATACTCCTGCCGTGCCTGGCGATACCGGGAATACTGCGGCAGGTAACCGATCGCAAAAATAGCTACGGCCACCAGAATTCCGATTAATATTTTTCGTCCCATCTGCTGTACCCGAGTGCTGCCGAAGGCTACAATAGCAAAATAGCGTCGTCAGGCGCACGGTCTGCGCGCTCCTATGCACTCCGGAGCGGGCTATGCCATGTTGAAGACATTTGATGCTCCCTCTCCTCGTTCTATCGCCGTATCTGTTGATTCCGGCGGCCTTTTGGCTCGGTGGGAGATCCGCGCGGGTGGCGGGCCTGCTCGCATTGTGGCCCGCGGCGCTCGCTTTATACTTCGGCCTGATGCTGCGGTCCGTGGGGGTCTCCGGACCCATCGAAGCATCTCTTCCCTGGGCCGCATCCATAGGGGTTGATCTCTCCTTTTATGCCGATGGCTTGAGCTTGCTGTTTGCAGTGGTCGTCGCCGGTATCGGCGCACTCATAGTGCTCTACGGAAGCCGGTATTTCGGCGGCGAACCAAGGGCCGGACGCTTTCAGGCAACGTTATTCGCCTTCATGGGCTCGATGCTGGGCCTGGTGCTCGCCGACAATCTGTTTTTGCTGTTCGTTTTCTGGGAACTGACGGGATTCACCTCCTTCCTCCTGATTGGCTTCGAACATGAACGGCCGGAAGCGCGTGCCTCCGCGGTGCAGGCGCTGATTGTAACCGGATTGGGAGGCCTGTGCCTGCTGGCTGCCGCCGTGTTGATCGAGCAATCGACCGGCGCGGCGGCTCTCTCGTCGCTGCTGGGGCGAGGGCTAAATCTTGCGAACGAAGAGTTCTACCCGGCCATCGTGGTGCTGCTGCTGTTGGCGGCGTTCACCAAGTCCGCCCAGACGCCGTTTCATTTCTGGCTTCCGAACGCGATGACGGCTCCGACCCCGGTGAGCGCTTACCTGCACTCGGCCACGATGGTGAAGGCGGGCATCTACCTGGTAGCCAGAGCAACGCCGTTCGCCGGCGCCACTCCCCTGTGGACGGGGCTCGTAACCGGCGCGGGTGCCATCACAATGATCGTGGGCGCATGGCGTGCGGTTGCCGAAACAGATTTGAAACGCGTGCTGGCGTATTCCACCGTGAGCGCGCTCGGTTTGATGATGATGTTGCTCGGAGTCGGCACCGAAGAGGCGGTATTGGCGGCCCTGGTGTACCTGCTCGCTCATGCCTGCTACAAAGGTGCGCTTTTTCTGGTCGCGGGCACCATTGAACATGAGACCGGCACCAGGGACATAACCGGACTCGGCGGGCTCAGGCATGCCATGCCGGCGGCGGCGCTTGCCGGGGCGCTTGCCGCCTGCTCCATGGCGGGACTGCCCTTCTTTCTGGGCTTCCTCGGCAAGGAACTGCTCTATGAATCCTTGCTGGCATGGTCGACCACGCTGCTGATTGGGGCAATCGCCGCGAGTGCACTGCTCGGCACGGCCGGTCTGATCGCCGGCGTCTCTCCTTTTGCGGGAG
>DASTMK010000459.1:0-3784 GCA_035714225.1 Bryobacteraceae bacterium | reverse complement strand
TCGATAAGCGGCCAATCCAATGCGGAAGGGAATTTCGAAATCCCCTATCTTTTGCCCGGTGAATACCGGATTACGGCCGAACAGACCGGCTTCAAGTCGTTTCGACGCGACGGAGTCGAAGTGCGTATCGGCGAGCGTCTTTCCATCCCCATTCGCATGGAATTAGGGCAGATCAGCGAGCAAATCACGGTAACGGCGGAAACGCCTCTGCTGGAGTCCGCCGGCGCTAACTTAGGACAGGTCATCGATCAGCGCCGTATCGCCGAGTTGCCTATCGCTCACGGGAATCCGTTTCTCCTGATGACCCTCAGCCCTGGCGTATCTTATACCCAGAATCCCGGGTTGGACCGCCCGTTTGAGCCAACGCACATCGTCGGATACGCGATGGGCGGCGTTCGTGCGAATCGCAGCGAGATCACGCTGGACGGGGCGCCGAACACAGCGCTCAACCATCGCTGGGGCGCAGGCGATCTGATGGCGGGCTACACACCGCCTTCCGACGTGGTGCATGAGTTCAAAGTGCAGACCGCCACTTTCGATGCCAGTATCGGCCACACCCAGGGCGGCGTCACCAGCGTCACGTTGAAATCCGGGGGCAACGGTTTGCACGGAACTGCTTACTATTCGCTATTGAACCCCGTTCTCAACGCCAATCTGTTTTTTGCGAACTCAGCGGGACAGCCCAAGGGGCACTTTATCTACAACCGCTGGGGCACCAGCGCGACGGGTCCCGTTTATATTCCGAAACTCTACAACGGCAAAGACCGGACGTTTTTCACTTACGGCTATGAAGGCATTCATGAGAGCCGCGCGATGGGCGCTGCCTATGGCTCCGGAACTTTAACGGTGCCCACGGCGCGACAGCGCGAGGGTGATTTCTCGGAGCTCCTGGCGGTAGGGTCGCGTTACCAGATTTACGATCCGGCTACGCGCGTCGCGTTGGGGAACGGACGTTACGAGTCGCAGCCTTTTGCGGGCAACGTCATTCCATCCAGCCGCATCAACCCGGTCGCCCGGAATATTCTCAACTACTACTCGCTGCCGAACGTGCCGGGCACGGCGGACGGAACCAACAACCTGATCCGCGTGAACGACCCCGAAGTGATCAAGTACTTCAATCACATCGGCCGTGTCGACCACAACATCAGCGCGAACAACCGGATGTTCGCGCGCTTCAACACCTACAAGCGTTTCAGTAATTCGAGCGACTGGTTCCGCAGCGCGCCGACCGGCGGTTATTCCGACTGGAAGCAGCATTCGTTCTCAATCGACGACGTGCACAACTTGAGTGCCACGACGTTCATGAATGTCCGCTACAGTTTCTTCCGGCTCTCGATCTATCAATATCCGCAACCGGAGAGCGTCGGATTCGACCTCGCCAGTCTGGGCTTTCCCAGGTCCTACACGGACGCGATCGATCCGGGCGTGCGGGCATTCCCTGCCATCAGCATCGCCGGCTACACCGGAACGCAGAACAACTGGTGGCGGTACCCCACCCACAATCACAGCCTCGAGGGGAACGTTACTTCCATCAAGGGCAACCACACCCTGCGGTTCGGCGTCGACGGGCGGCAGTACAGGAATTTCCAGTACGAGCCGCACAACGCATCGAGTGGCATCTTCGAATTCGGCAACACCTGGACGCTCGGCCCTCTTGACAACTCGCCAGCTTCGCCCATCGGCCAGGGACTTGCCGGCATGCTTCTGGGCCTGCCCACCGGCGGCGGCGTCGACCGCAAAGCCAGTTTCGCCGCCCAATCTACCGTCGTGTCCGCGTACGTACAGGACGACTGGCGCATCACACCGAAGCTGATCGTCAACCTGGGACTGCGCTACGAGCTTGAGAGCGCGATGACTGAGCGCTTTAACCGTACCGTTCGGGGTTACGATTTCTCGACCCCCAGCCCGCTCGAAGCGCAGGTACGCGCGAACTATGCCGCCAATCCGATCGCCGAACTGCCTGCCAATGAATTCCGGCTTATCGGCGGGTTGACGTTCCCGGGCGTCGGCTCCCAACCGCGCGCGCTCTGGAACCGGGACACCAACAACATCATGCCGCGCGCCGGCTTCGCTTACACCTTCGATCAGAAGACGGTCGTCCGCGGCGGCTTTGGTATTTACTTCGGCCCGCTGGGCGCGCAGCGCGGCGATGTCATCCAACTCGGCTTCAGCCAGCGAACGGAGTTCGTGCCGACGCTGGACAATGGGTTGACCTTCATCGCGGACCTCAGCAACCCATTCCCGAATGGAATTCAGGAGGCTCCGGGGGCTGCGGACGGCTTGCTCACCTACGTGGGGCGCAGCGCCCGCTTCTTCGAGGAGTCCCCGCGCGCGCCGCGTCAGCAGCGCTGGCAGTTGGGCGTGCAACGGGAATTGCCGCAGCGGGTGCTGATGGAAGTCGCCTATCTCGGCAATTACGGCGACAGCCTGGAACTCACGCGCGACTTGCGGGCGCTGCCCACGGAGTACCTGAGCCGCTCGCCCTTCCGCGATAACCCGCATATCAACTACATGACTCAGCAGGTGCGCAATCCGTTTTATCCGTTGTTACCCGGCACCGGCCTTTCCGGACAGAACGTTTCGCGATCTTATCTGTTGTCTGGACCGGAGTATTCTCAGTTCACCGGATTGACCAGCACCAGCTATGAAGGATACTCCTGGTATCACGCCATGCAAGTGCGCACCGAGCGACGGTTCGCTGCCGGATGGAGTGTGAACGCCGCCTACACGTGGTCGAAGAGCATGGAGGCCATCGGCCGGTTGAATGGCTACCTGTCGCCGTTGGAGTACGCCATCTCCACCCAGGACCGGCCGCACCGTTTCGTGATCAGCGGCCTCTGGGAACTTCCGTTCGGGCGCGGCAAGCGCCTGCTCAATGCCGCGCCGGCAGTCCTCGACAAATTCGTCGGCGGCTGGCAGGTGCAGGGCATCTACACCGCCCAGAGCGGTCCTCCCATCGGCTTCGGCAACGTGCTCTATATGGGCGATATCCATGACATCACTTTGCCGCCGGGAGAGCGCACCGTCACCCGCTGGTTCAATACCCAGGGTTTCGAGCGTGTGCCGGCAAATCAGCTCTCGTTCAACTACCGCACGTTCTCGAGCCGGTTTAGCGATATACGCGCCGACGGCGTAAACAGTTGGGATCTTTCCGTTCTGAAGAACACGCGCATTCACGAGAGAGTCAATGCGCAATTCCGCGGAGAGTTTCTTAACGCGTTCAATCATCCGATGTTCAATGCTCCGAACACCAGCCCCACCAGCACCGCCTTCGGGCAGGTGACGAGCCAGCGCGGATACCCGCGGCGCATTCAGCTTATGCTGAAATTGATTTTCTAATGCGCCGTCTCACAACCCTGCTTTTCTTCGGACTGGCCGCCTATTCCATGGCGGCCGGTTCCGAAGCCACCATTCTCGACCGGAAGCATTACAGCAAAGTATTCGGCGAAGAACGGAACTATCGCATTTTTCTTCCGCCCGGATATGACCGGACGCCCGATAAGCGCTATCCGGTTATCTACTTTTTCCACGGCTGGAGCGAGCGTTTTAACAAGCCGCCGCGCAGCGGCAAGGGATACGATTCAGGCGGCGACTATGGCGGCGACAACATTGCCGCCTTCGTCAGCCGCAACGACGTCATCGTAGTCCGGTGGGACGGCTACAATCCGCGCACACCCGGCGAGGACTACCCGCGCCCCTATAACATCAGCCCGGTCGAGACGCATCGCCAGTTCCCGCTCTACTTCCCGGAACTGGTTCGCTACATCGATTCGAATTATCGAAC
>DASTMK010000458.1:0-3622 GCA_035714225.1 Bryobacteraceae bacterium | reverse complement strand
GGCAATCCCGATTCGTCCGGGTCGAGAGGAAAGAACGGGCTGAATGCTTCGAGCGATACCCGAACCGGCAATTTCCGGTCGCGAAAGTCCACTCGCGCCAACGGATACTCTCCGGTGAACACCGCCGATTCCAATCGAGGTAAGCCCGGTACATTCGCCGTGCCCAGGCCGCTCGACCCTTCGTACGGCGGCGTGAGCGCCGCTTCGAGCACCGATACAACAGGCGCTCCTTTGGAGCTCTTCACCCAAATGGAAGAGAACGCGTACTGAGGCGACTTGCCCTTGTCGGGCCGGTTGAAGATCTCCCAATCCCGAAGCTGTCCACGGCCACCGAGGCTGATAGTTCCGGCTCCGATGCCGCCCAACGGAAACGCGATGCGCGCAAGCCGGGCCCCCGTAAACACGCGCGGGTACTCGATGGGCGCCGCCGCTGCTTTGGTTCTTCCACTACTCCCGCCGGCTTGCTGGGCAATGCTCCCGGCAGGAATTCCACCAGCCAGCGCTACCGTCTGAAGAAAGCGCCGCCGTCCGGGTCCTTTCGTGCGTTTCATTTATGAGGCCTCTCGGGTAGGTTCTATCACAATGCGGGACAAACAGCGAGAATAGAGCTGATGAACAAAAGCCTTCTTATCGCAGCGCTGCTGGTGGCGGGTTGTCTGGCCGCGACGGAACATCCGACTGTATCCGGACCGCTGGTGGTAAGCGAACGCTGGCCGCAGGCGACCGATCTTGTCACGTGGACGAAAGACGTGATGCGCCTGGCCGGTGTCGAAAAGGCATCGGAGACCGCACAGGGCAAGGCGTTCTTCGAATGGCTGCGACTATACTGCCGCATGGCGGTAGGCGGTATGATTCAGGCGCACGAAGGCGATTTTGGCAAGGAGCGATACGTCCTGGACGCGCACAAGAGTCTTTTCGTATACGGCTGGGGCTATTGCGATACGTGCAGCCGCGCGGCGGATGCGGCGTGGCAGGAGTACAAAGGCGACGCGAAAGCGGCTGAGCGCGTGGTAGTACAAAACGAGAGCGGCGGGTTTCACACCATGTACCGCCTGCGCCTGGACGGCAACCATGGCGCCTTCGATCCACGCTACGGATACTACCTCATCGATCGCGATGCGCCGGACGCCCGCATTCTGGATTGGGCGGAAGTGGGCAACGACGAGAACATTCTGCGCAATCGGAGCTTTAAACACCGCAGCAGGCCGTTCTTTGAATACTTCGCGCAGGAGTGGGACCGGGCGCTCGCTTTACAGCCCGCCTACTTTGAAAACCAGCGCGCGTGGGAGAAAGCGGGGTCGCCCAAGCGATCCGTATTCGGCGATTCCCACTACAAAATGGGCACGCGTTTCCACGACATGGATTTCAGGCTGCCCAAAGGAATGACCATCGAGCGTTTCTGGGACAATTCCGCTCGTAAGTTCTATAGGCCCGTCAGCGAGAGCGCGAATCGCGAGCTGCCGTTCCGGCCGTCCGGCCGTTTCTACCGCGTCACGGAGACCATGTTGGATGGGAACTGGCCGAAATACGATCCAAACTATGAACGGGCGAAGCCGTATCTTGCCACGATTCCCAAGAACGAGAACTATGACCCGGAGATGGCGGGCGGCAGGAGCATCGGGCAGGCATGGGGACGCATGACGTATGCTCCGGCTCTGGCGCAGGAAGACCTGAAGGATGTGCTGGCACCCGGTTCCAGCCTGATGCATTCGGCCGCCGCGCCGTATCTGAGGCCGCGTGAGGCGGCGGCGGGAGGCGAAGCCGTCCTGGATTTCTACAGCC
Organism: Bryobacteraceae bacterium; assembly: GCA_035714225.1. Classification (GTDB taxonomy): domain Bacteria; phylum Acidobacteriota; class Terriglobia; order Bryobacterales; family Bryobacteraceae; genus CAADGY01. The sequence goes on along the minus strand of DASTMK010000458.1, from coordinate 1,840 downwards.
CATACGTTCTGGTGGACGGCACGTTGAACGCAGAGTTGGCGGGTGTGGAGGAAGGCGACGCCAGCATAGCCCTTCGCACGCTGCGCGCGAAAACCAACAACGCACAGGATCCGGACGTGTGGTCCGAATGGCAGACGTTGCCGTCGCGTCCCGGCAAGATGAGCATCGAGTTAGGACGGCCCCGGTTCAACGGGCGCGATGTGAGCATACACGGCGTGTACCGGTTCCAGGTTCGCCTTTCGGTGAAGCCCCGTCCGGGACGCCAAAGTATGCCGGGGCTGAACGCTCTTGCCATCGATCTCTATTTCGAGAACGGCATTATGTCACTGCCGCAGATCTTCGCGGGCAGAAACACGATTCATTTCAAGCTGCAAGACGCGGCCGCACTGCGCGCACCGGTGGTGGTGACCTATCGCTATCAAACCGCGGGCGGCGAAAAGGCACACGAGCAAGTGCTGAAGCCCGCCGATTTCAAAGGCGGTTCCGCAACCTATGCCCTCGATGCGCCGGGCCTGGTGCGCTGCAATTCGATCGCGATTTCCTATCGGTGATAGGAACGGCTCAGGGTTCCACGCGTCGGGAACGATGACGACGAAACCGCGCCGCGCCAACGACCGTTTATCCTCCACTACGTTTCGGGAATCGCCTGCAGGGGAATCGTGAGAGTCCCCAACTTGTTCGTGGCCGTATCCCGGACAAGCAGCCGAACAGAAGCTGCATTCCCCGGTACGGGAAGCTGCACCCTCGCTTTCAAACCCTCCTGCAGCACCTTTTGGTAAGTCTGCTCGCGCAGCGCGAGTGCGACGGACTTCGAATCGGCTATCTCAAGCGGCGTTCCGTCATCTTTCCTGAACCCCGTAAGTATCAATAGTTCGCCAGTCAGCCGGCCATCTTTTCGAGTCAACGAAATCCCGCTGGCGTCCAACCCAATTTGAATGACCAACGTATTTCCGCTTCGCACGGGCTTCGCATCGATGCGCAGCGCCGTGGAATTCAAGGGGCTGCTCCAGGCCTGCCGCGCCTCGGACTTAGCCTCAGCCGGAGCAATGGCCGCACCACCCGCACGCTCCAGATACTCCCTCCGGTGGCGGACGGTTACTCCCGGCCTGTGGATCCGAATCCGGATGCGGTGGAGAGTGTCCCTGCGGGTGGCGGCCATCGGCAGATAGTATGCGAGCGTGTAACTCACGCGGACGTCATCCAGGGCGCTCCGCATCGCCTGGGCGAGATCGTTGCGGTTGTAGTATGCCTTTCCGCCGGTACGTTCGGCAAGTTCTTGCATGGTAGCGATGTTTTTCCAGACGCCAGGGTTAGGACTCAGCCCTCTGGCGTCGACCGGATAGACGGAAACATCGGCTTCGTTTAGGCGGGAGAGCGCACGGTTCAACTCCGGAGTGAATGTTCGAGCGTCCGCGAAGCCTTCAGGGCGTTTGCCGACCGGAGGGAGATCGAAGCCGAGGGATGGAGGAAACCCGGCGGAAACCCAGATCAGGCTTTTCCTGCCGGGTATGGCGGCGAGGTGTGCTGCTATCATCTCGAACGCCTTCAACGTACCTGTAACGCGACGTTCGATAAAGAAGCGCTCCTCCCGCTTGGTCGTGGAGAGACCACCAGGCCCGATATCTGAAAAAGGCAGCGAGCCAACGCTCGCATCCGTCAGAGGGTTCACCTCCGGATCGGGAGCGTCCACCACCTGCTCCTGTTCGGCCGCAATCTTCCGGGCCAGAGCGACCGTGTCCGCGGTAAATTCGTGAACTATGCGAAGCCCATTGTCCAAGACATAGAGAGCTACCTGATCGTGCACTCCAACTGAAGTGAGCATCTGAAGCGCCTGGTTTCG
>DASTMK010000457.1:0-4775 GCA_035714225.1 Bryobacteraceae bacterium | reverse complement strand
AAGAGCGTTACGACACGCTCTGGCGGCGGCTGCATCAACAGAAAGGGATAAGACTTTTGGAGGCGGAATGAAAACGTTAACAACTCTAATCTTTTCAGCGGCGCTGTTCCTGGCGTCCGCGAACCAGAATACAAAGACTTTCGTGGGTGTGATTACCGACACCATGTGCGGCGACAACCATGTGCACCTGAACGTGGCACCCGACGAGAAATGCGTGCGGGAGTGCGTGAAGTCAAGCTCCAAGTATAAGTACGCCCTGCACGACGGCAAGAGGATGTACACGCTCAGCGATCAGCAGACGCCGGAGAAGTTCGCGGCGCAAAAAGTGAAAGTTACTGGCGTGCTGTACGAGAAGACCGGTATCATCAAGGTGGAAAAGATTGAAGCGGTGAAATAGCGCGCCGGCCAGGCGTGCGCAATCTCTGATGCGAATCCTGATCGACGCCAGTTCCCTGCTGCTGCGTAGTGCCGGTGTGAAGACCTATTTTTATCACTGGATCACACACTTGCGGCAGCAGGCTGGCGCCGATCGTATTTTCGCCTTTCCTTTATTGAAGGAGCTGGGCGAACTGCATCACGACCGCTCGGTTTTACGCCCCTGGCAGACCTGGCCGAGGCTCGGGCTTGTCTATGCAGCAAAATTCGGGTGGAGCCCCGTCGTGGATCTCCTCACCAGGAACGCCGATGTGTTTCACATTTCGAACCTGGTGCGCAATCCGCCGCGGCGCCCGCTGGTGACGGCGACCATCCACGACCTCACGTATGCACTCATGCCGGACGTTCATACGCCCGCCAATGTGGAAGCCGATACGGGATATGCGGAACGCGTGCTGAAGAAAGCGCGAAAGCTCATTGCCGTGTCGGAGAACACACGCCGCGATGCTGTTCGCGTGCTGCGGATTTCCCCGAACCGGGTGTCTGTGATTTATCCGGGCGTTGCGCCTGCTTTCTTTAATGTGGATGCCACGCGCGTTGCCGGCGTCCGGCAAAAGTTCGGCATCGAAAAGGACTACGTGTTGTTTGTGGGAACCATCGAGCCCAGAAAAAACGTGGGCGGGCTGTTGGATGCCTGGGAGAGTCTCGCGGACGAACTCCGGCACGAGTTCCGGCTCGTGATTGCCGGGCCGAAAGGATGGGGCTCTGAATCCGTGACGGCGCGCCTCGAAAAGGGGGTGAAGGGGGTCCGCTATGCAGGTTACGTGCCGGAACAGGACCTGCCTGCGTTGACGGCAGGTGCGCGCGTCTTGGCGTATCCGTCCCTTTACGAGGGCTTCGGGTTTCCGGTGGCGCAGGCCATGGCGGCTGGCGTGCCGGTCATCACTTCCAATGTCTCGTCTTTACCGGAAGTGACCGGTCCGGGCGGGATCCTGATTGACCCGCGCAGTCCGGTTGAGCTGGCATCGGGGCTAAAGAATATTCTATTGTCGCCGTCTCTGCGAGAGAAACTGGCAGGCGAGGCCAAGCGTCAGGCATTACGATACCAGTGGGACCGGTGTGCACAAGAGTCTCTGGAGTTCTTCAGGGAACTTTGATCAGGGGCGATAAGCAAAGTCCCAGATCTGCACGTTGCCCTTGCCCTCGGTGTATTCGATAATTGCGTACTCGCCCGGTTTAAGTGGTTGCTCGGGCCAAACCTTGTAAATACCCTCGGCAACTTGGCGGCGAAACATCTCCACCTCCTCAAACTCGTCGACAATCTCGTTCGTCACCGGAACAATGGTCCACTTGACGATCACGCGCGAGTCCTTCTTGGGGGTGGCCCGAACCATGGCGAAACGCTCCAACTCGGCCAACCTGAAATAAAACTCGGGCCTGGACTTATTTACGACATTCGCCGAGCGCGCGCCGTCCACTTCAACGGTGGCCTTCCCCGTAATCACCGGGACAGGAGCCAGCACTTTCAGAATGCTTCTTCCCTTGTTCGTGACCGCTTTCGATTCGGCCTGTTTGATGGCGCGAACAGTTTCGCCCTCGTCGTAGTAGACGCCGGGTTCCTGGGGAATGCGTTCGATCTCCCGGCGCATCTCGCGTTCAGCTTTATCCTCCGCCGCGAGAATAGCCGTTTCCTCTTTCCGCGCGCTCTCTTCTTCGGCGATCTCCTTGCTGGTCCGGTCGAGATCGGCGAGCGCTACCGGAATCTCCTCCCACTCGCCGCGTTCCACGCTATAAAACCGGACGCGATCTCCCTCCACCTTGTGTTCGCGGACAACGTGATATTCGCCATCCTTCATGTAGAGCTTGTAATTACGCGCGGAAACGGTCAGAGCGGCGGCCGCGGTGAGCACCAGGACGATGAACAACCTTTTCATTTGCTCTTCTTTTATTTTCGCACTGAATACAATGGGTTCATGCGCTATCGAAAACTCGGCAGAACAGGCATCGAAGTAAGCGAGATCGGCTACGGAGCATGGGGAATCGGAGGCGCGCTGTGGCAGGGCGGCAACGACGACGAATCTATTCAGGCGCTGCGCATGGCGATTGACCGGGGCGTGAACCTGATCGACACCGCCCTGGCCTATGGCACCGGACACAGCGAGAAGCTGGTTGGCCAGGTTGTGAAAGAATCCGGAAAAGAAATTTTCATAGCCACCAAAGTACCACCCAAAAACCAATTGTGGCCGGCACGCCCGGGCATCGGTATAAACGAAGTATTTCCATATGACTACGTTATGAAATGCACCGAAACCAGCCTGCGCAATCTCGGGATAGAGACCGTCGACCTACAGCAATTGCATGTCTGGAATCCGGAGTGGATCGGCCGGGACGAATGGAAAAGAGCCTTCGAGGACATCAAGCGGCAGGGCAAGGCACGATGGGTGGGCGTCTCCATCAACGATCATCAACCTGATTCCGCGCTCGAACTGATCGAGACGGGACTGATCGACACGGTACAGGTGATCTACAACATTTTTGACCAGAGTCCTGAAAAGCATTTGTTTCCACTTTGTTTAGAACGGAATATCGGAGTGCTGGCGAGAGTTCCATTGGATGAAGGCAGCCTGACCGGTACAATTTCCGAAAAAAGTGAGTTCGCGCCGGGCGATTTTCGCGCGTCTTATTTTGGAGGAGATCGCAAGAGGCAGGTGGTGGAGCGCGTAAACGCTTTGAAAGCAGACCTTGCTGGGGTCGACGGCGAACTGCCGGAGATTGCCCTTCGCTTCTGTCTCTCGCATGAGGCGGTCTCAACGGTCATACCCGGGATGCGACGCGTTCGAAACGTTGAACGCAATATCGCCGTCTCCGATATAGGCCCGTTAGACCGAAATACACTCGAAAAAGTAAAAGCACATGCTTGGGAAAAAAACTTTTACGATTAGCTCAATTCTGCTGGCCACGGCGGGATTTGCCGCCGCGCAGCCGGATTATTTTCCGTTGCAACCGGGTAACCAATGGATCTACCGGTCCAGCGGACCCACTGGGAGCGAAATCCGAACCGTGGAGGTGGTTCGTACGGCCACAATGGCCGCCGGCGAGTACTCACTCGTTCGCGGGCTTTGGGAAGGCGATCTCTGGTTGCGAATGACGCCTGAGCGGAAACTTATAGCATTCGGCGAAGACCAGGTAGAAAGACTGTACGCGGATTTCTCGGCCGGAGACGGCGGCACGTACCAGGAAGATGTTCCGCCGTGCCTTCAGACCGCGCATGTTGTCTCACACTCGGCCGAGTACTCCGGACCTATCGGAGAGTTTTCCAATGCTCTGGAAATCCGATATGATCCAGGCAACTGTGCCGATGCCGGCAACCAGGAAGATAAATATCTGCCTGGAATCGGCCTGGTAAGCCGCCGTGAGACGACGTTTGCGGGACCGCGGCAGTTCGATTTGATCTATGCGCGCATCGGGGACGTAACTGTGATCTCAGGGCCGGGAACCGGCTTCGGATTGACGATCGACCGGACGACGTACCCTGCTTCCGGCGAGAGAGATTCGCCGGAAATGATCGCACGCCTGACGCTGCGGAACGGTCAGGAGCAGCCGCTGAGCGTTACGTTTCCGACCGGTCAACGATTCGATCTGCAGATCTGGAACGATCGCGGTGAGAGCGTCTACACCTGGTCCGCCGACAAATTGTTTCCGCAAGTGATGGAGACCATTGTCATCGGGCCGCACGAGGAGAAAAACTGGGTAGTCGACGTTCCCCTCGCGGCGTTGCCCGAAGGCCGGTATGCGGTGAAGGTGTGGCTCACCAGCAGCGAACCACCAGTGTTCTCGGCAGCGCTCAGCTTTGAAATTCGGCCTTCTGAACCCGCACAATGAAGGCATGAGAAGGGTCGGAGTCCTCGCGCTGCAAGGCGATTTCGAGGCTCATCAAAAAGCGCTTCAGCAGGCCGGTGCCGAAGCGATACCGGTGCGTACGGCGGAACAATTGGAACAGGTGGAAGGGCTGATTATACCGGGCGGTGAAAGCACAACCATGCTGAAACTGCTTCGCGTGGAAAATATGTTGGAACCGCTGAAGCGCTTTGCGGAAGTGAAGCCTGTGTTCGGCACGTGCGCGGGGGCGATTCTTTTGGCCTCCAAGGTAACCAACCCGGCACAGGAATCGCTGAACGTGGTGGACATCGATGTCGAGCGTAACGCGTACGGCCGGCAACTCGACAGTTGCGTTGCTCACATCGATGCCGCCCCCGGCTTTGCACGGGAAGCCGGAGCGCCGGAGGACTTCGAAGCTGTCTTCATTCGCGCCCCGGTCATCCGGAGAGTCGGCGACGGCGTGAAAGTTCTGGCCCGCTTCCAGGGCAATCCCGTCCTGGTGGAACAGGGCCGGCACCTTG
>DASTMK010000456.1:0-6956 GCA_035714225.1 Bryobacteraceae bacterium | reverse complement strand
GCTCGAATCGCGAGGTCCTTTTTTCGCAAACTCGGCCGCGAAACCGGAGGTCCCTTTGATGGGATCTTCAAGCGCCGTTTCTTCGACGAACAACATATATTTCACCAGCGCCTCGGCGACGTTTCCAATACGCCGTTTCGTCGAATCCGTCAGTTCTTCGGCAGGCCGGCCCAGCGCCTGGTTGATCGCTTTCTGATCGTGCAGCGCCATGCGTGTTTCGAAGGCGAGACGCGTGATGAGGCTGATCATCCGGGTCTGATGCTCCAGAACCATCAGGGTGATAATGTCGCTATGAGGGCTGAGAAAAGCGCCGGTGTCAAACCGCCCGGTGAGGCCGGTGACATTCGCGCCGGCGTCCATATCCAGCTTGTCGGGGTGATCCCGGTCCATGACGAAGATATTGCCCATGTGCCGCTGCGACCCGTGGGTACCGGTCACGTACCATCCTCCCCAGCGCTGGTTGAGCGGACTGCGATGGTCCGTCACGAACGATCCGGCGTGAAATAAAGGCATGCCGGAAGGTTCGGGATAAATGGAGCGGACAACCAGTCCGGGCACTCCCACCGTTCCTGGCGAAGCGTGGCATTGCAGGCACTCGCCGCGCCTTTCTATGCGCGGCTTCGACGCCTCTTCCTGATCGATCGTGTAGAAGATCGTGCCCTGCCTGGGGTCCGTGGCCGCGATCTCCAGGACGTCGCCGCCGCGCACCCAGCCGAGTGACACCTCATCGTTGAAGTAAAGGGCTCGCGGCGTGCGCGGAGAGATGCGCGGCGCCTGGAAACTTGTTTTGGAGAACACGAGAACCTGGGAGGAAACCGGCACGTCGAGTTCTTTGAGCAGAGCTGGCAGATAGCCATGATCCGGTTCGAAAGACAAGCTCACTTTGCCTTCACTGATGCGGCGCTTCAATCGCGTGACGGGGTCGTCCAACGCCGCCGTCGCGTATTGGATGGCCGCATGATCGAGCGGCAGGACATAGGACCCTTCCAGGTCGCCGAGAAGCTTCAAGGGAATCGCCGCGCACCCGCCAAACGCGATCAGCAGAACCACACGGTGCCATCGACCGATACTCAACGAATGCTCTCCGAAATTGTATTAGCTGGACCCAGATCGTCGCTGCTTCTGGTAGTTTACATCAGTAACGAGACGCGGCGATTCCGGCAGGTCTATTCCTGACGGAGTGCGGCCATCGGATCGATTCTGGATGCACGCCTTGCCGGAACGTAACTGGCCAACAGAGTCACGAGGGCGAGCAGAATCGCGACAGACACATAGACCGGGATATCGTGCGGCTGCACTTGAAACAGCACGGTCGTAAGCAATCGCGTTGAGGCGATGGCGGCCGCTAAGCCCAAAGCCAGACCGATGCCCGCCAGAACCAGTCCTTGGCCGAGAACGAGTTGCAGCACGGAGCCCGGACTGGCGCCGAGCGCGATCCGCAGGCCGATTTCGCTTGTCCGCTGGCCCACCGCATAAGCAATCACGCCGTATACACCCGCCATGGCAAGGCACACTGCAAAAACGGCGAGCACGGCAAAGAGCAGAGCGCGGAACCGCGGAGCGTCTGCTTTCTTCGAAACTTCCGCTTCCATCGTCGTAACGGACGCCGCCGCATTCGGAGAGATCTCCGCCGCTATACGAAGCACCGGGCGGGCGAGCGGAGACGGATCGCCTGCCGTTCGGGTAACGATGTAGAGGGTTGCGTTGTTGTACGAGTGCTGCGTGTATGGCATGTAGCACTCCGGCATAGGAGCAAGAGCCGGGTTCCGCTGGCGCACATCGCCAACAACACCGACGATTGTCATCGGATCTTTTCGATCGAAAGTGCAGAAGATCGTTCTGCCGATCGGGTCTTCATTGCCGAACGATTTCCGGACCAATGCCTCGTTGACGATGGCAACCAGGGGACTGTCTCCCGTGTCCCTTTCGTTGAAGTCGCGCCCGCTCTTCAGCGGAATCCCCAACGCCTCAAATATGCCGGGTGCGACGATTGTAAAAAGAGCTTCCGGATTCACCGTGCGCTCCCTTTGCTCCGGGAGCCAGTCGATGAAATAGGACCCGGAGCCGGCATTGGATAAATCTCCCGGCGGTATTGACGTTGCGCCGACGGCGACCACGCCCGGGAGCGATGCGATTCGTGACATGGTGCTTCGGAAAAAGGCATCATTCTCCTTCCGGTCATGAACGCCGGTCGCCTTCATCACCAGTACATTCCCGGGCTTGAAACCTAACTCGACATTGTGCAAGGCGATCAGGCTTTTGATCAGCAGACCTGCGCCGGTCACCAGCACAACCGATAGCGCGATCTCGGAGACGACCAGCATGCCGCGCGTACGCACCATTCGCCTCCCGTGCATCGATCGCCCTGCCTGCTTAATCACGCCGGTCAAATCAACCTTGGACGCGTGGAGTGCGGGAACCAAGCCGAACAGCACAGTCGCCGCGATCGAAACGGCCATCGTGAATGAGAGTACGACTCCATCGATCCTGATTTCGGTGAGCCGGACGGCCTCGGACGGTGTTAGTGCCGCCAGCAGATACACGCCCCAGTAGGCCAGCACGATGCCGGCGGCGCCGGCAATAAGCGCGAGCAGAAGGCTCTCCGTCACCAGTTGCCGGATGATTCGAGAGCGGCTGGCTCCGAGCGCAGTCCGGACCGCAATTTCACGAGTGCGCGCCATCGCTTTGCCCAGCAGCAGCGTGGCAGTGTTGGCGCACGCGATCAGCAGCACTACGGCGACCACGCCCCACAACAGGTACAGCGTGAGACGCACATCACGCACAAGCTCGTCCTGGAGAGGCGCTGCGACAACGCCGCGTCCTTTGTTGCTCGCCGGGTACTGCTGCTCGAGGCGCGCGGCGATTGTGTTCAAGTCGGCTTGCGCACGTTCCAGGGAAACACCCGGCTTGAGCCTCCCGACCGCGAAGAGATTATGTCCCGTGCGGCTGGTCGAACGCGTCCTCTCGGGGGCCCAGATGTCCGTCTGCCGTGGAAAGCGGAAACCCGCGGGCATCACCCCTACGATGGGCCGAGGGTCGTTACCCACGCGAACGGTCCTCTCCAGTACGCGCGGATCTCCTCCCAGGCGGGTCTGCCAATACGCATAGCTGATCACCACCGCCTGGCTCCCCGGGACCATCTCCTCCGGAATGAAGGTGCGGCCGATAACCGGCTCGACACCAAAGACACGGAAGAATGCGATATCGACAGTGACGGTCTGCGTATACTCCGCCACGCTGCCGGATGTTACCGGATACTCTCCACCGCGGTAGGTTGCCATCGCCTCGAACGAGGAGTTTTGATCGCGCCAGTCCCGATAGTTGGCGATTGTCACGAGAGGATTGATGTCGCCTGTTACGAAATCCCTGGTGGAGAGCGTCACAATCCGATCCGCCCCGGAATACGGCAACGGTTTGAGGAGCACGGCGTTAATTACGCCGAACACAGCAGTGTTCGCGCCAATGCCGAGAGCCATGATAAGTACGATCAGAGCGGAAACCAGCGGATTCCTGCGCAGCGAGAATGCCGCGTAGCGGATATCCTGCAAGAAGTCGTCGACAAGATTTACGCGACGTACGTGACGGCACTCCTCCATGCTTTGGGCCATTGCGCCCATCGCACGCCACGCAGCGAAGTGCGCTTCTTCCGGTGTGAGACCGGCATTCATTCGCACGTCGAGCTCGCGTTGCAGGTGGTACTGAAGTTCTTCATCAAGCTCCCGGTCGAGGCTGCTCTTACGGAAGATGGAACGAGCGATTAAACGAAGCTGTGTGAACCAGCGTGGCATCTCCGCCTCCTCGTTCAGGCCGTGCGCACGATCGCCGATATGGCCGCCGAGAGCCGTTCCCAGTTGGCTGCTTCCTCGCTGAGAGCTTTGCGCCCGGCGCGCGTGAGTGAGTAGTATTTGGCGCGACGGTTAGTCTCCGAGATCTTCCACTCGGACTTGACCCAGCCTTGGTGCTCCAATTTGTGCAGTGCGGGGTAAAGCGCACTCTGTCCAACCTGCAGGACTTCGCTCGACATCTGGTGGATCCGATGCGCAATGGCCCAGCCATGCATTGGCTCGAGGGCAAGGGTTTTGAGGATAAGCAGGTCCAGGGTGCCCTGCACGAGATCGGTCGGTTTGCTCACGGCTATACCTCAGTTACTGACATCAGCATGCCACAGCCGTGCGCTCAATACAAGAGTATTATGGCTTCGGTTTCAGCACGCCATCTGTGAATTCGAACAGCACCTTGGTCGCCGGATCGCCGGCGAGGCCGAGATCGCGATCGAGTTTCACGTGATCGGTTCCTTCGGCTCCAAACAGCCTGGCGGGAATGCCAGCCTGGTCAAGCGCCGCCCACAGCCGGTGGGCTTGTGCCGTAGTGTCCGTGTGATCGGCCACGTGGAGGATCAGGAAGGGTGGGATGCCTCTGTTCGGCGCGACATGATTCACCGCCGACAACTCGCGTTGCTGTTCGAGACTGCCGAACTTTTCCGTGTGGCCCATCTTTGGCGGCGGCTGCTTCAGGCTCTTGCGGCGGGCCGCCGCCGTCGCCACCTGTAGCGGAACGTCGTAGGTATCGCCGTCCACAGGTACACATCCTTCAATACTTGAACGCGGCACACCCTCCGCTTCGATGTAGCGGCTGTCTGTGCAAAGCAGGGCGGCGAGTTGCGCACCGGCGGAATGACCCATCAGAAAAATCCGGTTCGGATCGCCGCCGTGGCGCGCGATGTTGGCGTGTACCCATCCGGTAGCCTTCGCCACATCGCGCACGATCACCTCCATGGTCACGTGGGGGATAAACCGGTAGTTCACCGGCACGAAGACGAAGCCCTTTTCCACAAATGCCGCCGGCTTGTGTTCCACCTCGTTCTTGCTGCCACGCATCCAGCCGCCGCCGTGAACCCACACAACAACCGGGAAGTTCGATCCGGTTGGCGGTGAATACACATCGAGCAGTTGGCGCTCATTTCGGGGTTCGGCATAGCTGATGTCGCGCGTCACGCGAGGTGCCGTCTGGGCAAGCGCCGCGGCGGAAGCGCAGGCGGCGCAGGCAATCAGCAACAACAAGATCCGGTTCATGGAGATCACCCTTTCGATGGTATTTAGAATTCAGAGTCCTGCTTGTGATAGTCCGTCCGCTCCCCCCGCGGCCGGTTCTTGAATTCGCGAACGAGTTTCACGAAGGCGTTCACCACCGCCTCGAAGACGATTTTGCCTTTTTCCGCTGTCGCCAGTGTTGGATCGCCGTAGACACCGCTTTTGCTGAAACGCGTCCATTCATCCATCAGCAGAACCGGCGAGCCCTCGATCAGGTCCATCCAAATGAACGACGAAGGCGGCATGCCCATGTCCTTGCGCGCCTTTTCGAATTGCACGCGGCCGGCGTCGAGGTGCAGGTAGACAGAAGTCTCGAGTTCGCAGGCGTGGGCCATTCCGCCCCTGCCCGATTCACGCACTTTCCGGATCTCCTCCGTGGCGAGCGACGGCCAGATGAAGCAACCGCACAGCGCGTTGGTTTCGATATTGGTCCGCCGCGCAACCAGGTCCAGGATCGGCATGTTCGAGCCATGGCCATCGGCGATCAGAATCCGCTCGAAACCATGGTGCGCCACGCTCCGGGTGACATCGAGCACGAAATTCAGCAGGTGTTCGATGCGGATGTCGATGGTTCCATGAAAGTCCATGTGGTGCGTTTCGAAACCATAGGGGATGGGAGGCAGCAGCAATATGTCGCCATCGGCACGCCTGGCAGCCTCCTCGCAAATGGACCAGATCAGGAAATTATCCGTGTCCACGGGCAGATGAGGACCATGGTCCTCCACGGAACCAATGGGCAGCACCACCACCGGCTGCCGCTTCGCTACTTCGCCCAGTTCGGGCCATGTGTAGTGCTGATATAAATACGGGATACGAGCCATATATTCATCCTTAATCGTCCACCGGGCGGCTTGGATCGATTTTCAACCAAAGAAGACCCGCCAGCAGGTATACCACGGCGGCACTCGCAAACATCGCGTGAAATGAGCCAAACGTCTCGAACAGCTTGGCCGCAGCGATCGGCGAAATCATTGCAGAGATGCTGGAACTGGTGTTCATGAAGCCTGTCGCGGTGCCTCCGAAGCGCCCGCCCACGTCGAGGCACGCGGCCCAGGCGACGGGGACGGCCAAGTCCATGGCGCCTGCCGCCAGAGTCAGGCAGACCACCGCGGTCAGCGGTCCCTCGGCCGCCGCCGCAGCGGCGAATCCGGCGGCTGTCAAAGTGAACCCGGCCAGGCCTACCAACCTTCGACCCCACCGCAGGCTCCCCGTGCGGCGCGTCAGCCAATCCGATAGCGCACCTCCGGCGAGGCATGCCACGGCGCCGAGCGCGAGCGGCATCGCGGAGAGGAGCCCCGCTCTGGTTACCGTAACGCCATGTTCGCGTATCAGGTACGTCGGCAGCCACGTGAGGAAAAACCAAAAGCCATACGAGGTAGCGAAGTACATCCAGAAGAGCGCCCACATCGTTCCGCTGCTGAAAATGCGCTTCCATGGCGTGGGGATGCTGGGTTCGGAGCGCACATCGGGACCGCTTACCGATCCATGCATTCGTATGTAGACGAGTTCGGCGGGACTGACGCTCCGGTGTTGAGCGGGGTCGTCGCGGTACCAGATCCAAAACACAGCCGACCACACCAGGCCCACGGATCCGAACAGAACGAAGGTGGCGCGCCAACCGGTCCATGCAATCAGCAGCGTAGCCAACGGGGGTGCGAGAGCGCCGCCGAGGCGGGCGCCTGTCCACATGATGCCCGTCACCCATCCCCGCTCACCTGCGGGAAACCAGCGGGCGAGAGCCCTGGCCACCGTCGGAAACGCGCCCGCCTCGGCCGCTCCAAAGACGAAGCGAGCGAAGATCAGCGCGAAGTAGCTCCGTACCAGTCCCGTGACGACGGTGAATACAGACCAGCAGACCACGATGCG
>DASTMK010000455.1:0-5488 GCA_035714225.1 Bryobacteraceae bacterium | reverse complement strand
GTACCCGTACGTGGAGGAACCCCACGCCAGATCACGCACGAGGGGTCCACGAACGAGCGACCCCGCTGGATGCCCGATTCCCGCAGAATCGCGTTCCTGTCGAACCGCGGCGGCTCCTCGCAGGTCTGGATGATGGATTCTGACGGAGCCAACCCGCGACAGGTCACCTCTCTGGCGACGGAGGCGGAAGGTCTGCTGGTTTCGCCCGACGGAAAGAACATTCTGTTTGTCAGCGCCGTTTATCCGGACTGCCCCGACCTTGCTTGCAATGCGGCGCGCCTGGAGGCGGAGAAGGCCAGCAAGGTAAAAGCCCGCACATATACGTCGCTGCTGTACCGGCACTGGGCGAGTTGGAAGTCGGGGCGCACTAAGCACCTGATGGTGATTCCTGTGGAGGGAGGCACCCCGAAAGATCTTACTCCCGGCAACCGCGACGTGCCGCCTTTCTCGCTCGGGGGTCCGGACGATTACGCCATCTCTCCCGACGGAACGGAAGTCTGCTACGTGACGAAGACCGATCCGGACCTTGCGCTCAGCACGAATTCAGACCTCTTTACCGTGCCTATCGAGGGCGGCGAGCCGGTGAAAATCACGGTGAGCGCCGGCGCTGATAATTCACCCTCTTACTCACCCGACGGGAAGTATATCGCTTATCGCGCTCAGGAACGTGCCGGATATGAAAGCGACCGTTGGCGTCTGATCATCATGGACCGCGCCACCGGCGCAGCTACAAGCCTGACGGAAACCCTCGATCGTTCGGTCACTGCTTTTACATGGGCACCCGACTCCACGCGCATCTTCTACACCATCGAGGACCGCGGGCGGACTTCGGTGCAGATGATGTCGGTCACCGGTGGCGCCGCACGAAGCATCATTAGCGGACCCGCACACGTCGACGACGTGCAGTTCGCCGATGGCGGCAAGATCATGGTCTATTCCCAGAACAGTGGCTCGCGCCCCGTCGAACTGTACAGAGTAGAATCGAGCGGCGGTACGGCGGTTCCGCTTACGCGCATCAACGACGCTCTGCTTTCCCAGTATGGCTTGCCGGCGCTTGGAGAGATGTGGGTGCAAAGCCCCGACGGCGCGAGGATTCACAGCTTCGTGGTGAAGCCGCCCGGATTTCGATCGGACCAGAAATATCCTGTGTTGTTTTTGATCCATGGCGGACCGCAGGGTGCCTGGGGAGAGAGTTGGAGCTATCGCTGGAATCCGCAGGTCTTCGCCGCTTCCGGATTTCTTGTCGTCATGCCAAACCCCAGAGGATCAACCGGGTATGGACAGAAGTTCACGGATGAAATTAATTCCGATTGGGGCGGCAAAGTTTACGACGATATCATGGCCGTGGTGGACCAGGTCGCCACTCTGCCCTATGCGAATCCGCAGCGCATAGCGGCGGCCGGCGGCTCTTACGGCGGCTACATGGTGAACTGGATGCTCGGGCACACGCAACGCTTCAAGGCATTTGTTTCCCATGCGGGCGTGTTCGACCTGCGCAGTATGACCGGCGAAACCGAAGAGCTGTGGTTTCCGCTCTGGGAATTCCGGGGTATGCCTTGGGACAACCCGGATCTCTACGCCAAGTGGTCGCCCAGCTTTTTTGTTCAAGACTTCAAGACGCCGACGCTCGTCATTCACGGCGAGCAGGATTTCCGGGTTCCCTACGGACAGGGCTTGCAACTGTTTACCGCCCTTCAGATGCGGCAGGTCCCTTCGAAGCTGTTGTTGTATCCCGATGAGGGCCACTGGATTTTGAAACCGCAGAACACGCTGCTCTGGTACCGCACTTTCCTGGATTGGATCGGAGAATGGACCCGTGTGCCAAGACCCACGGCGGCGCCCGCGAAGCCGGTTGAAGGCGCCGCACAACCCGCGCCGCCACAGCTCTAAAAGCGCCTTCCCGCATCCCGACGGTGTATCGGGTTATACTATGGACCAGCCCGCTTGAGGGTTAGGAAAAATGTCTGGGGCCTATGTCAATCGCCGGGCTCAAGTTCCCGCTGGCCGGCACTACTATGTTTGGGAAGTTCAGGACAAGCGATTCTGTGTGCTTCTGAACCTTGACGTAGTGGAGCGCATCAGCGAGATGCTCGAGCGGGAAGCGGGCCCTGTAGCCGAGCGCGCCGCGGAACTTGGCGGTGTACTGCTGGGTTCGGCGAAAGAGCTGGAAACAGGCTGGCAGATTACCATCGACGGTTTCGAAGAGATCCCGTTTGAGCACCCGCGCGGCATCGCTTATGCACTGGTCGGACCCGACCGGCGCAAACTACAGCAGAAGCTGGAATCCCGGCCGGTGGCCGGGTTCTTCCGCGCACACGCGCGCCCCGGGTTGTTTCTCGATCAGGACGATTTCCGCCTGGCGCAAACCTTTTTTCCCGGACCGGCTTCGGTCTTCCTGATTGTCAAACGGGATTCGGGCGGGATGAACCGCGGCGGGTTTTTTTTCTGGGAAGACGGTGACATCCAGCGCCGTTCCAGCTATCTTCCTTTCCCGTTTGACCGCACATGGCTCGAATCGGGGAAATACCAGATCCGCGACGTTTCCCCCATTGCCGCGCCTCCCGTTCGTTCGCCGCGGCAAATCGCTCCCAGGGGGAACCGGCTACCCGCCTTCACCTTGCCGAAAGTCAGTTGGCCTAAAGCGCTACACAAGCCGGTTGTCCTGACTTCCTTTGTCGCCGTTTCCGTATTCGCCCTTCTTATGACGGCCGCCTGGTTCCTCTCCGGGGAACGCAATGCGGCGTCGCGCGCGCACGACATCGGCCTCTCCGCGACGAAAAACGGCGAGAACTTCCGGGTGACCTGGAATCGGAATCATCCACAGGTGGAGGAAGCAGCGCGTGGCGTTCTATGGATCACCGACGGACGCAAGGAACACCGGATCGACCTGGACGCCCGTCAGTTGAAAATGGGCAGCGTCATATACCATCCCGCCACGAGCGATGTGAACTTTCAGTTGGATATTCTATCGGAGGCCCCTGTTTCCGAATCCGTTCGTGCGATTGCCGGCGGCACCGGCAGCGCCGGCACACCAGACGAGGCCGGTACGGTTGCGAGCATGCCGCCGGGTACAGTTGTTGAAGAAACAACGCCGCCGGTCCCTCCGGTTCAGCCGTCCGGCGTTTCGAAGCAGAGCCGGAAAGAGGTTCGGCGGCTCGATCCGCCTCCCGGAATCACGGATGGTGCCGACAGGATGCGAACTTCTCGTTCCAGCACCCCCCTGGAATTGCCCCCCATGCTTGCGGTGAATATGGGCCGTCAGCTCAATCAGGTCCAGACGCCAGCAGTGGACCAGCCTCGGGAAGCGCCGCCGGTCGTCACCGTGACAATGGAACCGGTAGAGCCTTCGGCGGCGCGCAGATTCCTGCAAAAGATTCCGGGAATTCGGCAGCTTCAACGTAATGCCTACAGAGCGGGGGACGAGTTCGAACCGGCCGTACCGCTGAAACAGCCCAGTCCGACGCTTCCGCCGTCGCTCTACAGTACGATTCATTCCACTGTTCCGATCGACCTGCGTGTTTCTATTGACGAGCAGGGCCGGGTCTTTCAAACCAGGCTGGTTTCCGAAGAGCCCTTGCCCCCGAGTCTGGTGCGGCTCGCGGAAGATACTGCCGCGAAGTGGTCTTTCCGCCCGGCTCGCATCAAAGACAAAGAAGTGGACAGCGAGGTCGTGTTACAGTTTCGCTTTTCTCCCGCGCTGGTGAGTTCGCGCTAATCCAGCTGCCTACAGTTCCAGTTAAATACGAGAATAGGGCCGGGCGGCCGCACCATCTGTAAATCCCGTACGCCAAGGGGAGATCCATTGAGCGGGCATGTATCGGCAACGGACGTTACGCGGCCGGAATTGGGGGATACAAGCCGACTGCCCTTCCTGATCCCAAGAACTGGGGAGACTGCCCGATTAGTCATTATTTGTTCCAAAGCAGAAACTGCAATGCTGAGCATGTTTATTATCGGACCCTCTAATTCACCGCGCACGTCCCGCATGGCGGTGTGGCAATATGCTGGAAAGTCAATGGCGTTAAACTGGGAACGAGAGCAGGAGGTCATCGTGGACGCATTAGCCGAGATGCTGGACCAGCGCTTGCGCCACTGGAAGCCGGATACGGCGGCAGAGGCCAGAGAGCGCATCACTGAGGTGATAGAACTCGCCGATCAGGATCTCCTTGATGTCGCACGCTCGCGCGCCGCCGAACAGGAGGTCCTCGACCTGCTCGATGAACCCCCTGCCCGCTGAGCTCTGACTGGCAGATCTGGGACTCGCCGCCAAAACACGTCCAGTTGTTATTGTCTCGCGTCAGGACCCCAACCCGCCGCGATCTCTCGTTTTGTATGTGCCTCTCACGACTCAGCGGAGGAACAGCCCATATGAGGTGCCGTTGCCACGGCTTCCATTCCTTGATCGTGAATCGGTAGCCAACGTTCAAGGATTGGCATCCCTACCAACCGTGCGCCTTGAACGCAAGATTGGCAGGCTTTCCGTTGATGTGATGGCGCGACTGAAAGACGCGCTGGCTTTTGCGCTCGATCTTCAAAAGCCTTCCGAATGAGCCGAGCCTGATCTGCGGCGTGCTTGCCTAACGGACACGTGGCCATGCTCATTATGATCGCTGACAAGCCTTCCGGAAGCTGAACGCCAACTGAGTGACATAGTAGTATTCAACCAAATCCATCGCTATGGATTTGCTAACTGGGTTTGGTGAGAACACCATACTAAGCTCTTTCGAGAATTGGACTTTTGCCGTTAGCAAACCTAATCGCAGGAAGTGCTCAACGATTTCGTATAGAAACACGTTGTCGGACGGACTGAAGCGTTCATTGAAGACTGTGGCAAGCGCGCCCAGATTACCGATTTCCGCAAGATCTTCGAAGCGGAGGTGCTCTTTCGTCTCACGCATCTGGGTAGAACGGGCGATAGCTCTGCTCACGATGTGATCCAAGAACTGTGCCTCGATAACGGTGAGTTCTCGAAGCACATTCAAGAATATCGTTGAGACGGGCTCCTTTCGTTCGGGATCCGCGCAGTTTGCAAGCAGCTTGGCCCACAGGTCTTGAAGGTCTGGCTCCTCTTCTAAAGACGCTGCGTCTAGTAAGGGGTGGATAATCTTCAAGGGAACTTCCTTCGGGCTCACTCCAGCTCTCGAAAGACACTCTTTTGCCGCAAGGACGATTTTGACGAGGTTCCGGTGTCGGCGCGCAGACACTCTATCTTTGAGGAGCCCGCCGACTTCTTTGAGTGGCTCACCAAGAACGGCATTCAGAAAAGACTCTGTCTCCTTCTGTGCGAGATCAACGCTCGCCTTTGTCGCGGCTGCCATCAGTTCCGTCGAGGTCGGCTCCATGGTCGCTAGTGTAACCCATCGGCCCGAATCTTCCGGCGAGGCATTCCTAATCCGAGTAGCTCCAGGTGGATAATCTCCCATACGGACACGATCCGCATGGGCGGTCTTGTCACCCCGCCCGAAAGTGCTTTCGAACTCCCAGGGTT
>DASTMK010000454.1:0-3124 GCA_035714225.1 Bryobacteraceae bacterium | reverse complement strand
TTTGCTGGGGTCGGCCGGATACCAGAATACGACCATGTCGCCACGCACGATTTCGCCCCACCCGAAGCTGTAGACGAACTTGTTGATGAAGATGCGCTCCTGGTCTTCGAGGGCCGGCATCATGCTCGTGCCCTCGACTTTCACCGGCTGATAGAGAAACAGGATGACGACGGCGGCGATGACGACGGATAGAACCAGGTCGCGCGCCCAGGAAAATAGAGATTGGACAGTGGAAGGTTTTGCCGCGGCACAGGTCTTTTCGGAGTGGTTGCTTCCGTCCTGCATGGGCCCAGTACAATCAGCCGTATTGCTTTCCATGTCTTACCACGCTGGAGTTTGAGAAGGCAAGCCGCTGCCGGCTTCCTCTATCAATGGATGCCAACAAACTCCTGGCGGTTCCAGCGCAAATATCTCCGTCCGGGCATACCTCGTAGTATGGTAGATCGAGAACCGGTCCAACGGCCACAAAATGACGACCCATGCACAAACTCCGCGCCCGAGAATCGCCATCGGGGGCATCGTTCACGAATCGAACTCGTTCTTCTCCGTCAAGACCACTCTTGCCGATTTCGACCGGCGCACCGGCGACGATCCGGACGCTGCGCTCGAGCAATGGGGCAAGAACAATGACGAGGTCAGCGGCTTTATCGAAGGGGGAGCGCGTTTCGGCCTGGATCTTTATCCTACGCTCGTAGCGCACGCGACGCCCTCGGGTCCGGTGACCGACGAGGCCCTGGACGCATTGACGGGCGATCTGCTCCGGCGCATTCAGTCCGGCGGCAAGTTCGACGGCCTCCTGCTCGCGCTTCATGGTGCAATGGTCGCCGAAAGCTACCCTCATGCGGATGGCGAAGTCGTGCGGCGTTTGCGGGAGGCGCTCGGAAGCGGCTTCCCGATTGTGGTAACGCACGACTTTCATGCCAACATTTCACCCCAGGTTGTCGAACTCTCGACGGCCCTGCTGAACTACAAAACCAATCCGCACATCGACCAGAAAGACCGCGGAATCCGTGCGGCCTGGATTATGTCGGGGATCGTGTCCAGAAAGTGGCAGCCGGTGCAGGCACTGGTTAAGCCGGGCATGATCTACAATATCCGCTTCCAGAACACGAATGCCGAGCCGCTGGCGCCCATCGTGGAAGAGACGCGGCGCCTGGAAGAACAGGACGGGATTCTCGCCGCGAGCGTTGCCGGGGGATACCAGTACGCCGATGTTCCCGCCATGGGAGCAAGTGTCGTCGTGGTGACCAACAACGACCGGGAACTGGCGGAGCGCACGGCAAAGCGGCTGTCCGGCGAGCTATGGGATACGCGCGACCGCCTGGCGTTGCACCTTCCAGACCCCGCCGCGGCCGTGAGCCAGGCGATTTCGAGTGACCTGTTTCCGGTGGTGCTCGTGGAGATGGGCGATAACATCGGCGGAGGCGCTTCAGGCGACGCAACCTTTCTGTTGAGCGAGTTGGTTCGCCAGAAAGCGTCCGGCTGGTTTGTAGCGCTGACCGATCCGCGCGCGGCGGAAGCGGCGGCCGAAGCCGGCATCGGTGGAGCTTTCGACATGGAAGTGGGCGCGAAGACAGACCGGCTGCATGGCGATCCGGTGCGAATTCGCGGGCGGGTGAAATCTCTCCACGATGGGCGCTTTATGGAGACGGCTGTCCGGCATGGCGGGCAGCGCTATTACAACCAGGGCCTGACGGCGGTTATCGAGGAGGAGGGTTCGACGCCCGACAACCAGAACCTGGTGATGCTGACCGCCAGGCGGCAGGTGCCGTTCAGCCTTCACCAGTTAATCGCCCACGGCGTTTATCCGGAACGCCAGCGGATTCTGGTGGTGAAAGCCGCTGTGGCATTCCGCGCGGCCTATGAGCCGGTGGCCGGCCGCATCATCGAGGTGGATACCCCTGGCGTCACAGCCGTGAACCCGCGGCGGTTTACGTGGAAGCACGTCGATCCGAATTTGTTTGGCCTGGAGCCATAGCCCTCGTCAGCCGAGCGAACGAACGCGGTTGGTGCGCTCATTCGGGTCCGTCATGAGCGCAACGGCGTGCCGGAAGCCCGATAAACAGCCGCGCATCACCGCGAGGCTTCCATAATAATCGTTGTAACGGAAGAAGCCTGTTTGCCCGCGCCACATGGGATACGCGTCGCAGGCGGCCATCCACTTGTCGAACACGCCGGAGATGTCCAGGTAGGTATCGGGTTTGAAATTCTCGGCATCTTCCCAGTTGTCCGCGTAATAGAGCCTGCGGACGGAGTGCGGCGGGTCTTTGCGCTCCATGGTCTTCAGCGCCGCGTAGAAGATGGCGTCGCGAACGATGAGGTGGCAATTCTGGTGGTCCTTATGCCAACTGCCGCTCCAGTGCGTGATGACGAGATCGGCTTTGTGCTTGCGGATGACGTCGGCTACGGCAAGAGCTGTTTCATCTTTCAGCGGGATCTCTGCGTCGGGATAGGTCAACAGTTCGAAGCCGGCGCCGAGCATTTTAGCCGCCCTCTCGCTGGCCTCGCGTTGCATTTCGCCGTACTTGTGAGTGGGGATGTCTTTCGGAGCACCTTTTTCGCCGAGCGTCAGGCTGACGAACACTCCCTTTCCACTTTGCTGGACATGCTGGGCGACGGCACCGCCCATTGTGAAAAGGGCATCGCCCGGGTGTGCGGCGATAGCCATCAGAGTAGATGCCATGATGAAACCTCCGTCCCGCCGCCGCGGGACTGAAAGGTCCATCATACGCGCTGTCCGGCCTTCGATCGATGGAAAACCAGCCGGCATGGAATACACTAAGGAGTGGAGGAATGGGTGAGTGGTTGAAACCGGCGGTCTTGAAAACCGTTAGCGGGGTAACTCGCTCGGGGGTTCGAATCCCTCTTCCTCCGCCACACACATCGGCTACCTGAACGGCGTGTGGGACAGCAACAACCGTTCGCTTACCTGAGCCACGCAAATGAAATGGAAGGACAGAAACCTCCGGGAACTTGCCCACATCGTGTGCGGTAACGTCAAGCACTTTCAATATCGGTCAAGCAGCTATATCACTGAGTTTTTCGCAGATTGTGATCTTGATTACATCCACGATGGCTCGACTCGCTGGGCGTGGGTTGCGAGCAGGCTGGAGAAAGTGCTGGC
>DASTMK010000453.1:0-7341 GCA_035714225.1 Bryobacteraceae bacterium | reverse complement strand
CGAAAAACCAAAACGTCCGGTTCCGTCCATCGTACAGCTTCGGCAGCCACACCGGACCACCGCTGGTAAGGCCGAACTGATTCCGCTTGAAGCTCGGCTTTTCCGTGAGCCCCGCCCGGTTCGAATTGAACCCTGCCGCGTCGAGCACACTGTTGCGCAGAAATTCGTGGAACGTTCCGTGCAAATCGTTGCTGCCGGACTTAATGGAGAAGCTGACCACGCCGCCTCCGGTGCGGCCGAATTCCGCGGCATAGGGCGAGGTGTTGACTTTGAACTCCTGTACGGCGTCGAGCTGCGGCATGGCCGAGACCTGGTTGTTGTACGTACCGGTGTTCGCCGCTCCATCGATGAGGATCTCACTGGTGGATCCGCGCCCTCCATTGATGCGGAAATTATTCGTAGTGGATTGGCTGGCGGTGTTGTCACCGGCCAGCCGTCCTGTTGTTACACCGGGCACGGTTGCCAGCAACAGGTAAGGGTTGCGTATGTTCAGGGGAATGGAGGTGAGGAACTTGTTCTCCACCACCGTTCCGCGGTCCGGGCGGTTCACCGTGATCAGCGGAGCTACGTCCGCCACCGTGATCGATTCCACCACATCGCCCGGTTGTAGCTGGAGGTTAATGGTGCGCGTTTGTCCGATTTCCAGGCGGACAGCATCCACTCGCGCTTCTTTAAAGCCGGTGGCGGCAGCAACCACATCATAGAAGCCCGGGGGCACGGGCGGTAGAACGAAGTACCCCTCGTCGTTTGTCGTCGTAGTGTTGAGAACTCCCGTACCGGCGTTTTTCAACTGCACTTGGGTGTTCGGCACCACGGCGCCGCTCGAATCCGTCACGCGTCCGGATACGACCGGGTTTTGCGCCAGCAATGGAAGCGCAAGTAGCAAAACAAGCAGAAAACGGGTAAGCGAGATCATGTTGGCGAAATCATAGCAAACCGCAAGGACGCTAACAACAGGGTTTCGGGGAGACACTGTCCTTGATAAGCGTCCCGCCGTCATCTACATTTGACGGATGAGGTCTTCGTGAGCCAGCGATTTGATGTAGCCATCATTGGGGGCGGGCACAACGGGTTAGTTGCCGCGGCTTATCTTGCCGGAGCGGGGCGCAGAGTGGTTGTCCTCGAACGCCGGGAGCTGGTGGGCGGATGTTCCGTAACCGAAGAAGTTTGGCCGGGGTTTCGCGTCTCCACCGCCGCTTATCTCACCAGCCTGCTGCAGGAGCGCATTATTCAGGACCTCGACCTGCCCCGCTTCGGTTACGCCGTGGATGCAAAGGACCCGGCCTTCTTCTCACCATTCCCCGACGGCCGGTATCTGTTCACCTGGCAGGACCAGCGCCGGACGCTCGCGGAAATCGCACGATTCTCGCAGCGCGACGCGGAGCGTTATCCGGAATATGAGGCTCAACTCGAGCGAATATCCGCGACCGTGGAATCGCTTCTGCTGACGACGCCTCCCGAATTTCCGCCGCAGCGCGCCGGCGATTACCTCGACTATTTGAAACTCATCGGAAAAACGCGGGGGTTACAGCGCGGAGACCTGATCGCGCTCGTGAAGATCTTTACGCAGAGCGCTGCGGAGTACCTCGACGAGTGGTTTGAATCGGAGCAGGTAAAAGTGACACTGGCCACCGATGGCGTTATCGGCGCGAACGGCGGCCCGCGTTCCCCGGGTACGGCCTACATTCTGCTGCACCACTGCATGGGCGGCGTCGCAGGCAAGCGCGGGTTATGGGGCTTCGTTCGTGGTGGAATGGGCGCGGTTTCCGAAGCCATCGCCGGTGCCGCCAAGGCTGCCGGAGCCATCATCCGCACCAATGCGGAGGTCGAAAAAATTCGCATTGTTGGGAACCGCGCGACCGGTGTCGTGCTTGCCGGAGGGGAAGAGATCAGCGCGGCCATCGTGGCGAGCAACCTCGATCCGCACCTGACCTTCCTGCGGCTGGTCGGCGAGCAGCACCTCGATGGAGAATTCGCGTCGCGTATCAGGCAGTACCGTTCCGAAGGTACATCGCTGAAGATGAACCTGGCGCTTTCGGGCCTGCCTGAATTTCGCGTTCTGCCGGGGGCGCCGGGTCCCCAACACCGGGCCACCATGCACATCTGCCCTTCGGTCGAATACGTCGAGAAGGCCTGGGACGACGCCAAGTACGGGCGCCCGTCTCAAGCGCCTCTCGTGGAAATGACGATCCCTACCATGTACGATGCCAGCCTGGCTCCCGCCGGGAAGCACATCATGGGAATCTTCCTGCAATACGCGCCTTACACGCTACGGGAGGGGGATTGGGACAGCCTGCGTGAACCTTTCGCCGAACGCGTGCTCGACACCATCGAGGAGTATGTGCCGAATATCCGGTCCATTATCATCGACCGCCAGGTGCTGACGCCGCTGGATCTGGAACGTCAGTTCGGACTTACCGGCGGGAACATCTTCCATGGCGAGATGAGCCTGGACCAGATGTTCTTCTTACGGCCGGTGGCTGGTTGCGCCCGTTACAAAACGCCGGTCCCCGGCCTATATCTCTGCGGGTCCGGCGCACATCCGGGAGGCGGGGTGATGGGCGCGCCAGGATATAACGCCGCGCGGGCGATGCTCAAAGGTTGATTACAAGCCGGCTTTTTCTTCCAGGCTGCGCCACAAGTACCAGCTCGCCACGGTGCAGTAGGGGTGCCACGACGTGGCGATTTCGGCGACTTGTTTGACCGGCGGCAGTTCCGGCAGCGAGTACGCCTTTTGAATCGCCACCCGGATGCCAAGGTCTCCCGACGGAAGAACGTTGGCCCGCCGCAGGGCGAAGATCAGGAACATGTGGGCGGTCCAGACGCCGATGCCCTTTACCTCGGTAAGCTTGCCGATAACCTGCTGGTCCGTCAGCCGCCGGAGTGTGGCGAAATCGAGCTCTCCCGACAGGGTGCGCTCCGCAAGATCCAGAATATAAGCTGTTTTCTGCTGCGAAAGACCCACACGTCGCATTTCGTTCGCCCCGAGAGCGAGGATCAGGTCTGGTGACAGACGCCCTCCGTCTCCCACCGCCGCAGCCAGGCGGTTGTAAATTGTTGCGGCTGCTTTTCCGCTGAGCTGCTGATAGACGATGCTTCGGACCAGAGTGCTGAACTCAGGCTCCAGGTACTCGATGCGGTACTTCCCCACCTTCTCAATAATCCCGCCCAGGACGGGATCCACCGTCTTCAGATGAAGAATAGCTTTACGCATGGAACACAAAGGCCGGACGGCGCATCTCTAAATTGTATGAGATGGATGAGCGTCGTGACGATACCAGGTATCTTGTGCCTGTTTGCCGCCTTCCCACAGGTGCAGCAGCCGC
Source organism: Bryobacteraceae bacterium (assembly GCA_035714225.1). GTDB lineage: Bacteria > Acidobacteriota > Terriglobia > Bryobacterales > Bryobacteraceae > CAADGY01. The sequence goes on along the minus strand of DASTMK010000453.1, from coordinate 4,015 downwards.
CGCCTGAAGAGACCGTGCCCACCATTCAAGTGGACGTCGATTTCGTCAATATTCTTTTTTCTGTTCGCGACAAGAAGGGTGCGCTCATCCCGAATCTGGAAAGAGACGATTTCACGGTGTTCGAAGAGGGTAAGCAGCAGGAGGTGAAGTATTTTGTCCGTGAGACCGACCTGCCGCTCACCATGGGCCTGCTGGTGGACGTCAGCCGCAGCCAGGAAAACCTGATCGACATCGAACGGAGGGCCGCTTACGAGTTTTTCTCCCAGGTCTTAAAAGAGAAGGATCTCGCGTTCCTCATCAGCTTCGGATCGGAAAGCGAGTTGCTTCAGGACTTCACTGGTTCTCCGCGTCTGCTGCAACGAGGTCTCGAAAATCTGCGGGTGAAGTCTTCCGTGGGAGGCATCCATCCCGGTCCGGTGCCGACTGCGAACCGGCCGAAAGGCACGGTGTTGTACGATGCCGTCTACCTCGCGGCAACCGAGAAACTAAGGAGCGAAGTCGGCCGCAAGGCACTCATTCTCATCACGGACGGCAATGACCAGGGCAGTATGATGTCGCGGGACCAGGCCGTTGAGGCTGCGCAGAGGTCCGACGTCATCATCTACAGCATCTTCTATGAAGACCGCTCGTTTGGCAGCAGCGACGGATTTTATTACAGCGGTGACGAGGGCACCCTTCGCAGAATGTCCGAAGAGACCGGCGGGCGCGTGTTTCGGGTAGATCGCAAGCACACGCTGGACTCCATCTTTGATGAGATTCAGAACGAAATGCGCAGCCAGTATGCGATCGGCTATACGCCGCTGAACGAAGCCCGGGACGGCTCGTTTCGACGTATAGAGATCCGGACGAAGAACAAGGACCTGAAGGTCCAGGCCCGAAAGGGCTACTACGCCGGAGCGCGGCCGAAGAAGTGATCAAAATCCCTCCTGACCGGTTTCGATAACATCCCCTGATCTCCACGGGGTGTGTAACTGAGCCGTGAGCGTTAGCGAGCGGTTGGCGACCACCGCTCCGTGACCGTCGCGGCTCCGCTATCGCTTTCCTGTCGCACACCCCAATCTCCGCCGGCAAGTGGCGGCGCAGGCCAGGAAATCGGATAATTGGGTTCTTACGTGATAGAAGTAGGGACCACAGTTATGCAAAAACTGAGCAGGCGGGAGTTCGCGAAGAGAGCGGCCTTCACGGGTGCGGTATTTGGAGGAGTGCCGGTCCATTTATTCGGGGAGCGCGGGCCATCTTATGCCGAACAGCACCCGGATATGCTGGTCTCTTATTTGTCAGGGAAACTGAACACTCTGGCCGGAAAATGGGACCGGGAGAGGGATGCTCTACGAACCGCCGCGCAGCTTGAATCCCGCAACCGGTTCGTCCGCGAAAAGTTTCGCGAGATGGTGCACGGCTGGCCGGATAAAACGCCGCTTGCACCCATCGTGGTGCGGACCAACGAGCGAAACGGCTATCGCGTAGAAAATGTGATGTTCCAAAGCCGCCCGAATTTCTGGGTAACCGGCAATCTGTACGTACCCTCGGGAAAAGGCCCCTTTCCAGGAATTATTTCGCCATGCGGCCACTATCCGCTGGCGCGAATGGAACCGGAATACCAGTTTGCCTACATGAACCTCGTGCTCAATGGGTTCGTGGTTCTGGCATTCGATCCTGTCGGACAGGGCGAGCGGCGGCAATATTGGAATCCGCAAACGGGCGAAACGGAAGTTGCCTCCGCGTCGACTTACGAGCACTCCATGCCCGGCCAGGTGCTGCTGCTGATGGGGGAAGACCTGACGCACTACCGCATCTGGGACGGCATGCGCGCTATCGATTACCTGTTGACCCGCCCGGAAGTGGACAAGGAAAAAATCGGCTGTGCCGGACACTCTGGCGGCGCGACGCTGACTATCTTCATCAGTTCGCTGGACGAGCGCGTTCGCTGCGTTGCCGTCAACCAGGGCGGCACAGGGCATCGCTGGCCCATCAAGGCATCGCCGGGGAGCAGGCTTGGGCCGTCGGATGTCGAGCAGAATATTTTTCCCGCGGCGGTTCACGGCATCGATGTCTGCGACCTTTTAACGGCGATCGCGCCCAGGCCGCTGCTGCTCACCATTGAGAACTACTCGCCCGCATTCCGCCGCACGGCCGATCATGTAAAGGCTCGTTACGCGCAATTCGACACCGCCGAAAGATTCGGGACGGAAGAGGCCAACGACCCGCACTCCTGGACCGTGAAGCTGCGCCAGTCCACAACAGACTGGTTCTCGCGATGGTTCAGCGGCCGCCGTGGCCCGGACCGCGAGCCGGATCTGGCGCCCGAAAATCCTGAGACCTTGTACTGCACGCCGAATGGCTCTGTCCGCTACTCGCAGCAGGGCGAGACCATCTTTTCCCTGATTTTGAAGAATGGAGTGACGGTCACCCCATCCCGCAAAGTGCCCGCCAGCGCGGCGGAGCTAGGCGAATTCAGAAACCGGCTGGCCGGGGAGATTCGCGAGCTGATTCGTTACCGTGCCCCCGAAGGACCGCTCGGTGCGCGACACATTGTCACCACGCCGCGCAAAGGCTACAAGGTCGAAAATGTCGAGTTCCTGACCGAACCCGGCATCCACATCCCGGCCTGGGTCTTTGTGCCCGAAAAGCGCAACGCCGAGCCTCCTACCGTATTCGTGCACGAAGCCGGAAAAGAAGTGGAGGGCCAGGAGTTCGGATTACTGGAGGGGCTTGCGCGCGAAGGGCATCAGGTGATCGCCGTGGACGTGCGAGGGATCGGGGAAACGACACCGCCCCATTCGCCGGGCGACCGCAGCGGACCATTTTCGCACCTGTTCAGCGTAGAAACCGCCATGGCCTACCTGTCCTGGTACATGGACGAAGACCTCTTCGGCATGCGCGTACGCGATGTGGTTCGCAGCGTGGAATACGCGTTGAGCCGGCCGGATACGGGCGCGGCCAGCGTCCGGCTGGTAGGCAAAGGCGCGGGGGCGCTTTGGGCCCTCTACGCAGCCGCTCTCGACCCGCGCGTCGAGACCGTTGTGGCCCACGGCGGCCTTGTCTCCTATGCGAGCTTAACGCGCGTCGACCGGTACCGCCAGACCGCCGGCGTTTTCGTACGCGATGTACTGAAGCATTTCGATTTGCCGTACGTGGCGGCCGCCATCGCAGACCGGCGGCTTATCCTGTCTTCAACGGTAGACCCAATGAACGAACGTCTCGATCCGGCTGCGGTGCGCCAGGCTTACGACTGGACGGCAGCGGCTTACCGCAACGCCGGCGCTGTGGACCGATTCCAGATAACAGAATCCTACGAACTGTGAGCTGACTCCTATGAACCGACGCGATTTCCTCGCTGCTAATACCGCCGCTCTGGCCAGTCCCGTTCTATCGCAAACGGCCGCACAGCCACACCAACCCATCCCACGCGCGAAATGGATCGAGAACGGCATCATCGATGCAGGCGGATCGCATGAGCCTCATTCGTTCGTGATCCGCCGTGGTGGTTACCGCATGGATGCACACGAGCGCTACCAGGAAGCGCAGAGCGAAGAGGTCCTTCGCCGCCTGAAGAGCCAGGGAGTTGAAGTGTTTCACACGCATCTTTACAAGGGTGCGGGCATGGCTCACGAGAAGGCCGAGATGGAAGACGCAAGACGCGTGGCGGCCATCGCACACCGCCTCGGAATGCGCGTCGACTCTTATCTGCAATGGAACACCATGATGTACGAGACGTTCTTTGCGGAGGAACCGCGCGCGAAAAACTGGGTGCAGCGCGACGAGGCGGGAGTTCCCATCAAGCTCGTGTATGGGTTTCAGCAGTCCTTCCGCTACCGGCCGTGCTTTGCCAATGCGGAATACCTGGAATACCTCGGCCGGATCGTGCGCTACGCAGTAGAGGAAGTCAAGACGGACTTCATCCATTTCGACAATTTCGATCTTAATCCCGAGCCCGACTCCTGTCATTGCGAGAGCTGTGTGAACGGATTCCGCCGTTTTCTTCGGACGAAGTATACGGCTGCCGAACGCAAGG
>DASTMK010000452.1:0-1856 GCA_035714225.1 Bryobacteraceae bacterium | reverse complement strand
GATCACAACGCGGAATCGCTCACGCGGCCCGCCTTCGCGCCGCAACACGAAAGCGCCGCCGAATTGCACCTGGCAGAACTTTTCGATCTCCGGCTTCAGCGCTTCCCAAGTTTCATCGGTATTCGGCGCCAGCAGGCGGTCGTTCACAATCAGCTCGAAATGTTTCAGATCAAACTTCAATTTCCCCTGGAATGCGGGATCGGCTTCGATGAGGGCACAGACTTGCACCGCCGCGTTATAGGCCTGCTTGAATTTTTCGGCGGCATCGCCCGGGAACGCCGTCTTGCGGTTGTATAGCAGGCCCAGGCGATTCCCGCCGAGATCCAGACTGTAATTCGCTTCATGGCCCACCAGCAAAACCCCGGGACCACTGGGGACGTGGCGGTAATCCGCTACGTCGATGAGCAGTTCGGGAGTGACGCTCTCCTGTATCCAGCGGTGGAACATCGGGATGGCGCCGGCAAGATCGGCCTCGACCGGCTCCTTCGCAAAGATTTTGATATTGACGTGTTCTATCTCCATTACCGCCGCCGGCATCAGACCGCCACCATCTGCTGCAAGCTCTTGCCGTAACAACTATGGCAGGCCTCGATGAAAAGCTGCGTCTCTTCGATGAGCCGGTGCACCGATTCGGCGCTGCGCTTTTCGCCTGCGCGCTCATGCGCGTGGAAGAAGTAATGCGCGAACTTGCCACCGGTAAACGGGTCGAAGAACAACTGCGTGTCGTAGAAGTGAGTGCGGAACAAGGCGACGATTTCATCCGGAGAACCGGCCGTGATCATGCGGGAGCGCAGCAGCGCGGCGGCTCCGTTCAACATGGCGCCGTACGCCAGCCGGGAAGCTTTGTCGATGTCGCCCGCTTCCAGGCTGAGCTGCGCTTCGAAAGCTTCCCGCTCGCAGGCGGTACTTTGGAACTCGAAGGGCGAAACGACCTCGCCGGCACACTCGCCGACTCCCAGGTCGCCTGTGGTGAACTCCCTCGCATCGGCCCAATCCGTGTAGAACGAAGGGTCCACATCGTGAGGCGGAACCTGCGACAGGTCGTCGATCATTTTCTTGCACTCGGCTTTCCCGATGCGCTTGATGAAAGCCTGGAAAGATTCTCCTTCGAGGCGTTCCGCTATGTAGCGGCCCGTAATACGGTCAACGGTCTCCGGGATTCTCTTTGACGGAACCGCGCCGATCGCCAGCCCGTAGGCGCCGGCGTTTTCCCCCCACTGGCCGCCCAACACCACCTGGAAATGTGGCACCGTATAGCCGTTCTTGTTCCGGCTGACGCCGTAGAAACCGAGGTCGGCGACATGGTGCTGGCCGCACGAGTTGAAGCATCCGCTGATCTTGATATGCAAACCGCGAATCGCTTCGTCCAATTCCATGCCGCGCGCGATGATCCGCGTCCGAAGCTCTCCCGAAAGGCCGCGGGAGGAAGCAATGCCCAGCTTGCAGGTGTCGGTGCCGGGGCAGGACGCGATATCCACGATGGTGCCCGCTCCAGGCGCCGCCAGCCCGACGGAGTCGAGCTCCGCATAGACCGCCGGCACGTCTGCTCCGCTGACCCATCGCAATACGATGTTTTGTTCAATCGTAGTCCGGACCGTGTCCTTCACATACGTGCGCGCCAGGTCCGCCACCTTTCGCAACTGTGTTGCGGTGATGTCCCCCAGAGGCAGAGTGATGGTGATGGTGGCATATCCGTTCTGCCGCTGCTCATAGACGTTCGTGCGATACCACTGTTCGAAACTTTCCGGCTGGGTCCCCGCGATCTGAACAAGGCTTGGACTTTTCAACGGCTCTTCACCGGCCGTATCGATGTCTTTCAGGTAAGACGTCCAGGCGTCCTCATGCGGCAAACCGGC
>DASTMK010000451.1:0-2976 GCA_035714225.1 Bryobacteraceae bacterium | reverse complement strand
GCAAGCTTTCGCCCACGCGGAGGGATGTTTCGACAGACCAGGCGCAATTGGGATCGATACGCAGCGGGAAGGAAGGTCCGAACTCCTCGCGCAACGCCCGTATGGTGGCGATCTCGATATCGGGATCGAGCACGCCGCCTTTCAGCTTGATTTCCCGGAAGCCGTACTGCCTGATCATCTGCTTCGCCTGGCGCACCATCGACTTCGGGTCCAGACATTCGCCGTACTCGTCTTCCCTGGCATCGGCGCCGGATCCGCCGCCGCCCGCGTGTTTGTAGAAAAGGTAGGCCGAGAAATCCACCGCGTCTCTCGCCCGCCCGCCTACGACATCGCAAACCGGCTTGCCCAGGGCCTTCCCAATGACATCCAGGCACGCGACCTCGATGGCGGCGTAGGTTCGCGTATGCCGGTCCAGCGGGTTCTCGCCTGGTACGAGATAGGTCTGCGACCGGCCGCCCGCTACATCCGTTTCTTCAGCGGCGGCATCCCCGGAAAAATCGAGCCAGAGCCGCGTGAGCTGGAACGGATCCATGCCGACAACACGGCTCCGCGCGGCTTCCAGGGCCGCCAGCGGACGGTCGCCGCCGTAAGTCTCGCTGATTCCGATGAGCCCTTCGTCCGTAACCAGCTCGACGATCGTGCGAAGCGCGTACGGAGCATGGCGTCCGTACGAGCTGCGAAGCGGTGCATCCGCCACGGCGACAGGATGCAAACGAAGGTCGGAGATGCGCATGGGGCGCGGGTGGGCTATGTTCGGGCTCCTCGCTGCGGGTTTCTTACTTTCGTCTGGCGCTGCTTTTTGACCTTACGCTTCGGCTTGCTGATGAGGAAGGTACCGCTCCCCTGGTACTCCGCTTTATAAAGCTTCTCGTTGCTGCCGGTGTTTTCTGTGTTCTCTGCCAAAACTGTCTCCTTCAGGTTTTGAATGGAATCCTCATTGTACCAATGGAACCCGAAGCGCTACCGTGTTCGCACCCGGCTTCAAGGGACGGCTCTCGCCACGCCACACAAACTCGCCCTCGACTCCCGCCGGAAGCCGGACCTCGGCTTCCAACCCGTCCTGCTTCCGTTCATAGCGGACGGCAATCTCACCGCCAGGATGAGGGATGACGCCGGAGGCTCGCGACAGCTTACCGGGGAACGGGCGTATGATCACACGGCGAAAGCCCGGCGCCGCTGAATCAATCCCGAGCACGGTGCGAAACACTTCGTAGTTCGGACTCGATCCCCATGCGTGGCAATCCGACCGCGTCGGGTCGGCCTGCTCCGCCCAAGTCGTCAGGCCGCGCTGCAACATCGTGCGCCACTGGTTCAACTGATCGAGATAGTCGTCGCCGGCGCCAGCCTGGTTAAACGCCGAATGCAAATAGTGGCGGAAATAAATGGACGCCTGCACCAGCGACGAATCTGCCGCGACGCGTTTCACGAACCCGGCAGCTTCCTCCGGTTTCACCAGCCCCGCAATCACCGCCAGGGCGTTGGTGTGTTGTGAAAATTCGGTCCTGCCCGGAGTGTCGGCATACAGCCGCCGCCGGCTGTCCCAATAGAGGCTGCCTGCGGACGTACGAAGCTTCTCTGCCCTCCGCCGGTATTCGGCTCCGAGCGGCGGCATCCCGAGAGCGTCTTCCATCCCGGCGGCCCAACCATAGGCCAGCAGGAGTTGAAGATCCAACGGCGCCGACGAGCCATCCGCCGCGGCCGGCGGCACGCCGTTCCGCCATTCCTTCGTCCAATCCACAAAATTCCACCAGGGCAGAACACCCAGCGAGCCGTTCTGCTTTTGACGGGCTTCGAAGAACGACAGTATCGCTCGCACTCCCGGCAGCATCTCTTTTACAAAGGCCGGATCGTCCTGATACCTCCAGTAGTCGTGGACCATGCCGATCCACCAAAGCGAGAAGGGCGGAATGTACTGCTGAAGCCGCGAGGGAGCGCGGCTGAAGGTGGCGCCCTCGGGCGTACGCGACGAGTCCAGTTGCTCGATGGCATTGCGCATCAGGCGGGCGTCGCCGCTCATGTAGAGCGATACCAGCGCCTGAATGCGCGTGTCGCCGGCATACTGAAGCTGCTCGTAATAGGGGCAATCCATGTAAGACTCGTGCGCACACAGGCGCGCTGTGCGCCAGCCCACATCCAGCAGGGTTCCGATCTCGCCGGAATCCGATTCGAACCGGGCCTTGCGCTCAAACGGGTACCCCGTGTAAGTGCCACCCAGTTTCTCCACGACGATGGGGTCGCCCGCCGTCTCGATTTCGAGTTCGAGATAACGGTACGTGCGCCACCACAGCGGCCGGAACAGGCGGTGCTGGCCGCCATCCGCGATGAATTCATCGTAGTTGCCGATGAATTCCTTGCCCGCGACCTCGTTCCGGTTGCCTTTTTCCCGCTTGCCCGGAATCCACAGAGCTTCGGCATAGCTCATTCTCAGCCGTGCATTCCTGCCGCCGCTGACGGTCACCTCCGGATACGCTGTCGTGAGATAGGCTTGATCGAACAGGATCCTGATTTTCGTCTGCGCGGGCACCTTGGCCGGATACTTCCAATCGGTACCGGCATTGGTCCGGCGTACCGTCAGAGGCTTTTCCGGACTCTCTTCCATCATGGGAATGCTGCGCGGAACCAGCATCCACCGGCTCGGGCTGTCTCGCGAATAACGCGGCGCGGCGCGCGTGCCTAACCGCGCCGGCTTCCAGCCGGAGTCGTCGAAGCCGGGGCGCTCCCAGCCCCAGGGATAAGCGGACGCTGTCACGCGGTCGCCCGGACCGGCTACGTAATAACCCCGCATTTGAGCGCTGGTGAACGGAATGGGCTCATAGGCTTCGTTGCGCACGCACTTCCATTCCGCGTTCGTGTCCGCGATGCGCTCGCGTTCCGTGTCGCCCTGTAGCAGGAAGCCGGTCTCATTCGTCACCTGCGCCTGCGGCGCATGCTCGCCGAAATTCCAGACTACGGCCGCGAGCACATTCCGGCCGGGCC
>DASTMK010000450.1:0-9938 GCA_035714225.1 Bryobacteraceae bacterium | reverse complement strand
AACGACATTCACTATAATGAAATATCAGACAGAGGATGTAAGTTTGGAAACGATTCCGTGGGACCAAACAAAATGAAAGTTTTCGAACAACCGTTGCGCGGGATCGTGGTCCCGTTAGTCACGCCGCTGAAATCGGCAAATGAGTTGGATGAAGGCGGCCTGGAACGTCTGATTGAACACGTTCTGGCCGGCGGCGTGAGCGCTCTCTTCATTCTGGGTACAACGGGTGAAGGGACATCGCTTAGCGGCAGCCTCCGCCGCCTCGTGATCGAGAGGACTGCGAAACAACTTGCCGGGCGAGTGCCTCTGCTGACCGGCATTACCGACACGGCTTTTTCGGAAACGTTGGACCTCGCCTGCTTCGCGGCGAATCACGGGGCGCACGGAGTAGTGTATGCCGGCCCGGCCTACTCGCCTGTGAGCCAGTCCGAGTTGATCGCGAATGTTGCGCGCATGGCGGAGAGTTCTCCGCTTCCGCTCTTCCTCTACAACATGCCGAGCCACACGCACACGTTCTTCGAACTGGAGACGGTCGTCCGGCTGTCTGAGCTTCCATGTGTGGCGGGCCTGAAGGACAGTTCCGGAAACCTGATCTACTTTGAACGGACCTCTATTGAAATGGAAAAGCGGCGGCCCGATTTCTCGCTCCTGATGGGACCGGAAGAGATCCTGGCGGCGGCCTTGTTGGGAGGCGCTCACGGCGGTGTCAATGGCGGCGCGAATCTTTTTCCCGAGCTGTATGTGCAGCTATACGAAGCGTGCCGCGCGGGAGACTGGGCCGGGGCGGCCCGGCTGAACCGGACCGTTTTGCAGATCAGCGCCGGAATATACGCCTCGAACTCCTGTGCGTCGAGCTACCTGAGAGGGTTGAAATGCGCGCTTTCGCTGGCGGGGATCTGTTCGGAAGCGATGGCGGAGCCGTACGGTCCACTCGAGGCAGCCGAGCGCGAACGTATTGCGGAGTTTCTGGCGGTGGCGGAATTGAAGTAGCGGCAAAAGCGGAAGGGATCCGTAGCCACACGGTTTTGCCCGGCGCCGCCGCGCAGACGGGCTACTATAGAAGTGATCCGCGATGTCCGAAACACCCTTTGTGCATTTGCACTGTCACACCGATTATTCCCTTCTCGATGGCGCTTGCGAAATCGAGCAACTCATGGAGGTGGTCGAGCAGCAAAAGATGCCCGCCATCGCCATGACCGACCATGGCAACCTGTTCGGCGCGGTGGAGTTCTACAACAAAGCTGTCGCCAAAGGCATCCATCCCGTCATCGGATGCGAGGTGTATGTCGCACAGCAGGGTTATAAGAACCGCTCGGACACGAACCGCTACAACCACCTGGTGCTGCTGGCGGAAACGCAGGAAGGCTACCGCAACCTGATCGACCTGGTTTCCACCGGCTACCTGGAGGGCTTCTACTACAAGCCGCGGATCGACAAGGACCTGCTTTCGTCCCACGCGAAGGGGTTGATTGCGATGTCCGCCTGCCTGAAGGGCGACATCAACGAGACCCTGCTCTCCGAGCGGTATGACGAGGCCCGCCGCCTGGCACACGAGTACCAGGACATGTTCGGGCGCGGGAATTTCTTTCTCGAGATACAGGACCACGGCCTCGATCCCGACCGGAAAGTCGTTCCGCTGGTGAACCGTCTCTCGCAGGAGAGCGGCATCCCGATGGTCGCGACGAACGATTCGCATTACCTTCGCCGGCAGGACTCGCGGGCGCACGAGATCCTGCTCTGCATCCAGACCGGGAAGACGTTCAGCGATGCTTCCCGCATGCGCTGGGACAACCCGGAGTTCTACCTGAAGAGCCGCGACGAGATGTTGCGGATGTTCGGCGAGATGGAGTCCGCGCTCGATGCGACCTGGGACATCGCGCAGCGTTGCCGCGTGAAGCTCAACAAGGTGAGCGAGCCGTTCCCCCGCTTCGAAGTCCCGCCCGAACATAGCACCGATACGTATTTCGAATATGTGGCCCGGCAGGGCTTCGAAAAGCGGCGCGCGCGCCTGGAGCCGTTGAGCCGCGCCGGGAGGCTGAAACACGACCTCGGCGAATATTCCGAACGGCTGGATCGCGAAATCAAGATGATCCAGCAGATGAAATTCTCCGGCTATTTTCTGATCGTCTGGGACTTCATCCGGTTCGCCAAGTCACAGGGTATCCCCGTGGGTCCGGGACGCGGATCGGCGGCGGGCAGCCTGGTCAGCTATGCGATGGAGATCACCGACATCGATCCCCTCGAATACGGGCTGCTTTTCGAGCGCTTCCTGAACCCCGAGCGGATCAGCATGCCGGACATCGACATCGATTTCTGCACGCACCGCCGGGGGGAGGTCATCCAGTACGTCACCGAGAAATACGGCCGCGAGCAGGTGGCCCAGATCATCACGTTCGGAACCCTCGGCGCAAAAGCGGCGATCAAAGACGTAGGCCGCGTGCTCGATATGACGTTTGCGGAGGTGGACCGGCTGACGAAACTGGTGCCCAACCAGCTCAACATCCGGCTCGCGGAGGCGATCGCCAAGGAGCCCGGATTCGAGGAAGCGGCGCGAAAAGACGCGCGGATAAGCGACGTGCTCGAGGTGGCGCAGCGGCTGGAAGGCAAGTGCCGGAATGCATCGGTGCATGCCGCCGGGGTCGTAATTTCGCCGGTTCCGCTGAAGGAACTGGTGCCGCTCTACCGCACAAACCGCGAAGAAATCGTCACCCAGTTCGACATGAAGGGGCTCGAGAAACTGGGTCTCCTCAAGATGGACTTCCTGGGGTTGACGACGCTCACGATTATTCGCGACGCTGTCGAGCTGATCCGCAAACACAGGGGCGTGCAACTGGAGATTGAGGAAATCCCGCTCGATGACCCCAAGACCTACGAGATCTTCTCCAAAGGCTTCACCAGCGGCGTATTTCAGTTTGAGTCGGCCGGCATGCGCGACATTCTGCGGCGGTACCAGCCGGCGCGTATCGAGGATTTGTGTGCGCTGAACGCGCTCTACCGGCCCGGCCCCATCCAGGGCGGGATGATCGACGACTTCATCGACCGCAAACACGGCCGCAGGGAAGTAGCTTACGATCTTCCGGAACTCAAACGCGTACTCGAAGAAACCTACGGCGTCATCGTGTACCAGGAGCAGGTGATGCAGATCTCGAATCTGCTCGCCGGCTATTCACTGGGAGATGCCGACATCCTGCGCCGCGCCATGGGCAAGAAGAAACTGGAGGAGATGTCGGCGCAGCGCGACCGCTTCCTGGCCGGCGCCGCGGAACGGGGCTTCCCACCGAAGAAAATCGCCAGGATTTTCGACCTGATGGAGCAGTTCGCCGGCTACGGCTTCAACAAATCGCACTCGGCGGCGTACGCCTATCTGGCCTACGTCACGGCGCATTTGAAGGCGCACTATCCGATCGAGTTCATGGCGGCCCTGCTGACGTCGGAAACCGGCAACACGGATAAGATCGTGAAATACATCAACGAGTGCCGCGAAATGGGCATTCGTGTATTGCCGCCGGACGTGAACTCGAGCGAATGGAATTTTACCCCCGATGGCGAGGCGATCCGGTTCGGACTGGGCCCCATCAAGAACCTGGGACAGAACGCGGTGGAAGCGATCATGGCGGCGCGGCGCGAGGTGGGACGTTTCCAATCGCTGTACGAGTTTTTCGAGAAAGTCGATCCGGCGGCCATCAACCGGAGGATGATCGAGAGCCTGATCAAGGCCGGTGCGATGGACGGTCTGGGAGGGACAAGGTCGCAATTGACCGCCGGTCTCGACGGCGCCATGGAGCACGGACAGCGCGTCTGGAAAGATCGCGCCAGCGGGCAGGCCGGCCTGTTCGCCGCCATGTTCGCCGAACAGGGGCCCGTGGAAAAAGAGCTCCCGCAAGTGCCGGACTGGCAAGTGGCCGATCAGCTCGCCGGCGAGAAAGAGATGCTCGGGTTCTATGTCACCGGGCATCCTTTAGATGAGTACATGCACAAGGTGAGCGAACTGGCCACGCACGACAGCGAAAGCGTGGAGGGATTGCCGCGCGGAACCGAAGTGGCTATCGCCGGCATATTGACCTCCATCCAGCGAAAGCGCAATAAAGAAGGCAAACTGTGGGCATCGATGCAGCTTGAAGATTTGAAAGGCCACCTGGAAGCACCCATCTTCGCCTCCAGCTACGAGGCAAATCTCCAGTTCCTGGTCGAAGACAAAGCCGTTCTGGTGCGAGGTTCCGTGCTGCCGGAGGAGAACGGCCCGCCCAAGATCTCCGTGCGGGAGATCATCCCGCTCGAACTTGCGCGCGTATCGTACCCCAGCCTGATTTCCATCCGCGTGCGCATCGGCTCGGAAAAGTCCGGGGAAGTGCCGGCGGCGCTGCAGCAGCTCTTTCGACGCAAGCGAGGCGATACGGACGTCCGGCTGCGGCTTGAAAAGCCCCGTGATTTTTCGATGATACTGGATGTGAGCACTAAGGTTCGCCCCGATAAGGAATTCCAGGCCGAAGTGGCGAGGCTCTGCGGGCCGGAGGCGCTCGAAATCTTAGGCAGCTAAACCCGAACTGCCGCCATCCTGGTAGAATCAGGCGTTGCCGAAGCCGCAGGAGCGGGGCGGAGGATTCACACACCATTGAACGACGAAACCAGGGCACAGATTGAAGCGCTCGAACGCGAGATTGCCGGCTTGCGCGACCGGGAATCCGGAACGGAAGTTCGCATTGGCCAGTTGGAAGAGCAGCTCCGCACGCTACAGGAGCAGCCGGTGGAGAAGCATCCTTCGTGGCAGCGCGTACTGCTGGCGCGGCATCCCAAGCGCCCGCACTCGCTCGACTACATCCAGCGGCTGTTCACGGATTTTCAGGAAATTCACGGCGACCGCGCGTTTTCAGACGATCCCGCCATTGTCGCCGGATTGGGCTTTTTCGAAGGCAGGCCGGTGGCGGTTGTGGGCCAGCAAAAGGGCCGCGACACCAAACAGAAGCTGTTCCGCAACTTCGGCATGCCGAAGCCCGAGGGATACCGGAAGGCGCTGCGCGTAATGCAACTGGCAGCCAAGTTCCAGCGGCCGGTGATTACGATGCTGGATACCCCGGGCGCCTACCCGGGCATCGATGCCGAAGAGCGCGGACAGGCCGAGGCGATCGCGGTGAACCTGCGCGAGATGTCGCGCCTGGGTGTGCCCATTATCGTGGTGGTGATCGGCGAGGGCGGCAGCGGCGGCGCGCTCGCGCTGGGGGTGGGCAACCTGGTGCTGATGCTGGAAAACGCCGTGTACAGCGTGATCTCTCCGGAAAGCTGCGCCGCCATTATCTGGCGCGATGCGGGAAAAGCGGAACTCGCCGCCGCCGCGCTGCGGCTCACCGCGACCGACCTCGAACAGCTTGGGCTTATCGACACCATTGTTCCCGAGCCGCCCGGAGGCGCTCACGAAGATCACGACGCCGCGGCCGAATTGCTGCGGGCCGGCATCCGGAAATCTCTCGAGACGCTCTCGTCCCCGACGCCGCAGGAGTTGATCGAAAGCCGGTACCGGAAATTCCGGAACATGGGCAGCTTCTTCATGGAGGGGTAGGTGAATCGAAAGACGGTTCTGCTCCTTATCGCCGCCGGCATCGCCCTGGTGGGCTATCTTCTTTATTCCTCCCTCGCCCTGCGCCAGCACCGGGTGGAAGTTTGTATCGAATTCGGTGGCCGGCGCACCTGCCGCATCGCCCTGGCTCAGACCGAAGCCCAGGCCATCCGGCAAGCCACCCAGAACGCCTGTGCCCTGATGGCGGGCGGTGTTACGGATACCATTGCGTGCGAAAACACCCCGCCTTCGAGTATTCGCCGGCTCGAATAAGAAGCTCCGGCAGGCGGGAACGGCAATTTCGCACCCGAAGCGGTGTTTTTCGCGTGATAGCATAGAAACATCGAACGAACGAGAGACGGTGTACGTCTGTACTAACGGGAGTTTTGCGCAGTGAAGCGTAAGTGGAAAGTTCTGCTCGCCTGTACATTGGCGATTGTCGTGGCGGGCGGAATTTTCGCCGCCGTCAAATGGAGCCGCCGCGGCATTGTTCCGGTGCAAACGGGCAAGGTAGACCGCCGGGATCTCGCTTCTATCGTGACCGCCTCCGGTGAGATTAAACCGCGGAATTATATCAACATCGGTTCGAACGCGAGCGGTCCGGCCCGCATCATCGATCTGCTGGTTAAAGAGGGAGACCCCGTGAAAAAAGGGCAACTTCTGGCCCAGTTGGAATCAGTACAACCGGAGGCGGAGGTAGCCGCGCAGCGGGCTGCTCTCAGCACGTCCGAAGCGGAATCCGCCGCCGCAGAGGCTTCCCTTCGCGCAGCCGACGAAAATATTCGCACCGCCGCGGCGTCCGTGGAACGCGCCCGCGCGGAACTGGAGCGAGCCCGGCTGAACTGGAGCCGTGCCGAACAACTTTTCAAAGACCAGTTGATTGCGAAGCAGGAATTCGATCAGCAAAAAGCGGAGTACGATGCGCTCAACGCCGGTTTGGGGGAAGCCGAAGCGCGTCTCTCGCAGGCCAAAGCACAGCGGGCACAGACCGCTTCGCAACTCGCCGCGTCGCAGAAGCGGATTGTACAAGCTCAGGCGAACCTCCGCCGCGCCAACGATTTCCTGCAGCGGACCCAATCCCGGGCCCCTTTGGATGGTGTAGTGACGAACCTGCCCGTCCGGGTGGGCGAGACGGTGGTGCCCGGCATCCAGAACTCTCCCGCCAGCCTGCTCATGACGATCGCGGATATGTCTCTGATCACGGCCGAGGTCAAAGTAGACGAGACGGACATTGTCAACGTGCTACTCAATCAAACGGCCGATATCACGATCGATGCGATCCCCAGCCGGACCTTCCACGGCCACGTCATGGAGATCGGCAACACGGCAATCCTGCGATCCACTGGCCTGGCGGCGTCACAGAGCGCCATCTCCAGCCAGGAGGCGAAAGATTTCAAAGTGGTGATCGCACTCGACACGCCGCCGGAAGAGATCCGGCCCGGCCTCTCCTGCACGGCCAAGATCACCACCGCCACGCGTAGCCGTGTATTAGCCATCCCGATCCAGGCTTTAACCATTCGGAAAAAGGGCGACCTGGAGCCGCCCGCGGGCAAGAGTGTGCAAGCGGCCGGCAAAGTAGACGAGGCGGCACAAAAAGCTAAAAATGAAGAGATCCAGGGCGTGTTTGCGATCTCCGGCGAAAAAGCGGAATTCCGGAAAGTGGATACTGGCATTACAGGGGCTACCGATATTGAAGTAGTCAGCGGCTTGAACGAGGGCGACCGGATCGTTACGGGCAGTTACCAGGTGATTCGAACCCTTCGCAACGGAGCCCGTGTGAAAATTGATAGCGGAACCCCGACCAAAAATTGAAGGATAAGACAGCATGGCACAGGCAGTAGCAGAATCCGTTGAGCGCGGCGAACAGTTAAGACGAGACGGCATTGTGATCCGGACGTATGACCTTTGGAAGACATACGTCATGGGCGATCAGGAAATTCACGCCGTTTCCGGAGTGGATGTACAGATCAGGCGTGGAGAATACGTCGCCATTATGGGACCGTCCGGTTCCGGCAAGTCGACCCTCATGAACTTGATCGGCTGCCTGGACACGCCCACCAGGGGCGAATACTACATTAACGGCAGCCTGGTCAGCAGTATGAACGACGACGAGTTGGCCCGGATTCGGAACCGCGAAATCGGGTTCGTCTTCCAGACCTTCAACCTGCTGCCGCGCGCTACGGCTCTTCATAACGTCGAACTGCCGTTGATTTATTCCGGAATGCCGGCGGATGTACGCCTGGAGAAAGCCAAGATGGCGCTGCGTCACGTGGATCTCGAACAGCGCATGTACCACAAGCCCAACGAGCTATCCGGCGGCCAGCGCCAACGCGTTGCCATTGCCCGCGCCCTGGTGAACGACCCCTCCATCCTGCTCGCCGACGAGCCTACGGGAAACCTGGACTCGGCGACAGGCAACGAGATCATGGCCCTGTTTGCAAGCCTTCACCAGCAGGGCAACACGATTGTCCTGGTCACTCACGAGCACGACATCGCCGTGCACGCTCACCGCGTCGTGCATGTCCGCGACGGCAAAGTCGAGAAGGACGAGAAAATCAAATAACCGCCCAGCGCGCCGTCACTGGCTCTCTTTGGTGTTTGTTTCCCCTTCGGATTCCCTCTGGATCGCGGATTCCGCAATCGCCGTAAAGCTGTGCCCGGTGGGAACCAGTTTCAGCCAGACGTTGGGATTGCCGACGATCAGGCCGGGCGGACCGGAATAGAAGCCCGTTTCCATCTCGTCGCCTGTCATGTGGGCGGCCTCGGCTTTCGACCGGATCAATGAGGTAATCGGGTCCCTCGACCCCTGGATGACGTGTGTTTCCACGTCCGTCTGTTGCAGGGCGCTCTGCAATTCATACGGTTCCACCAGTTGAGCGGGATTCAGCAGGAAGATCCGGACCTTGTCGCGAAGCTCCGTAGGCACCGATGCTCCTAAGAGAGCACCCGCCAGTCCAGAAAAGCTATGCGTATACACGGAAACCTTGCCGCCTTCCTGTTCCTTGGCGGCGACCGCGGTCCCCAAGGCGACGGCCATGCGCTCCATCAGATTTTCCATGAAGGCGCTGTTGTAAGCCCAGGGGTAATCGCCGGGTTCGGTGATGTTCAATACGTGAGCCGTTGTAGCGTTCCCAAAAACGGAATTCCGCTTGCCGTGAAGATAAGCCGCATTCGCTGTGGCGGCCGAGGCATCATTGAGCGACCCGTTTACCAGAATGGCCTGGTTGGTGCCGGAGAGGATGCCGCCCAGCGGCTCCAACAGGTCGTGAGTGGGAGAGGATTTGTCGCTCTTGTCGAAGATCTGCATTTTGCCGTGATGCTGGGCTTCGATATCGCCCCACAAGAGATTGAATCCGGGCTTGCTGCCGGGTGAGCCGATATCAAATTGATCGACGGCTTTCCGCAGCAGGGACGAGTACTCGGCAAAGAGTTCCTTCCGGCGGCGCTCTTCCAGGGAAGCGCTCTTCCTGATCTCCGGCACTTTCCGGTAGATTTGCTTCATCGCGTAGTGAGAACTCGCTATCCGGTACCGTATGCGCGGGCTTACA
This sequence comes from Bryobacteraceae bacterium, assembly GCA_035714225.1. Taxonomy (GTDB): domain Bacteria; phylum Acidobacteriota; class Terriglobia; order Bryobacterales; family Bryobacteraceae; genus CAADGY01. Next base: position 839 of record DASTMK010000450.1, on the reverse strand, counting down.
GTCGCCATTAGCGGTCTGGCAGATCGGAACGTTCTAGCGGGACTAGCCATGTGGCATCCTCCTTCTGAGTTTCCAGTGGTGCCTGAAAGTATATACCCGGGGGGATTCAGGCGCCTCCAAGCGTTGATCGGGCAGGAGGAGGGGCTGGCCAGACCTCAATATTGGTGTACAATTGTGCATATGTGCTGATAGAATGGGATCCTGGCAAGGCGCGGCTAAACCTCAATAAACACGGCGTTTCGTTTGCGGACGCGGTTATTGCTCTTGAGGACGATGGGGCATTAACGGTACGGGATCCGTTTTCGGCAGAAGAGCGCTGGTTGACAATGGGATTAGATGGTCTTGGGCGCGTGCTGGTTGTTGTCTACACCTGGCGAGGCGAAACGTTACGTCTGATCTCGGCGCGGAAGTCGACGCCGCGTGAGCGCCGGTGCTACGAGGATGCGAATGAAACGGGAATATGACTTTTCGAAGGCGAAGCGCGGGCCCGTAATACCGGTCCCCAAGGGAAAGACAAGAATCACGATCCGGCTCGACGAAGACGTGGTCGCGTGGTTTCGAAGCCAAGTCGAAGAATCAGGCGGCGGCAACTATCAAAGCCTGATCAACGATGCCCTAAGGCATCATATAGCGCGCGCCCGCGAACCTCTTGAAGAAACCTTGAGGCGCGTTGTCAGAGAGGAAATCCGGCGGGCTAGTTGACTTAGGCGGCTGACTTGCCTGCGTTCGACCGATGCCACAAGCGGACTTGTGAGGAGTAATCTCGTACGTTTGGGGTCCCCACCGAATGTGACCACAAATTCGATCGGCGCCTGCTTACCACGGCGCAGAACGCAAGC
>DASTMK010000449.1:0-4867 GCA_035714225.1 Bryobacteraceae bacterium | reverse complement strand
GCACCCGCCCATTATCACGCTACCCACTGAATTCCCAGATGGGCCGCTTTTTCTTTGCATGGTCATTCTGCGGATTCTCTCTGAGTGACAGAAGATAGTACTGAGCCGCATCTTTGGGGTTACCACGACTTTCGTAACGGCGAGCCAAGGCATCCAGTTGATTCCAGGGAGGGGGATATGTTTTAGGATCGTGGAGGAGCACCTGCGACGCCTCTTCCAAGCGCCCTGCGCTCATCAGAGCCGCAACCAATAGGGAAACCATGAAGGGGGGCGTGGTCCGTTCGGGGTATCCGAATCTCCGGCCGGTTTCCTGATAGCGCCTGTGAATCCCTTCGATCCCGGCCTTATTGTACAGTTCCAACGGATTCGCCAGACGCCACTCGGCGAATATAGTCTCCAATCCATGATAGAGGCTCGGCAGAGCGATCGACATGTGATCCTCCTGCTGCATCAAATCCAAGCTCCAGCGGAATCCTGCGGGAGCCGATTTGGCAAACGCAGCGCGCAGCCTCGCAATCTCACCGGGAGGCCGGTCCGAGCCGCCGGATGCCGCCATGTAGAAATCCGCCTGAAGAGACTTGGTGTGTGTGAGAAACGACTCTGCCTGCGCGACTACCGCCTGGTTGTTCCAGTAAATGCTCGGGTCGGCGACAATGTACCCATTGAAGAGCGCAGGCTCTTTAGCCATTGCGTAAACGGCGAACAGCCCGCCGAACGAGTGGCCGATCAGCAGTCGATAGGGCCGCGTACGATAGGTCCTTTCCACGAAGGGAATCAATTCATCGGCAAGGAATGAGAGGAACGCATCCGCTCCGCCGTTGCCGGGTGAGAACCGGTTGTCGTTCTCGGCTGTCGAGGGTGGCGTCAAATCGTGCGTACGGCGCGCTGTGTCTCCACTGACAACCCCGACCACGAGCGTCTTCGGAACGCGGTCGTTCCTGGCGAGGAAAGCCTCTATTGCGCTCGTGTAATTAAAGTACAATTCGCTGTCGAGCAGGTAGAGAACCGGGTAGCGTTCGGTACTGGCTTCATATCCGTCGGGTTTCGCGATGAGCAGCGATCTCGATTCCTTTAGGATATTCGACTCAAACTGCACCATCTCGCCAATTACCACCGGCCCACCTGGTGTCTGGGCCGAGGTAGTGACCATCGCGATGTGCGGCGCGCAGAAAAAGGCGAAAAGAGCAAGAAATCGATGCCTCGTCATGGACATCCTCCTCGTCGGCACTTCGCTGGTCCCGCTGCTATTTTGAGACGATTCTATCTCTTAACTGAAAGGTAATGGCACTTGCGGGCTTTCGGCCGGCAAGCCAGAAATCCCGGATCCTACACAGTGCGAGCCGGCGGCACTCGTAGCAGCCCGGCAAGCATGGTTTCAAGCTATGTGGAGCGACGGGGACGGCCCTATTATTTCACTCCGTAGTCCGCTTCGAGTGTGAGGGTCTCCCCGGGTTGGAGTGTGCGGCGTGGGGAGGCTACGGCGAGGCCGACTCGATTTTCGCTTTTAGCGGTCCAGTTCAGAAAGCAGCGTGCTACCTGGTCTTTGGCGAAGCGGTTCACAATGGCGGGTCCTCCGGCGTGATTCAATACCTGCCATTCGCCGTTCGGTTGTTCGGCGCCGGTGTAAAACTCGGTGCCCGCGGGTTGCTTCTCCGGCTCGATCAACTGCTTTTCGACGGTTGCTCCATCCTGTCTGCCGTACGACACAATCACATGTTCGAGCGAACCGGGATCGACCTCCCAACGCGATTGAAGCACCGCCTCGACCGGAGCCGAGCCCTTATTTTCGAGCACGGTTTGCGTGCGTAGCATCGGCCCGTCCAGTTTTAGCGTGCGCCGCAGTTCGAGTCCGTTCTCAGAGACACCCGTGAGCGAAAGCTCTTGTCTCGATGCGTTTCGATTCAGGCTCCAGGACGTGCTCCATGGCTGGCGCGAGACGTAGTCGGCATACGGTGCGACGGTGAGCCCGCCCAGGTTTGGATACTGTTTTGAACCCGGTTCAGGATGCAGCAACAGGTCGCGTCCGTTGCGTTTATCGATGATGTGAGTCACGCGGCCGCCCAGTTCGGGGGCGACATGCACGCGCAGCCGTTCATTCTCGAGCGAGGCGACCGCATAAGGCCGTACGAAGGTTTCGAAGTCCTGCTCGTCTTTGGACAGCAGAGTGGATTCGCTGATGTGCGTCATGCCGAAGCTTCGCACGGCCGCTACGAATGTCTGCCAGCGGTCCTTCAGCGCGTTCAGGTTGGCGGGGCGATACCATTCGCCTTCGACGGAAAACTTCTTCGCGCGGGTCAGGTCGATATAGTCGATTCCCAGGCGCGCTTTGCGAATCCGGTTGCGCACGACATCGCTCGAAGCCGCCGCCTCGGCCTGGCGGAAAAGCTTCGTGGCCTCAGCGAGAAATTCCTCATTCAGATAGGGCGCCGAGGGACGGTCATAAATCCAGATGTGATGTCCCTTGCCCCGCGGCGGCACGCGCACCTCGCGGTGCATCAAATCGAAATAAGCGCGCATCGGCCGTGACGCTTCACCGTAATAGGCCTGGTGGAATTCATCGATGTCCTTTTCGACGTCCGTGCCGGAATCCCACATGAGACGGGCCATTACATAGGATCTCAACTCCGCGTTTTCCGCCCCACCGGCGCTGCTCGGCGACCCTTCCATGAACAGTCCGACGACGCCCGTGCGATGGTACATCGGGATGTCGGCGGCAAGCTCATCAAAATCGGGAAAGGGAAGCAGGTAATGAGCAAAGTTGGTGTTGTAGTGCCAGATGTAAAGCTGGTTGGTGATCTTCGCCCACGCCCGCAGGTTCTTCATGAAATAGGCGTTGTACTTGCACTGCTCATAGGGGTGCGCCTCGCAGGCACCGATGGGACATAAGCGGATGCGAACGTTTTTGCGAGGACGCGCCTTCAAAGGTGGATCTTCGGTGTACCAATAGGCAAGCGTGTCAATCAGCTTGTCGGGATGTTTCTTTTCTATTTCCGACGCGAGCGCATTTACATACCGCAGCAAAGGGCCGGAGTGGGCGCCGCCTTCCTCTTCTTCCACGCGGCGGCAATTGTCACACTCGCACCAACCCGTCCAGTCGTTTTGCGAGACGGACAGGATGTTTGCGTCGGGGTGCTCGGCGATCCAGCGCTCGACAGACTCGATCCCGATCCGCAGCACGTCGGGATTCGTGAGGCAGAGTTGGCTGCGTTCGGCGCGGCGCCTGCCGTCGATCAGAGAAAAGTACTCGGGATGATCCTGGAAATACCGTTTTGGCGATACGAGCGCTTCAAACGAGTGCACGAACGGAAAGTACTGGATCTTGCCGCCCCGCGCGGCGTCGAGTTTCATGAGCATTCCGTTCGCTTTGTTCCGCGCGGCCCACTCTGCGTCGGATGCTTCGGCGAAGAACGGCTCGCGATACTCAAAAGCTGGCTTTTGCGTTTCGTCCAATTCGCGGATCGAAACGCTGCGCATTTTGGGGATCCGGCTCACCTCCGGCGTAAACCAACGGCAGCCAAGTTTTTCGAGAAAGGAGTAGACACCGTACATCGTGCCGCGCAGGCGGCCGCCCGCGATGACCAGGTGTTTACTGGCGGTTTTGAGCGCAAAGCCCTCCGGGCCGAGTTCGTCGAAGTCGATGTTCAGCTTCAGCGTATCCAGAGTGGGGCTCCGGCCCACGAGCACCATGTTTGAACGGGGTTCGGTGGTAACCGGCAGACGTGCGCCGGAGATCTCTTCGAGAAACTTCTGCAACTCTTCCGCTCCGTGGCGTTCGGAGGCGGAAGCGTCCGGAGCGATGACGATACTGTAAGCCGATTTACCGTTCCGAACCAGATCGAGCGGCATTGCAGGCGTTGCGAGAGCCACAGCGCAGAGGATTGGGATAAGTCTTTTCATATCCCGCCATGCCTTTCGCCTTATTTCTTTTCCGTAATCTGACGAAACACGCGCATCAGGTTCAGCCCCAGAAATTTCCGAATGCGTTGTTCGGACCAGCCGCGGCGCAGCATTGCATCCGTCAGCATCGGAGTATCGGAAATATCGCGCATGCCGCGCGGCAATGTGGGTCCGCCGTCGAAATCGCTACCCAGCGCGACATGATCTTCGCCCATGATGCCGATCGCTTTTTCCACCACCGCGATCCAATCATCCACCGCGAAGATCACGTCATCCGGCATGTTCAAGCCGACCATCGGAAACTGCGGCGCCACTCTGCGGTCAACCTCCTCGATCGAAGGCTGTTGCTCGCGTTTAGCGATGTGGTCGGTATCCCAGAACGGCTTGCCCGCGTGCTTCGTCCGCCAGTCAAAGGCCTTGCGGTTGTGAAATTCGTTGCCGATCTGAAATCCCATTACGCCGCCCTTAGCCGCCAGCTTCCGCATCAGCTCTTCCGGCATGTTGCGTGGAATGTTATTCAGCGAGCGTAGGCCGTGGTGCGTCGCCACAACCGGAACACTGCTCCATTCGATGGCCTGAGCTACGGCTTCATCCGATGCATGCGAAATGTTGATGACCATTCCCAGCCGGTTCATCTCCCGTATCACCGCCCGGCCGTGATCGTTCAAGCCATGAAACTTCGGTGCGGCGCAACAGGAATCGGCGAAATTGCTCGTCCAGTTATGCGCGGAAAGCTGCGTGGAGCGAAGCCCCAGGCGATATAAATCGCGGAGAATCCCCAGATCGCCGTCCAGGTCGAATCCTCCCTCCAGGTCGAGGACAGCGGCTATCTTCCCTTTCTTGTTGATCCGTTCGATGTCGGATGCGTTCAGCGCGAGCTCGATGGAATCGCGATTCTTCTCGAGTTGTGTGAGAGCGAGATCCATGAGCCGGAACACTTGCTTGGTCTCGTACCGCTGCGGGTAGTAGT
>DASTMK010000448.1:0-1746 GCA_035714225.1 Bryobacteraceae bacterium | reverse complement strand
AAGCAAGTTCGAAATCGGTGACAGGGTGCGCGGCACCGCCCGGCGGGTCGCGCTCGATGCGAAACAGAAACTGGGGCGAGACCAGAATCGCCTGCAGGGCAAGGCGCATCCCATCTTCGAGCGTGTCTCCCTGTTCCGCTGCGAGTTTGACGAAGCGAACGAGAGGGCCGGTCTCCTCTTTGGAAACCGGGCGCCGGAATGCCCGGCGTGCCAGATCGGAGAGGTTATCTCGCACGCAGTCCGGATGATGGTGGTCCGCGACATGCCCGCAAACAAACACCTTCTGCTGCGATTCGGTCAGAGTACCGCGAATATTGTAAGGCCCCCGGACTTCAATGTAGTCAATAGTAAGGTGGCGATCCGTGGCATTCAAGGAATGTTCTTCCGGGTTGTAATCATCGTTCAGGAACACCGCTCGCAAGTTGCGTTCGCCCGCCTTTACCACCAGGCGCGTCCCGAAACTGCGCGGTTTGCCTCGTCCCGGATCGACGCCGAAAGTCTGCAACTCCCGTCCATCGAGCAGGAAAGCCATCCGGATTTCAGGCGAGCGGGGCGGGCGGACGCCACCGAGCACAACCCGCAGGTCGTATTCGGCCTCGGCGGGGAACCGGTGCCGGATCTCGAGAAAACCTGGTTTGGCGCCGGCGGTTTGCTCCTGTTTATATCGCTCGGCCGTCGGCTTTGGAGCCACGTTGCCTGGCAGAACGATCCGGCTGATCTCCTCCGCAGCGGCAAAATACTTCTCCATCAGAACGGGTGAGAGCGACAGCACGTCGGCGATGTTGTCGAAGCCATAACCGCTATCGTCGGCCGGAAAATCGCGCGCCGGGCGGTAATCGACGGCCAGCAGATCGCGGATCGTATTATCGTACTCGGCCCTATTTAAACGGCGTGCGGTGACACGGCCGGGGTCCACCTTCTGTGGCTGTGTTCCCGGCCGGAGAGGAACGGACGCAATCCACTTCGATACTGCCGCGATATCGGCTGGGCGGGGCCGGGGCATCGGAGCCGGGGGCATCTCACCGCTTCGAATTTTTCGCAGCACATCTTCCCACACGGTATGGTCCGTGACGGGGGATTCAAGATCGAGCCCGGCCGTCTTTGCTTTGTTGCTATGGCAGGCGAAACAGTGTTGCACGAAGAAAGAGCGCACTCCCGGCGGAGTGGAGTTGGATTGTGCCGACGCAATGGGAATCAGCGCGCCGCACAGAACGATAACCCAGGAGATTCGCCCAGCCTGCATGTTGACATTATTCTATCTGCTCGCCGGGAATCAAGGTAAAGTGAATGGATCTGGGTCATGAGCAGACGACTGCGCTACCAGGTGGCGGTAAGCCTGGACGGTTTCATCGCAGGACCGAATGGCGAATACGACTGGATCGTGATGGATCCGGCCATCGATTTCACAGCGCTGTTCAAGGAATTCGACACGGCCGTCATGGGACGCAAGACCTACGAAGTTCTCTCGGAGCAGGGTGGGTACGGCATGCCAGATCTGGACGTTTTCGTGTTCTCACGAACACTTCCTCCGGCTATGCGCCCGGGCGTCCGCATTGTAAACGATAATCCGCGTGAGTTTGTGGCGGCCCTGAAGGCGAAGCCGGGCCGCGATATCTGGCTCTACGGTGGGGGTAAGCTCTTTCGCTTGCTCCTCGACGGGGGCCTTGTGGACACGGTGGAAGTTGCCGTCATTCCTGTGCTGCTTGGAAGTGGGATTCCGCTCCTTGCCCCGGGTGCCGGAACGAA
>DASTMK010000447.1:0-3377 GCA_035714225.1 Bryobacteraceae bacterium | reverse complement strand
GGAGCCAAGGGCCTGCACCTATATCCGCTGCGGTACTGGGATTGGCCGGTCACGGCCGACGTGGTCTCCCCGCCGCTGCTGCAAATCGACCGCGACTGGATCTGGTTCGAGGCTTGGGCACGCTATGCCTGGAATCCGAAGCGTGACGCGGCGGCCGAACGGCGGCACTGGGTGGACCGGATCGCCCTACGATACGGCTCACGCGCGGCCGCCGCGCGCATCCTCGACGCTTACGAGCTCTCCGGAGAGGTCTTGCCGCGGCTGCTGCCCCGCATCGGAATCACGACCGGCGCCCGCCAGACCTTTGCGCTGGGCATGCTTATGACGCAGTTGATCAGCCCGGCGCGCTACTCCCCATGGGTCGAGATGTGGGAGGCGACCGCGCCGCCCGGGGAGCGACTCGAGGAATGGGCAAAGCGCGAGTGGGAAAAGCAGCCTCACACGGGAGAGACCCCGCCGCGTCTGGCCGACGAACTCGTGCAGGTCGCCACGCGAGCAGTGGCGGACATCGAGGCCGCTGCGCCGCTGGTTACGTCCGGCCACGAGGAGTTCGCCCGCCTCCGGAACGACGTCCATGCCATCCGCGCGATCGCCAGATACTATGCGTGGAAGGTGCACGCCGCCGCGTCTGTTCTCCGGTACCGCTACAGCGGAGAGTTGGCCGATCTCGATCGCGCGCAGGAACTCCTGGACTGGAGCTTGGAGGAATACCGCGAACTGGTGCGCCTCACCGGGACTGCATACCGGGATGCCAATAGCCTGCACGCGGCATCGAGGCGGATTCCCTTCATCTCCGGCCCCGGCCGATACATCCACTGGCGGCAGTGTCTGCCTGAGTACGAGAAAGAGGCTGCCGTGTTCCGCCGGAACCGCGCGCGGCTGCGCGACCCGGGCCGCACCCCCCCGCTGCCAACGAACGGCGCGTCAGACACTCGCGCTTCGGCGGTGAGTGTTAAAACTCTCACGTTTGGTGCAGAGGTGTTCACGGTCGGCCGGGGAGCCGCGCTGTTCACGGACCGCTCTTACACGGCTGCGGAGGTCGCGCATGAACTGCGCGGCCTCACCGGAATCCGGATCTCGGCAGCAGCGGCTGAGAACGGCGTGACGGTGGATTTGGAAATAGCCGAACCCGCGCGCATCCTGGTCGGCTTCCCCTCGGGAGCAGGGCACTGGGCCACACCTCCAAAAGACGAGTGGGATCTGGTGCTCGAAAGCGGCGTGCTGGCGCCCCGGCTTCCGCCGGTGCGTGTCTTCAGCCACCTGCTTCCCGCCGGTCGCAACCAGGTGAACTTCGGCAAGGGTGGCTTCGTCATCCTCGGTTTCGTGAAACCCGGCAGCGGTGTGGAGGCCGGCCTTCAGGGCCGCCGCCTTTCGCGCAATAGGGGAGATCTCGACTGGTTGTTCGAGGAGGAGTAACATGCTTGACATGCGGAAGGGGGTATTCCTCGCTCTGTTAATCGCCGCATCCGCCGTTGCCCAAACGCAACCCGGAGATGTGACGCGCTATCTCTCAACCCCTATTCTGCCTCCGGACGTGGCGGAATCGGAGCTGCGCACGTACCTGATGCGCAAGGTCCAGGTCCCTCCCTGGCCCGCCCGGGCTGAGAATTGGACTGCTGAAGCTCGGCAGCTGAAGGAACGCATCCTAAAACAGATCGTTTTTCACGGCTGGCCACGTGAATGGGTCGATGGACCGCTCAAGTTTGAGGACCTCGGCGTGATCGAGGCGAACCCGGAGTACCGGATGCGCCGATTGCGTTACGAGATCGTACCCGGGATGCAGTCCACCGCCATTCTGTACGAGCCGGCGAACATGCAAGGAAAAGTGCCGGCCATCCTCAACGTGAACGGCCACGTCGGGCCGTTGGGAAAGAGCATCGAATACAAACAAAAGCGTTGCATTAACCAAGCGAGAAGAGGCATCCTGGCGCTCAACCTGGAGTGGCTGTCCTTCGGCGAGCTCGCCCATTCGGAGAACGTTCACTGGTTCGCCGCACATCTGGACCTGGTGGGGTCCAACTCCCTCGGCCTGTTCTATCTTGCGATGCGCCGGGGGCTGGACTACCTCTACCAGCACCCTTCTGTCGATCGAAGCCGCATCGGCATGACGGGACTTTCAGGGGGAGGTTGGCAGACCATCGTGCTCAGCGCTCTTGATGAGCGGGTCTTCGCAGCAGTGCCCGTGGCCGGCTACTCGTCCCTGGCCTCTCGTATCGAGAGACCGGCCGACGTCGGGGACGTTGAACAGAACGCAACCGACCTTCTCACCATCGCGGATTACCCTCTGTTGACAGCGATACGGGCACCGCGCCCCACGTTGCTGGTCTACAACGTGGAGGACGACTGCTGTTTCCGTGCACCGCTCGTCAAGCCCTACATCTTCGATTTTGTGCGGCCGTACTTCAAACTGTATGGTGATGCCGACCGGCTCTCCTGGCACGAAAATACGGATCCCTCCACCCATAACTACCAACTGGATAACCGGCAGCAGTCCTACCGCTTCTTTGCCAGGCACTTCGGAATGCCGGCCGCTGAGCGGGAAATCCCGGTGGACGCCGAAATTAAAAGCTATGACGAACTCGCAGTAGGGCTGCCGAAGGATAATCTCACGATCCTCGGCGTAGCCAAAGTGCTCGCCGCGCGGATCGAGCGGCGCGGGGGACCTTCCGGCAACGCGTCGCGGAGTGCATGGGCGCAAAGCCAACGGGATTTGTTGCGTCAGACCGTTCGCTACAGGCCCGTGGACCTGCGCCATGCCTGGGCGGTCGGAAACAGCCATCGACGCGGACTCGAGACCCGGTCATACCGCTTCGAGTTCGACAATGGCTTGAGCGCCAGCGCCGTATGGCTCCAGGCGCTTTCGGCATCACAGGAAGGGCCTGCGACAATTATGCTGAACGACGACGGGAGGAAAGCCGCCGGTGGGGAGGTATCCGACCGCGTGAATCGCGGAGAGCGGGTGCTGGCTCTCGATCCTCTATTTATTGGGGACGCACAACCCCGGGCCACCGGCCTTCGCACCTTTGGGCAGTTGCTGGCAGCGACAGGCGACCGGGCTCTCGGGATCGAGGCTGCGCAAGTCGCCTCGACCGGGCGGTGGATCAGGAAGTCGGGGGGCGCGAAGATGCTGCGCATCGAGACCTCCGGCATTCGCAGCCAGGTCATCGCCCTTGTCGCCGCCGTGCTTGAGCCGGACCTCTTCTCAGAGGTTGTCTTCCGTAAGGGGATGAAGTCCTTGGCACATCTGCTGGATGCGCCAGTCGAATTTTCGAATAGCGCGGACTTGTTTTGCCTCGACCTTTACAGGCACTTCGATATCGAACCCCTCACACAAGCCGCCACGAAGACCCGCATTGTGTGGAGATGAACGGGGATGC
>DASTMK010000446.1:0-9880 GCA_035714225.1 Bryobacteraceae bacterium | reverse complement strand
CCTGGCATTCCTCTTCGAGGATCGCCATGGCGCGTGCGGAAGAAAACGCGGGTTTGTAGGGCCGTGCGGTTGTGAGCGCATCGTAAATGTCGCTCACCTGAAGAATTCGGGCCAGCAGCGGTATTTCTTTGCCCCGCAACCCGTCCGGATATCCCGATCCATCGTACTTTTCGTGATGATGCCGGATGATCGGCAATACGGGCGCCAGCGTTTTCATTGCCAGGCAGATCTGCTCGCCGCGAATCGTGTGCGTGCGCATGATCTCCCATTCCTCGGCCGTCAGGGGACCTTGCTTGTAGAGAATGGAATCGGGTACCCCGATTTTTCCAATGTCATGGAGATAGCCCCCTCGATGCAACGCGATGATTGAAGTGCGGGGGAGTCCCATCGCTATGCCGATTGCCGAGCTGTATGCGGCCAGCCGCTGGCAATGTCCGGCGGTGTAAGAGTCGCGATGCTCAATGGTCTGGGCAAGCGCAAACAGAATGCTTTCGGCTTCTTCGAGTGAATCGACCGCCGCCTTGTTGCGCAGCATGGCCCGGATACGCGTCCGGACGACATCGCCGTGAAGCGGCTGCGTAAGAAATTCGTCGGCGCCCGACACCATCCCGTTGATTTCGTTTTCAACGCCCTGCACGCTGGTCAGAATGACGATGGGAATGAACTGTGTCTTGCGATTGCTTTTTAACCGGCGGCAGAGGTCGGGTCCGCTGATCTGCGGAAGCACGAAATCGACTATGATCAGATCGACCTTTTCACGTTCCAACACTGCCAAGGCATCTTCCGCCGAAGTTGCCTCCAGAATCCGGTAGCGCGAGGATTTGAGAATACCGCGCAGTACGCGCCGGTTGATTTCCTGATTATCGACGATCAGAATGCACGAATCCGCCGGCGCGTCGTGCGGAAATCCTTCACACAGGAATGCGGGCTGCGTTGAAGAAAGCTCGTTAATAGCGCTAGATTCGTGCGTTGTTATGTGCATACTGCACGGACGAACTGACAAAAAACCGCCGTCAGTGTTTCCTATCGGCAATGGTACAGATTTCTTTAGTACTAAAGAGCCAGAATTTTAGACCAAGGTAGGCTTTTATACTATTGCACACCGAGCTTGCCCAGGATATCGCTGACATAATCGATGGTTTCGGGAAACGGCGGCAGCCCTCCATAAGTATCCACATTGCCCGGCCCGGCATTGTACGCACCGAGAGCCAGAGAGAGATCGTTGCCGTAGCGGTTCAGCAATTTCCGTAAAAAACGCGAACCACCGTCAATGTTTTGTTTGGGATCGAAGGGATTGCCGACCTTCATCGCAGAGGCGGTAGCCGGCATGAGTTGCATCAGGCCGAGGGCTCCCTTTGGAGAGACCGCGCACGGCAGATAGGACGACTCCTTGTGGATTACGGCGCGCAGAAGATCGGGCGTCAGCCCCTCGCGTTCGGCGGCCTCTTGGATGGCGTCGCCGATCTCATCCTGCGACACGGGCCGGCACTCGGGCCTCGGCGCTATTTCCGCCGCGAATCCGGGGGGACGCGGCCAGGAAACAGTGAAAAATGTAGATGCGCTCTCGCCCGCCACGGGAGTCGCGGATTGCGCCTGCGCCTGAATCGACACACGCTGCTTCGCCACCGATGGCTCCATGCTCCCGGAAACCGAGTGCTGCTGCCTGGCGATGGACGCCTCCATCGCCGCTCTCAGCGCTTCATACGGATCCGGCGCCTGCCCCCACAATCGCGGCAACAGAAACGGCAGCGCAATCATCCACCCTGTAACACGCACATCCTTAGATCGGCGAAGCCCGACATAAACTATAGGTTTTGTCTTAAGCTAATAACCGAGCCGCGCGCGCAAGCAAGCGGTATCGGGATAGGGAGAATTTACAAATGAAACGGATGGTTCCAGTTGCCGGCCTGGCCGCTCTTGCAATCTGCGCCGCTGGATCGCTCTACGGCCAGTTGGGAATGTTCTCGAAAGAGCAGCGCATCGAGTTTACGCGCGAATGGAAAGGCGAGCGCTTCCCCGACGGCCGTCCGAAAGTCCCCGACGAGGTCCTCCAGCGCCTGAAAACCGCGACTGCCGAAGAAGCATGGAGCGTGCTGCGGAGCGAGCGCTACTTCAACCAGTTCGAAGGCGGCTGGCAGATAGTAAACTCCGGCCCCGGACGCATGGTGGGCCGCGTCGTGACGGCGGTCTTCCTGCCGGCGCGCCCCGACGTGAATGCGGTCATCGACGACTATGGAAAGAAGGAGGGCCGCGTGGGAAGGGGACAGAACTCCTGGGTCATCGATACGCTCGTGCCCGGTGACGTCCTGGTGGTGGACCTGTTCGGGAAAATCAAAGATGGCACCTTCGCCGGCGATAATCTGGCCACCTCCATCTTCACCAAATCCAAGAACGGACTGGTGGTGAACGGAGGCATTCGCGATGTCTCCGGCATCTCGGAAATTCAGGGTTTCCGTGCTTATGTCCGCGGCGTCGATCCATCCGCCATCGCCGGCGTGACGATGATGGGGATTAACGTACCCATTCGCATTAGAGAGGCGACCGTGATGCCGGGTGACGTGGTGGTAAGCGATCCCGAAGGGCTGACGTTCATTCCGGCACACCTGGCGGAGAAGGTCGCGGATTCCTCCGAATTGACGCAACTGCGGGACAAATGGGGACACCAGATGCTTCGTTCCGGCAAGTATACGCCGGGCGAGATCGATGCGCGCTGGTCGAAGGAAATGGTGGCCGAGTTCAATCGCTGGGCGGAACAGCAGGGCTCGAAGCTCCGCGTGCGGGAATGAGGCGCGCGGAAGCCTCCGCTTTCAGCTTTCGTCTTTCCAGAACAGTTCCGCGTCCGACCGCCGCACGTAGTTGGCATCGAGCGCCGCCGTATCGGTAACTTCGCCCCGTTCGAGCTTCCGGTTGGCGATACGCGCGACGGCTGCCGCGAGCGCCCGGGGTGCTTGCCGCCAGGAGTGTTGTTCGAAGCGCGTTCCCGCAAGCGAGGGGCGGAAGAAAGCGGGGTCGAGCGCGACAAATTCGAACTCTTCCCGCGGGAGAATCGCGAGCCAGTCGCGAAATTTCAGGACGCGCTCTTCCACCACGGCAGCCAGCAATTCGTCGTAGACCGCGCCGTAGATCTCGCCCCGGCGTGCGTCCAGCAGAGTGGCGCGCAGCGGTGACTCCGAGAACAAAGCCATCGCCTGGAGATTCGATACGGCCGCCGCCGGCCTGTTCAACGCTTCGGCCAGACCTTTCACCGCCGATAATCCGATACGCACCCCGGTGAAGGACCCCGGGCCCGAGGCGGCCGCAAAGCAATCGACGGAGTCCGCCGCCCATCCGTGCCGTTGAAGCGCGCGCGTGATCGCGTCAAAGAGAAGATGTCCGAATCCGTCGGGCGAATGAAGAAGGGTTTCTTCGATCGTTTCTCCACCCACGGCCAGTGCGATGCTGCCGAACTCCGAGGTGGTATCAAGCGCCAGAATCCGGGCGCTCACGGCGCCAGCCTGTAGACCCGGTCCACCGCATAAACCTTTCCGTTGGCATTCATCCCGTGTACGCGGAGGTTCAGCACCCCGGGAATCTGTTCGGCCAGGGCCTTCCAGCTTCGCAACGTCCCGTCTACGCCCGTGCCCAATACGCGCGCGCCCTGACGGCCGGTGGAAACCTCACCTGTCCAGAGATACATCATGGAACGCGTGGCCCGCGTCTCCCGCGTCAGCTTGACCGAGTACGGCGGCGGTTTCGAGAAGGAAATCTCCTCCGAAGACGGCTGTACGATCTCAAACGGCACGCGCGTGGGATTCCGTTCGATTTCCTGCATCAACGTGCGGCGCGACTCGAATTTGTATGAGCGCAGCATCCCTTCCTTCCGGCCTTCCCTCGAAATATGCAGCACCCAATCGTGACTGGTATCCGGCGGTTCGCCGACGAACCGTTCGCCTTTATAGTTCTTCCGCGGGACGTACTCGCCGGTGAGGGGATTGAACCATCGGACATCGTAGTTGTGCCGCGCCACCAGCACCTCCACCGGGCCGGACGGCTTCTCCACATAGACGATGTATTCCACTTCCTCCAGCGCGACCGCGCGGCCGCCATCCACATCGAAGTAGGGTTGCAGCTCCCAGTGGCGGGTGCCCGCGAAGAAGTCGTACCAGACGGTCATCTGCTTGGCGCCCGGCGAATCCAGAAACTTCGCATCCAGCGGGAATGCCTTTCCCCCATAAGTTCCCGTATTGCCGAAGGTGGGATATTGTCCGTTCATGGTGGAATTCCACAGACGGGCGCGGAACGCGTTCGTATCCACATGATGCGGGTGAGACTTGCCGGCCCCGCTGTCTTCGTAGGCAAACTCCGCGTTCACCTGCGGCACACCGAAGATCTGGTGTTCGATTGCGCCCAGTTGATTATCCGAGGACTGGTAGATGATATGGGTCATCCAGCCATCCGGCAGCAGCGGCGAAGACGTCACTACGGCGTGCGTCGAGCGGGGGTGCCCGTAGGGATCCAGTTTCTTCAGCAGCTCGCCGAGTTCGCGCAGCAGGTCCCGCCCGTTCTCATACTCTTCGAACTCCTGTACGCCCTGCCAGGTGATGTTCATGGAGGAATAGCGCGCTACCAGGTAGCGGACGTAGCGCTCGCGCTGCTCGCGGGAGGCGAAGAGATTTGCCAGCTCATTCTCGTCGCCGCCGAGGATCAGGTCGAAGACGATGCCGCTCCTGTTCATCAGGAGGATGCGTTCGTCCACTTCGCGGAAGTAGGCCGGGTCTGGTTTGTCCGGCGAAGGATAGGCGCGCGCGGGGTCGGCCAGCACAAGGCCGCGCAGATGATTGAACTTCTGTTCGGCACGCTTCGACACGAAGTACTCGAAGAGCTTGCGATCCATCGTCGCAAACCGGTAATTCGTATCCCCCATCCACAGGTGAGGCTGGTTGGTTTCCGTCGTCGCCCAGTGATGGACGTTGGCCGGGCGGATGAATCCGGACGAGCCGGAATCCGTGGCGGCAAACTTCCCCATAACGCCTTCGAACCGCGCGACGTTGCTTGAAACACGATAATCCCATGCCCCGGCATCGATGGGCGTGAAGCGCACCACCATCCGCCGCTCCCCATCCCAGAACGCGGGCATGCGGAACGTCCGGAACTTCGGCGATCGGAACTCCACCTGAAGCTCCACCGTCAGATAAGGGTTTGGATGGGCGGCGGCTTCCTGTGCGTTCAGCTCAAATTCGATCTCGCAGGGCGAGTACGTGGGCGTTGAATCGCATGCCGGCAACTGTGCGCCGCGTGCCGGCGCGCAGATAGCGGCCAGCACGAAACAAAGCGTCAAGGGGGAGATCGCCCGCATAAGAGATCAGTTTAGCGGCAGAGCAGCCGCCCGCGAACGGGTTCTGGCGCCCGGAGATCCGCCGGCTGAGTCGATTGGTATCCCGTGCCTATCCGCTCATCGCAGCCAGGAACTCGGCGTTACTGCGGGTTTTCGAAAGTTTATCGAGTAGCAGTTCCATCGACTCGACCGGCGACAGCGGATTTAGCACTTTACGAAGGATCCACACGCGGTTGAGTTCTTCGCGCGGCAGCAGCAACTCTTCTTTTCGCGTTCCGCTCTTGTTGATATCGATGGCCGGGAATACACGTTTGTCCACCAGCTTGCGGTCGAGGTGGATCTCCATGTTGCCGGTGCCTTTGAACTCTTCGAAGATGACGTCGTCCATGCGGCTGCCCGTATCGACGAGGGCGGTGGCCACGATCGTCAGCGAACCGCCTTCTTCAATGTTGCGGGCCGCGCCAAAGAAGCGCTTCGGCCGCTGCAAGGCGTTCGAATCCACACCGCCGGAGAGCACCTTGCCGGATGGCGGCACCACGGTGTTGTAGGCTCGCGCGAGACGCGTAATGGAGTCGAGCAGAATGACCACGTCGCGTTTGTGCTCCACCAACCGTTTCGCTTTCTCGATCACCATTTCGGCGACCTGCACGTGCCGCGAGGCGGGTTCATCGAACGTGGAGCTGATGACTTCGCCCCGCACCGAGCGCTGCATGTCGGTAACTTCTTCCGGCCGCTCGTCGATCAGCAGCACGATCAGCGCAACCTCGGGATGGCTGGTGGTGATGGAGTTCGCCAGACTTTGCAGCAGCATCGTCTTGCCGGTACGGGGCGGCGCGACGATCAGACCGCGCTGCCCTTTTCCGATCGGGGTAAGCAAATCCATCACCCGCCCGGAGTAGTTCTCCTTCGTCGTTTCCAGCTTGAGCCGCTCCTGCGGGTACAGGGGCGTGAGATTGTCGAAGAAGATCTTGTTGCGCGCCTCCTCCGGCGGCTCGAAGTTGATGGCGTCGACCTTGATCAGCGCGAAATAGCGTTCGCCTTCCTTGGGCGGCCGGATCTGGCCGGAGATGGTGTCGCCCGTGCGCAGGTCGAACCGCCGGATCTGGGACGGGGAAACGTACACGTCATCGGGGCCGGGGAGATAGTTGTACTCCGGTGCGCGTAGAAAACCGAATCCGTCCGGAAGACATTCGAGCACTCCTTCGGAAAAGATGAGCCCGCTTTTCTCGGCCTGCGTTTGCAGGATCTTGAAAATCAGCTCCTGCTTGCGAAGGCCGGCGGTTCCCGGAACGCTCAAGTCCTTGGCGATCTGATTGAGCTTCTGAATGCTCATGTCCTTCAGTTCGACAAGGTCGAGGGTTGCGGCGCCTCCGTTCTTCACGCCGCCAACGTCGCCTTTACCGTGGCCGCGTCCTCGTTTCTGCGGGCCGGGCTGCTGGGCCTGATTCTGGCCCTGCCCCTGACCCTGCGGCGCAGGCGCCGCCTGTTCGGCGGGCTTCTGCTCGGGCGCCTTCTCCGTTTCCGGAGGATTAGCGGCTACCGTTGATTCCTGTTTCTCCAAATCGCTTGCCAAAGTTCCCTCACTCCCTGGCCGGTTAAGGCCGAGAACGCCACAAGTTCGCTACCCTCAAGCACGTTGCGGATGGCGGTCAAGCCGCGCTGTAGTTCGGAATGGTTTAGTTTGTCTATCTTCGTGGCGACCACAAGGTATCGCCGGTTGTGGAACTCGAGCCACTGCCTGAGTTCCAGATCCTTTTCCATCCAGCCCCGCCGGACATCCAGCAGGAGCACCGAAAGCTCCAGGACTTTCCGGCTGCTGAGATAAGCCTCGACGAGGTGCTTCCAACCCCGGGATACGGTCTTGGGGGTCCGTGCGAATCCGTAACCGGGAAGATCGACGAAGCACAGCCGGTTCTCAATTCTGTAAAAATTCAGCGTCTGTGTACGGCCCGGCGTTGAACTTGTGAACGCAAGCCTCTCCGCACCCACCAGGCGGTTCAGCACGCTGGACTTGCCTACATTGCTTCTCCCGAGGAACGCGATTTCGGGCAGCCTCTCGGGCGGGAAGTCCTCCGGCCGCGCCGCGCTGCACATGAACTCCGCCTGCATAACGCGCTGGCCGGACCGGAAACTTAATGCGTAATCTTCTCTTCGCCGGCTCGCTTCGTGGCTTCGAGCGCGGCCGGCTGCGCGGGAACCGGCAACGCCTCGATGGGCCGCTCCAGGGCGATCTTCAACACATCGTCCATGGACTCCACGAAGTGCAGTTTCATTTCGTTACGAATATTCTCGGGAATATCCGGCAGGTCCCTCTCGTTGTCCCGTGGCAGCACCGCCTCCAGGATGCCCTGCCGATGCGCGGCGAGCAGTTTTTCCTTGAGCCCGCCGATCGGCAATACCCGGCCGCGCAGCGTGATCTCCCCCGTCATCGCCACATCGCAGCGTACGGGGATGCTCGTAAGGGCACTGCAAATACTGGTGGCAATCGTGATACCCGCCGACGGACCGTCCTTCGGAATAGCACCTTCCGGAACGTGCACGTGAATGTCGAGGTGGCGGTAAAAATCCCGGGGCAGCCCGAGATGCTGCGCACGCGAACGAACATAGCTCATGGCCGCCTGCGCGGACTCCTGCATCACGTCGCCCAACTTACCCGTGGTAGTCAGCTTACCCCGGCCCTCCATGATCGTCGCTTCCGTTGTGAGAATCTGGCCGCCGACTTCGGTCCACGCCAGACCGGTACACGCGCCGACCTCATTCTTTTTATCGCTCTGCGTGTCGCGGAATTTCTGCGGACCCAGCAATTCGGCGACGGACTTCCCGTCCACTACCCTTACTTCGGGCGTATGCGGGTCCGTTCCGCTTTGCGCGTTGACGACACTTCGCGCCACCTTACGGCAGACGTTGCCCACTTCCCGTTCCAGGTTCCGCACTCCGGCTTCCCGCGTGTAGGATTGGATGATCGCCATCAACCCTTCGTCAGTGAATTGGAGGTTCTGCGCGGTCAGCCCGCTCTGCTCCATCTGTTTCTTCACCAGGAAGCGCTTGGCAATCTCCATCTTTTCGAGTTCCGTGTACCCGGAAAGACGGATCACTTCCATCCTGTCCTGCAACGCGGGCGGAATCGTGTGCAGCACATTAGCCGTCGCGATGAAGAACACCTGGCTCAGATCGTACTCCACGTCCAGGTAGTGATCCATGAACATGAAGTTCTGCTCGGGATCGAGCACCTCGAGAAGAGCCGCGGACGGGTCGCCCCGGAAGTCCATCGACATCTTATCGATCTCGTCGAGCATGAACACCGGGTTCCGCGTGCCGGCCTTCTTCATCATCTGAAGAATCTGGCCCGGCAGCGCCCCGATATAGGTTCGCCGGTGTCCGCGGATCTCCGCCTCGTCGCGCACGCCGCCGAGCGACAGCCGCACGAATTTCCGGCCGGTGGCTTTTGCAATCGACATTCCCAGCGAGGTCTTCCCGACGCCTGGAGCTCCCACAAAACAGAGGATGGAGCCGCGCGGGTTCTTCACCAGCCGCCGTACGGCGAGAAACTCCAGAATACGCTCTTTGATCTTTTCGAGACCATAGTGATCGGATTCGAGCACTTCCTGGGCGTACTGTAAATCCCGGATCTCCTTGGTGCGCTTCTTCCACGGCATCGCCAGCAGCCAGTCGAGGTAGTTCCTGGACACCGTGGATTCGGCCGACATGGGAGGCATGCCTTCCAACCGCTTCAGCTCCGTGATCGCCTTATCGTAGGCGTCCTTGGTCATGCCTGCGGCTTCGATCTTCTTCTTGAGCTCGTCGAGCTCGCTCTTCTCGCCGCGTCCCAGTTCTTTCTGGATCGCCTTGATCTTCTCGTTCAGGTAGTACTCTTTTTGCGCCTTCTCCATCTGGCGCTTCACGCGCCCCTGGATGGTGCGATCGACATTGAGCTTCTCAATCTCGATGTCCAGCATCTCGGCCACCCGTGTGAGCCGGTCCACCGGATCGAAAATCTCAAGCAGCTCCTGCTTTTCCTCGATCGTAAGCTGAAGGTTAGCGCCCACGGTGTCGGCGAGTTTGCCGGGCTCATCCACCCGCACCGCCGCCACCATGCTTTCGTAATTGAGGTTCTGGCTTAGCTTGACGTACTGCTCGAATAGCGTGGTGACACGGCCGATCAGCGCGTCCAGTTGGGTGCCCGCCTCCACTTTAAAGTGAGACGTGCGGACTACGGCGCGCAAAAAACCTTCGTCGTCGCTCACCGAAACCACTTTGGCCCGCTCGACACCCTCCACCAGCACCTTGATGTTGCCATCCGGTAAACGCAGGCTCTGGACAATGTTGGCGATCGTACCCACGCTGAAAATCTCGTCGGGACGCGGCTCGTCCACCGAAGCATCATGCTGTGTGGCTAGAAAAATCTTCTTTTCGCCGGCCAGCGCCTCTTCGAGAGCGCGAACGCTCGATTCACGGCCCACGACGAAAGGCGTCATCATATACGGGAAAATTACGACGTCCCGTATAGGCATCATGGGCAATCGTTTTGTATCGGACTTCTCTTTGGAGGTGAGCATTGAAAATTAC
>DASTMK010000445.1:0-9679 GCA_035714225.1 Bryobacteraceae bacterium | reverse complement strand
CCTGGCCGGCGCCCGCCAGCGGTAGGAGACCGGCGCAAACAACGGCGGCCGGCACTAACCGCGCACATTGCGCGATAGCGTCAGCGAACCATCCGGATTTGTCTTCTGATAGCAAGCCCATCTCACCGGGTAGCGTACACCTTTCACTTCAAGCTCCGCCCGAAGCCGCAGGCCTTCCCATTTGGTGCCTTTGGGAAGCGGGATCTGCGCCTGGCGAATCTTACCGGGCAGCGGATAGCCTGGATCCAGACCGCCTCCGCTGGAAATTTTGCCATTCTCGCTTACTACGGAGATACGGAGAACGCCTGGCACGCCCGCGATGCCGTCGTTCGCCAGGCCGATGATCAAACCGGGATTATCGCCCCCGTACGACCACACGAACGAAGGCCGTACATTGTATCCGATGCGATGGTTGATCTCATCGAACAGCTTGCCGAATTTCCGGTAGCTGTTCAGCACTCCATCCGCGCTGATCCGATGGAAATTCCAGAGAGACCAGTAGTTCGCACCAAGGTCCAGTACGTGGGCAATGCGGTTCTCCATGTCACTGATCTGCCCTGGTGCGGGTGACGCCGCCTGTGGCGAACCGGCACGCGGCTCATGCATCCCGACCTCGAGCACCGCCGCGACCCACGGAGGACGGTTGCTGAGCGCTTCGATTTGCATGTTCTCGATGAAGATGCTGTCGGTTCTTATCCAGTTGTGAGTCCTTAGCGAACGGTCCAGAACCGCCGCGTTGCCCACTACGCTGAAATCGGGCTGAGTGTTGGTGACCAGCGGCGTTTTCGTCCAGTGCTCGAGTTGCGTCTCGAACATGCGCATCCATGTCCGCTCGGCTGTGTCGTAATCGGGAAACGGATTATTGCGGAACGGCCAGGTATGGCCCTCTCCCCAGAAGCCGTAAAGGAACGTGTCCATGAACTCCACTTGGGGATTGCCGTTCAATTCCGCCGCGAGGAGCCCGTTCAGTTCGCGAAACGCCTCCTGGAAAAACGGGTGGTCGTAACGAGGCTCTTCGAACCCTTCCTTCTGGTTGCGCCGCCACTCTCCGATGAGCTTCACCATCGGTACCTTCTCAAGAACGAAATCGGGTAGCGCCTCTTCGCGGTAATCCGGCGCGCGCATCTGAATGCGAAATCCGATGCGCTTATCGTATTGGCGCGCAAGTTCGAAGGTGAGCTTCCACCACTCCGGAAACTCCAACCTGCCCCGGCGGGGCTGTACCTCGCGCCAGGTGGGCCGGATGTACAGTTTTTGTCCCAGTGGAAGCTTGACCAGTTGTTCGATCGCCTTTGGCTTATCGTCGCCGACAATCTCGTCCAGCCCCATGTCGGCGGCGATATAGGTAATCAACCCCCGGCCATAGTTCGGTACAACCTCCGAAGCCGGTGTTGTGGCCATGACGACGTCGCTATCGGGGAACCGCGCTTCCGGCGGGTATTGTGGGAATGGCCCCTGGTTCAGGCGGCCGCCTACCGGGGGGCCTGAGCCGAAATCGTACCGGTCCCAATTGTGGGCAAGAACTTGTGCAGGCGATCTGCTAACCGGAACCGCTAACCCTGCCAGGGCGGCAGTCTTGAAGAAGGATCTTCTGATCACTTCGCTTGCTCTCTTGCTTTAACCGTGCCCGCCGTTGCGAAGCACGAAGCCGGGCATGAGCGGTTCGGTTCTCAGCTAGCGTACATGGTACAAAGCAAATCCACGGATTGCAAGAATTTCAAGGCCAGACTATGCCTTGACACCCCCATAGACGAGCGATACTATCTCGACAGTCGCGTGAAAGAGGCGTTCCCGATTCGGAGAACGCAGTGAGCTTCGGGAATTGTCTGACTTCGCCAACGGCTCAGATGTTCTTAGGAGGCTTCGATGTTGCGCAGCATTACCAGGTTGGCAGTTTCGTTCGCCGTAGTCTTGGTTCTTATCCCCGCGGCCGCAACTGGTCAGGCCAGCTTTGAGGCCCAGGTGAGAGGCGTGGTTCACGACGCTTCCGGCGGCGTGCTTGTCGGTGCGAAGGTGACAATCACCGATATCGCCACGAATATCTCAAACACCGCAACCACCGACGAACGTGGTTTCTATATTTTCAACGCGCTGCGTCCGGCGACCTACACCATCCGCGCCGAAATGGCCGGATTCCGGACGGAGGAAACCAAGAACGTCGTTCTCGCTATCAGCCAAAGCACAAACGTTAACTTCTCTCTCCGGGTGGCCGGAGTGGAAACGTCGGTGACGGTGGTCGACGCAGCACCCACGCTCGACACGGGCGGCGCCGAGATTGGCACGTCGGTCAGCGGCCAGTACACCAGAGAGATCCCGCTCTACGGCCGCAGCTTTTTTGGACTCGTGTTCCTTTCAGGCGGCATTACCGAATCGGCCGGCAGCGGTAACCGGGACAGCTATCCTTCGGGGACGAACTTTGTCTCGAACGGACAGCGAAATTCCACCGCCGAGGTCCGCTTCGACGGTGCTCCGGTGAGCGCGCCGGAGCAGGGCGAGGGCGGCAACACAAACGTGTACTACACGCCGTCCGTCGAAGTGATCCAGGAGTTCAAAGTAGAGAACAACAGTTTCTCCGCGGAGTACGGCAACAACGGCGGCACCGTCGTGAACCTGGTGATGAAGCAAGGCGGCAATGCGCTCCACGGAAGCGGCTGGTACTTCGGCCAGCGCGATGCGCTGGACGCCAACGACTTCTACAGCAATGTCTTCGGTATCGAAAAGCCGCCTCACGTTCACGATCAGTACGGAGGCGCTACTTCCGGCCCGATCAAACGGAACAAGACGTTCTTCCTGTTCGACTTCGAAAAGTCCCGGAGTATCAACTCGTGGCAGGCAGCGGGAACCTTTCCGACCAGCGATCAGCGCCAGGGCGACTTCTCGAAGACCATGACTTACGATGACGAAGGGAACCTTGCCCCGGTGACCATCTATGATCCCTTTTCGATGAACGAGGACGGAATTCGTCAGCCGTTTGCAGGAAATGTCATCCCGCAGGGACTCATCGATCCAGTCGCAAAGCAGTTCCTCGCCTACGTTCCCACGCCCAACGTCGCCGGCGAGGCCGGAACGAACTATAACAACTATCGCAAGAACGTGCGGTCCAGCGGTTCGGCCTACCAGTTCGACGCCAGGGTAGATCATCAACTCAACGACTTCCACCGTCTGGGAGTGCGCTACAGCAGGCTGAGCAACGATTCTCCGCAGGACGTTTCCTTTGTGGAGGATTCGTTTACCTACAAGACCAGTGTCCATAACGCCGTTGCCGATTACACCTGGACCGTGACACCAGCGATTGTTTACTCCGGGCGTTTTGGTGTAGATCGCGTTTCCGCACCGGGAATTACCCACTATCCGGACCTGACCAGCGTCGGGTTCCCAAGTTACATGATCAACAACGGGCTCGCCAGAATGCCCACCATGGCGTTCGAGAATGCCTATACGAATTTGTACGACGAGTGCTGCGTAGATACCAACTTTGCGCACACGCTCTACACTTACTCGTCGTCGCTGTCCTGGGTCAGAGGCTCGCATTCCATCAAGTTCGGCGGTGAGCAGCGGACGTTTTTCAACAATTTCTGGCAGCCGGACAATCCGACGGGTCTGTTCACTTTTGGCCCTAATGTGACGAACGAAAGTCCCGACAACGGCGTCGTCACCGAAGGCGATTCTTTCGCGGGTCTGCTGCTTGGCTGGGGAAGCGCGGACGGTGAGCTCAGGATCAAGCCGCCCGTGGCGGATAAGTCGAAAGAAACGGGATTCTACATTCAGGATGACTGGAAAGTTACTCCGAAGCTGACGGTGAATATTGGCTTGCGGTACGAGTGGAGCACTCCCTATACAGAGCGCTACAACCGCTCGACATTCGCGGATTTCGCCGCCGGCACCGGAGTGGACGTTCCAGGGTTGGGGCAACTCAGGGGCATCACCATATTCCCCGGGCCGGGCCGCCGTACGCTTCCGATCGACCGGAACAACTTTGCACCTCGCCTGGGATTCGCCTACAGTCCGGATCAGAAGACGGTCATACGGGCAGGGGGCGGCATTTATTATGGCGCCAACATGCAGACCAACTTTCAGTACAGCGGTCCGGCGTATTTCAAGAACGCCATCGCGTATTTCACGAAAGATAACTACCAGACACAGTACGCCACGCTGAGCAACCCGTTTCCGAACGGAATCGCGCCGCCGCAGGGCGACAAGTACGGCAAGCTGGCCATGTGGGGATTCGACAACGGGGGAGACCTGAGCTACGAGCTCAACAAGGGTGCAGAAATTTATCAGTGGAGCGCCGGCATCCAGCGCCTCCTTCCCCGTGACATCGTGGTCGCCGTGGACTACTCGGCGAACCGGAGTACGCATCTCCCGTGGGGCAGCTTCTCGGCGGGGACCAGAAACCGCAACTTCATCCCGTCGGACATTCGCGTGAATTACACCAGCTCACAACTGAACAGCCTGGTGCCGAATCCGTTTCAGCCTATGTTCGTTGGTCCGGATGCGATCTTCAACGAGCCGGATTCGCGATATAACGACGAGGAGATTCCACTCCTCAACCTGCTGCGGCCGTATCCTCAGTTTGACGGCTCCTTCAGCGGGCTGCCTTTGCAAGCCGCGGTCTCCCGTTACAACTCGATGCAGATCCGTTTCGACAAGCGCAACGGGAAGTACTTCGTCATCCAGGGCAGCTACACTCTGGCGCGCGCGATGGACAACAGCTCCTCCGGCGCCAACGGCTGGATCGGATGGCTCGGCAGCGGAGGCCCGCAGGAGCTTGACCGTCTTGGCCGGGAGTATACGATCAGCGCCAACAATGCGACACACAGGTTTGCGGCGGCGCTGACCGCAAATTTGCCCATTGGCCGCGGCCTTCCAGTCGGCACCAATATGAGCCGGGCGCTCGACGCGGTGATCGGCGGCTGGTCCGCCTCATCGAGTATGACCCTGCAATCGGGTCAGCCGGTCCACATCGAAATGAGCCGCCGCCGACTCTCCGGCGGGCGGCAACGGCCCAATCTGACCTGCTCGAGTCCGGGCACCGGAGTAGGCTACAAGAATGCCGCGGCCGCACTGCTTAACGGCGACTCCGACGGTATCTTCGTGTTCAATTCGTCGTGCTTCGCCGATCCCGGCGACCAGCAGCCCGGCAACACGCCGCGGTACCTGGAAGGCCTTACCTCGCAGGGAATCGCGAATGTGGATATCGGACTGCGCAAACAGTTCAGCTTGTCGGAGGCCGCGAAGCTGCAGGTTCGCATGGAAGCGTTCAACGCTTTCAATCGCACGCGCTTCCAACGCGCGGACTTCGGATGGGGCAGCGGCTCATTCGGCACGGTTAGTGAGCTGGCTGAGGGATTCCGCCCTCGTCAGTTCCAGTTCGTTGTCCGCGTGGAATTCTGAGGAGATCGTTCATGAGCCGATGCATTCGCCCCATCGCGGCCGCAGTGATCGCACTGTCCGCAGCAGGTGGCCTTTACGCGCAGCAGGCATGGAAGCCGAACACCGATTGGGCGCACTGGAGACTCGGGCACAAAACCGATTTCAAGTTCCTTGAAAGTAACCGCCTGACGGTCACTTTCGGATCGGGCGCGCCAAACTTCGAAGACGTCACTCGCGTGCAGTTCGACGCCGGGATGGAGAAAGCGAAGGCCGCGAACCGCGTCTTTCACGACAAGAGCTACATCGTCCTGCGTTACCTGTCGAGCTCGCTGAACGGCGAGAGCGATTCGGGAGAATCCCAACCGCGCAAGGACCAGCTCCGGGCACTGAAATTCTATCGGGAAAACTGGGAGGCGTTCACCGGCTACATCGGGCCGCGGCCAGCCAACGATCCTACAAGTTGGATCACCATCCGCCCGGACGGCACGTTTCCGTTCTACCGCTATGCGCCATACGGCCAGAAGACCGGCCGCCGTTTCGAGACCTGGGGCTGTCCGAACAACCCGGACTACGCGCGGTTGATGGAAGGCAGAATCCGCGCCCAGGCGGAGACCGGGATCGACGGCTCCTATATCGACTGGACGCAGATCGCCACCAATACCTGCTACTGCGAATTCTGCCGCACGAAGTTCGCCGCCTGGCTCACACAGCACCTGCCGAAGGAGGCAGCCGAAGCGAAATACGGGACTACCACTTACCGCGGTGTGGCCCCGCCACAGAAACGCGGCGACCCGTTCTGGATGGAATGGATCACGTTCCGTGGATATACTGTCGCCGAGTTCCACCGGCGCCTGAGACAGGTAGCGCGCGAATACAATCCGACCTTCCTGATCTCGGGCAATGTGTATGGCGGATTCGGCTATGGACCCATCGCCTACGATGCCGCCGGCAACATGGAGATGCTCGGCCGCGAGGGCTATGACGATTTCATCTATTCGGAGATTCAGGAGTACCTCGATACCGCCCCGCGCAAGAACGAGGCAGGCATCAAGATCACCAACAGCCCCGCATTAAAGTTCCTGGCCGCGGCCGCCCACGGTAAGCCCGTCATCATCTATGCCACCGAGATCACTCCGCCGATCTTCCCCAATCCGACCGAAAAATGCCTGAGCGCGATGGCGCAGATCAACATTGCCGAAGCCGCCGCGAATCACGCTGTATTCCGCGAAAAGCGGGAGACGCCTCCCGGCGCCACGGCTATCTATAACTTTCTTGCAAACAACGAGGCAAATCTTGCCACCGCTCAACTCACGGCCAACGTAGCCATCCTGGCATCGATCAATCAATACCTCGCCGACGAGTTAAGCTTCGCGTTCACTACCTCGCGCGTTTTGGCGGACCGTGGAATCTCCCACGTCATGATCGTCGAGGACGACCTGGCGGACCCCAGCCTCAACAGGTACGGCGTGATCGTAGTTCCCTATCTGCCGCTGCTCAGCACGACGAAACAGCAGGCGCTTGTGCGCTATGTCGAGGACGGGGGGACACTGCTCGTGCTGGGCCGCTCCGGCATGAAAGACCAGTACAACGTGCCCCTGAAAAGTTCGCCGCTTGCCTCACTGGTTGGGCAAAAGCATAAAGCGGGCCGTGTCGAGTTCGTCCCCCTGCCGATCCCCACATCGAAATACCTGATTCCGATGAAGGCGCGCGGCGAATACACGACCTTCGGTCCGACCATGGCAGACCTGTTTGCCGACATTCCCGAGGGCTACACACGCAACCGCATCGATCCGGCGCTCCGCCGGATTCTCGAGAGCGTGGCAGACAAAGTGACCGGTCTCGGAGCAGCGGGTCTGACGCGCCTTGCCGTTCCCGCACCCTACGTCGAGATCACTTCGATGGTCACTGCCCGGCAGGATCGCATGCTGATCCATCTGGTAAATTACAACGTCACCATCGACGGCGAGATCACGCCGGCGAAAAATATCGCCGTTAACGTCGCGCCGCCGGCGGCGAAGAAAGTCCGCAGTATCGGCTACAGCGGCACGTTGTCCGCGCTTGCACCGGTGAAATTCACGCCGAACGGCAAGGGCGTGCGGTTTACCGCGGATCAATTGGGGATCTATGGCCTGGCCGTGGTTGAGCTGGAGTAAACGGGGGCGATGAAAGAGCTCCTTTCGGCTTTACTGATAACTTTGCTGGCGCCGCCGGTCTGCGGCGCCCAAGGCGGACCGGCTGCGGGAAGCAACGGGGTTGTCGTATCGGGAAAAGTGGCCGCTACCGCGGCTGGTATTGAGATTCTCGAACAAGGCGGCAACGCTGCCGATGCCGGCGCCGCGACCCTCCTCGCACTGGCCGTGACTTCGGTAGGCGCGTTTTGTATCGGCGGTGAAGTGCCCCTTCTGATTTATACGGCCGCTGATAAGAATGTCCGCGTACTCGCGGGCCAGGGCGGCGCACCGCGAGACCCGAAGGCGATCGAGTGGTACCTGGAGCACGGCATCCCAGGTGGCGATATCAAAGCCGCGGCGGTTCCGGCGGCGGCGGACGCCATCGTCACGCTCCTCAGAATGTATGGCAGCAGGAGCTTTGCAGAGGTCGTGGAGCCTACACTGAAGATCCTCGATGCCGGAGGCCCCACGTGGTACATCGATACCGGCAGCCGCGAGAAGATCGAAACCGGAGTGCAATGGCAGTCTGACCTGGCGGCGACGTTTCGCAAGATGGTGGATGCGGAACGGCGCGCCACAGGCAGCCGCGAACAGCGCCTTCAGGCCGTCGCGGACCGTTTTTATCGAGGCGACATCGCCGATGCACTCGAGAGCTGGTACAGAGAGAAAGGCGGCTTTCTCCGTAAGGCGGACCTGGCGGCTCACAGAACCCGGGTCGAAGAGCCCGTACACGTGAATTACAGAGGGCACACCGTGTACAAATGCGGCCCGTGGACACAGGGCCCGTCGATGCTCGAGATGCTCCGTCTGCTGGAAGGGTTCGATTTGAAGAAGATGGGGTTCCTGTCGCCGGATTATATTCATGTGGTCGCCGAAGCGATGAAGTTGGGCTTCGCCGACCGGGACGAGTATTACGGCGATCCCGAGTTCGTTCAGGTGCCGCTCCAGGCGTTGCTCTCCGATCAGTACACGCAGATCCGGCGGCCGCTGATCGACAGCAAGAAAGCGTCCCTCGAACTGCGTCCTGGAGATCCTTACAGGATGAAATCCGTCAAGCCGCCTTTCCGCACGGAAACCGCGCGGGGCGGCACCACGACGATGTGCGTAACGGACCGTTGGGGGAACGTCGTCGTGGCGACGCCGAGCGGGCTGTCGAGCACCGCCGGGGTCGCCGGGCGCACCGGCATTATCCACGGAGCTCGCCTGACCAGCCTCAACAACTGGAAAGGCCATCCGAATGTGATCGCACCCGGGAAGCGGCCTCGCGTCACGCTAACGCCCACCCTGGTGCTCAAGGACGGCAAGCCCGTCATGGCAATCGCCGTCGCCGGAGGCGATCTGCAGGAACAGGCCGCGCTCCAACTCGTGCTGGAGTACTCCGACTTCGGAATGGATGCCGAAAAGGCCTTTCGCGCGCCGCGCATCGCCACCCATCACTTCATCGGCTCTTTCGGGCAGGACAAGGCGCGACTGGGCAGTCTGCAAGTGCCCGTGACCCTCGGCGAGGAAGCCCGGCAGGACCTCCAAAACCGCGGTCACGTCCTGACTACCGGTAAGGGTTCCGTCGGAGGAGTCGCTCTCCTCGTTCTCGATCCCTCCTCGAAGAATGTCGTCGGAATCGGCTCCTCGGCCAGACGTGTAGAGTAGCACTGTGAAGAAATTGAATTTAGCCACGGATGAACACGGATAAACACAGATAAGTTTCCTGTTTTTCAATCTGTGTTTATCTGTGTCCATCTGTGGCTGTGAATCTTTCACACCTTCTAAGTGAGCGGTTGGCATGGTTATTCTGTGAGAGCAGGACTTCGGCCCACTCACCGCCGTGCGACCAGGAGGCAGCTCGTTCCAGGGTCAGAATGCGGGCGGTCTCTTCCGCGTCCAACGGTCCTTCAAATCCGTAGTAGCGGCGTAGGATGTGCCGCGTAAGCGCATCGGGTACGAGGCTCCACCGGGGTTCCCGCCGCAGGGAGAAAAGCACGAAAGCATCCACCGGTTTGCCGCGCAGACTCCCGATGGAATCCCGCTCGAAATCTTCCAGCGCTACGACGTTGAGCGGTCTTGAAACATAGCCGAGCTCCGGACGCCGCAGAGCGTCGCTGAGCGGCCATGCCGTCGCCACGCGCGCTCCGGAACGA
>DASTMK010000444.1:0-16641 GCA_035714225.1 Bryobacteraceae bacterium | reverse complement strand
TCCGCCTGGTCCGCTTCCAACTGGCGGCGCTCGCCGCTTTATTGCGGAGCTGGACGGCGGACCGTACCGGCCTGCCGGACTCCGGTTTCCTGAGAGCCGTAGCGGCGAACGGTGCGGCGGGGCTGAAAAATTCGATCGGGTCGATTGCTCTCCATCCCGATGCACTGGAGTTTTCCGCCCGGCGGTGGTTCGGAGAGCGGCACTATCGCATTCCGCTTTCCAGCATCAGTGAGGTTGCGTTCCGCCGGCGCATTCTTGTGGACGAGCTCACGCTCTGCCGCGGGCGCGGCGAACAGCGCTACTACTTCTTCAAGGATTCGGGGCGCGCGAACGAGGAACTCTTCCAGGCTATGGTTCGGGCGGGCTGTCCGGTTCGAGACCGGAAGCAGCGCGATTGGGCTCCCACAGGAGCTCAGGTACGCCCATAACGAAGTTCACCCACCGGCTCCAGACGAAAAAGGCGTCGCTCAGCCGGTTCAGGTAGTGAATACATTCCGGCGGAATTTCTTCCTGCTGCGCAAGGTGAACACACACGCGTTCCGCGCGGCGGCAAACGGTGCGGCAGGCGTGCAGTTCCGTATTGGCGCGGGTGCCTCCCGGCAGGACAAAGGAACGCAGAGCGGGCAGCGGCGCGTTCATCCGGTCGATGTCCTGTTCGAGTTGCTCCACCTCGCGCAAGGTGATGCGCGGCTGTTTCGGATGAACGTCCGCCGGCAGCGTGGAGAGGATGGAGCCCAGGTTGAACAACTCATGCTGAACGCGCACCAGGATGCGTTCGAGCTCCGCCAATCGGGGCTCCGCCGGCGCCGCTTTCCGGATGGAGCAGCAAGCCATTCCGACGAAACTGTTCAGCTCGTCCACGGTGCCGTAACATTCGATGCGCGGCGAGGTTTTCGAAACCCGCTGGCCTCCGGTGAGCGCGGTTTCGCCGGAATCCCCCCGCCGCGTGTAAATACGGTTCAGCGCCAGGCGCGGTTCATTGAACATTTTCTCGGACACTCGACAATTGTATTCGGTCGGGTAGGCGCGATGCCGCCTGGCGCTACTACAATGGAATTGATGTCGAAGTCCCTGGGCGCTGGGCCGGACGCGGCGGTCCGATCTTTCTGCACGCTAAGCGATATTCCAATTGCGCCCGTATATGGCCCCGAAGACTGGAAGGACTTCGACGCTGCCCGCGACCTCGCCCGCCCCGGAGAGTTTCCTTACACGCGCGGCATTCACGAATCGATGTACCGCGGCAAGCTTTGGACCATGCGGCAATTCTCGGGCTTTGCCACGCCCGAAGAGACCAACGCCCGTTACTTATACCTGCTGGAGCAGGGGCAGAGCGGCCTTTCCGTTGCCTTCGATCTTCCCACGCTGATGGGCCTGGACGCCGACGATGCCGCGTCACTCGGAGAAGTGGGCAAGTGCGGCGTTTCGATCTCATCGCTCGAAGACATGGAGACGCTGTTTCGCGGCATTCCGCTCGATACCGTTACCGTTTCGATGACGATCAACTCGCCGGCGCCGGTTATCTGGGCGATGTATCTGGCTGTCGCCGAACAGCAGGGCGTCTCCTGGTCCGCGCTCTCCGGTACGCTCCAGAATGACATTCTCAAGGAGTACATCGCGCAGAAGGAGTTTCTCTACCCGCCCCGTCCATCGATGCGGCTGGTGACCGACGTGATCGAATACGCCGCGAAATATGTGCCCCGGTTCAATCCGATTTCGATCAGCGGCTATCATATCCGGGAGGCCGGTTCCACGGCGGTCCAGGAGCTTGCGTTCACGCTGCGGGACGGCATCGAATATGTCGAGTGGGCGCTCGAGCGCGGTTTGGGTGTGGACGATTTCGCTCCCCGGCTGAGCTTTTTTTTCAATGCGCACAATGACTTTTTCGAGGAGATCGCGAAGTATCGCGCCGCCCGCAAACTCTGGGCGCATATCATGCGCGACCGCTTCGGGGCACGCGACGAGCGGACGATGAAACTCCGGTTTCACGCGCAGACGGCCGGCTGTTCCCTCACCTGGCAACAGCCGTACAATAACGTCGTCCGTACGACGATCCAGGCTCTTGCCGCCGTACTCGGCGGAGCACAATCGTTGCATACGAATTCTCTCGATGAGGCGTACGCGCTGCCCAGCGAGCAGGCTGTCACGATCGCGCTGCGCACGCAACAGGTACTGGCGTATGAGAGCGGCATTACCTCTACGCCCGACCCGCTCGGCGGCAGCTACTATCTTGAGGCGCTTACATTGGAAGTTGAAAAAGCAGCCCGCCGCTACATCGAGCAGATCGACGGGATGGGCGGCATGATCCCGGCCATCGAACACGGTTTTCCCCAGAGAGAGATTGCGGACGCAAGCTATCGATACCAATGCTCCATCGAAAAGAAGGAGCGTATCGTCGTCGGTGTAAATGCTTTTACGGGCGGCGGCGAAGAAATCGAACTGCTTCAGGTGGACGAAAACGCCCAGTCCCGGCAGAGTGAAAAACTCGCGCGTTTGCGTGCCCGGCGAAATGCGGCTGCCGTGCAATCGGCTCTCGACAGTCTGAAGCGGGCCGCCGCGGACGGCGCCAACACCATGCCGTTCATCCTCGATGCGGTGAGAGCCTACGCGACGGTGGGGGAAATCTGCGGCGCCTTCCGGGACGTATTCGGTTCCTATCGGGAGCGTAGCGTTTTATAATTCGAAAGGTCGACACAGAGAATGGATGCCCCTATCCGGGTTCTGGTGGCGAAGCCGGGACTAGACGGTCATGACCGCGGAGCAAAGGTGATCGCACGAGCGCTGCGCGACGCGGGGATGGAAGTGATTTATACTGGACTTCGCCAGACACCGGAGATGATCGTGAACGCGGCGTCGCAGGAGGACGTCCGGGTGATCGGCCTTTCCATCCTGTCCGGAGCGCATAATGCCATCGTCCCGCGGATCATGGATCTGCTTCGCGAACACGAGATGACGGACGTCATCGTCGTTGTCGGCGGCATTATACCGGATGAAGATGTTCAGGAATTAAAAAAGCATGGAGTCGCCGCAGTATTTCAGCCGGGCGCGTCGCTGGGGGAGATCGTCGAATTTATTCGCTCCTCCGTGAAACAGAACGCTTGAGATTTGCGGCCTTCAAGAGAACACTCAATGGCAGAAAAAATGAATATTGCGGTGTTTGTCGATTACGACAACATCGAGATCGGCGTAAAATCCACGCTAAGGCGAGGGTTTGACGTTTCCTTACCGCTGGAGGCGTTGAAGGAGCGGGGTGATATCATCGCCAAGTTCGCTTATGCGAACTGGGCCCGGCAGGAAGGTGCCACCAGGCAGATGGCGGAGAACGCCGTCCAAATGGTCCAGCGCATCCCGTCGCCGCGTGGAGACAAGAATGCGGCGGATATCAACCTCGCTCTCGACGCGCTGGAGATGGCGTACACGCATAGTCATGTAAATGCGTTCGCCATCGTCAGCGGAGACAGCGATTTTATTCCTCTCGTCAATAAGCTGAAAGAGTTTGGAAAAACCGTCTACGTGGTTGGGGGAAGGGCGTTCACCAGCACCATCCTCCAGCAGAACTGCCACGAGTTCATCAGCTACGAATCCCTGCTGGACGATAACAAGAGCCCTGGAGCCGGTGTGAAAAGCGAGGAGCGTCAACAGCATCATCCGCGCTCGCCGCGCCAGAGGCCCACTCCGCTCGATATCGCTCAAGCCATGCCGCTGCTGGAGCGTGCGCTCCAGGTGCTGGACCGCCGGGGCGTACAGCCACAGTTGGGACTGTTGAAATCCACGATGCTTCAACTGGATTCGACATTCAGTGAAAAGGCCTATGGAGGCAGTAGCTTCTCCGACTTTGTCGACAAGCTCAAGAAAGCGGATTTCGTCGAAGTCAGCGGGCCGGAAGGACGCTACACCATCCGCAAGAAATCGAGCGCCGAGGTGCCGGAGAACGCCCTGCTGCATCCGGAAGAGGCTCTTCCCTCCTTACGCGATGTGCTCGAGACGCATCGGATGGAGATCGAAAACGGAGCCCCCGCCGACGATCTCGCCACTTGGATGCATGCGGAACATCCTTCTTTCGACCCGAAGGCTTACGGTTTTCAGGAGTTCGCGGAATTTCTGAATTACGCGCAGGACAAGACCGTGGTGCGGGTAGAGCCGGACGAGGAAAAAGGTTTGATGGTGTATCTTGGCGCCGAATTCTATCCGCCGGCGCTACCGGAACGGGAAGCGGAACCTGCTGAACCTATCGAAGAGCAGGAAGAACCCCAACCTATTGTCGAGGGGCAGCCATCGTTTCTCGAACCGATACCCAAGCCGAAGAAAACGACGACAACACGGCGGAAGCAGACCAAATCGACCGCAAAGAAGCGCACTACCGGCACGACGTCCAGGACGCGGGCAAGGAAGAATCCGCATCCTACGCAGGAACATCCTGCATTCTGATTGATTCGGGCGGGCCATTTCCGGTCCGCCTTCATGTTCAAAAGGAGCCGAGGGAATCCGGCGGGGAAAGTACGCTCTTCAATGGGAGCGGGAGAGTATGTGTGCGGTAGGGTTTTAGGACTGCTTGGAAGCTGTTTAGGCTGGACCGGATTCCCTCAAGTCACAAGGATATCGGCCCCGGCCAACACGTCCGGCCTCCGTTCGCGACAAATCGTCTTATTTTCAGTTGGATAGTTGCCCGGTCCGACCTGTGAACGGCTGCGTGAGCTAAAAGATAAAGCTCAATCCGCCGCGGATCGACCGGGGGGAGGGAACCAGCAAAAGCCGTTTGCCCTGGGCACTCACGGGGACATAGCCCTGTGCCAGCAGGTTACGCAATTCGGCTGTAGCCTCCAGGCGCCCACGCATCCCTGGAATCGAGGGGATGGGCTGTCGCAGCCGTACATTCCAACCCGGCTCCGAACTCAAATGCTGCAAGAGGTCGCGGCGCATCGGAGCCAGCATGGCATAATCGGTCCACTCATAACTGGTAACAAATCGCGTCCCGGTCCACGGCGACGTGCCCGCCAGGGTCGCGCTCACCCAACCGCTTCTCCTCCGGTCGAAACTCGAACGCAACTGGCCGGCACCGGGAGAATCCATCATCGGCGGCGCCAACACTTCCCGATTGCCATACGCCGCCGAGGCGCTTAGATTGTCGCCGAGATTCTGAGTGAGAGACACCACGTAGCCGAACCGCTCAAAGTCGCCGATGTTGAAAATCGAGCCGCTGGAAGAGAACAGGTCGGGCAGCAGATCCGCGCCGTAGACGCCCGCCGGCGCCAGGGCACTCAATGCCAAGTTGGAAGCGCGCTCACGATAGACGCCGACGGCATACGTGCGGCTGCCGGACTTCCTTCGATAGCCGATCTCGACATTCTCGGAACGCTGCACGCTTGCCGTGCCGCCCCGCAGGGAAACCCGTGGAAAAGCGGACAGCACGGCCAGGTCGCCCTGGAAGTCGTCCGTGGGCCACTCCATTCCGGTCGCGGGCGGCACACCTGAGCTGAATCCGACGAGGAACGTGGAAGTATCGGAAGGCGCATACGACATGCGCGCGTAAGGGCTGAAATAGTTCAGATGCTCTATGAACGATACGGCTTCGAGAGATGCACCGTATTCCAGTTCCAGAGAATCGCCGAGTTTCTGCCGGTCGGATGCGCTTACGGACATCGTTCGCAGTGCCGGCGCTGCGCCGGATCTGCCGGTAAAGAATGCGAGCCCGGCGCGTGCCGGCAGGAACATCTGCCGCATCGTCAGCGCGACTTCGGGCCCCATGCCAGTGGCATTGTTCCGGCTGAAGCTGGTCCGGAAGCCGGCGGACGGCGTGCCCCCACCAGGCGAATAACCAACGCCGCCGCTGAATTGGAGCTCACTTTTGCCCATCAACGACGTCGCGAGCGCGAAGGCGGTGCCCAGATCGGGTTCCGACGCGCCGGTGGAAACGGTGCCCATATCGCTCGCCGACAGCCGGACCATGCCCCGTGTGCGCGAAAGCACAGCGGTTGTGCTCGACTTGCTTCTAGGGTCGGAAATGTCGACCTGGGGCACAATACGAAGTATCGGCCGCGTCGACATCGAGCTCCGGAGCACCCACTTCCAGTCGTCGTTCATAATCGCGCCCTGTCCCGGAGCCGTATATACGAGCTCGATGGAACTCAATACGCTCGCCAGGTTGATCGACAGAAAACTCCTGGCGCCGGGCTGTATAGCGATGCCGGCTTTCATTGCCGGAACGAAACTGGCCAGAGTAACGCGGATGCTGTAGAGATCGGGAACCAGAGAATCGAAGCCGAACGCGCCCTTATCGTTGGTCAGTGTTTTATTTACAAGACGCTCGGAGCGATTGAAAAGAAGAACGGTAGCGCCCATCTGCGGAATGCCGGCGGTATCGCTGACGAAACCGACAAGGCTACCGGATAGCTTGTCGGGCGCGGCGGCAAATACAGCGCCGCCCGGCCAGAAGAGCGATCCAGCCAGAACCGCTGCGACGATGTGCTTTCTGGAACGCATCAGAAAGCTCGAACCACCCCTCCAACGTGGGGATAATCCCACTATCTCCTATGTTATCGTAAACGTGGCTTCGGGAGTTAGTACCTGGTCCGTGTTCTTATCCGTCACCTTGAGCTTTATGGTGTACTTACCCGGTTCCATCGTTTGGAGTGGAAGCAACTTCTCGATTGTCACCTGGGTCGCGGAGGCGCCTTCCATGCCTTTCACTTCCTCCGTATAGCCGAACACCTTTTTATTCGTCCCATCCTGAATGACTTCGTACTCTACGATCGCGTTCGGCTTCTGGGTCTGTTCATCGGGCTGGAAGTTGTAAAGCTGGAGATAAATCCCCATCTTCTCGTCACGCCGGAACGTTTCATTCAGCCGGGGGCGGACCTTGGAAGTCCCGATCACAAATTGCCCCGTCCCGATGCTGCGAGTCGGCACCTTTTCGATGGTATCGGCGAGAATCAGCGTGCTCGCCCCGAGTTTCTCGTCTTCATAGCGGGGCACATGGATAGCGG
The DNA here is from genome assembly GCA_035714225.1 of Bryobacteraceae bacterium. Classification (GTDB taxonomy): domain Bacteria; phylum Acidobacteriota; class Terriglobia; order Bryobacterales; family Bryobacteraceae; genus CAADGY01. Next base: position 9,661 of record DASTMK010000444.1, on the reverse strand, counting down.
TCTCATAGTTGGTCATGTTGCCACCAACCACGTCTTTCGCTACCACGTTTAAACGAAACGTGCCCGGGGAAAGGAAAATCGATTTCTGGTATACCGACGAACCCTTGCTGGCCTGCTGCAGAAGTTCGCTGGGGACTTCCACCGTCACGACATCCTCGAACACATTGATCGGACGCCGGGTCATGGAAGTGATGCGGGCGTAGATATTGACAATCGCCTTCGCCACACCGTCCTTCTGCTGGAACTGCAAATCCTTTTTGTCAAATTGCAGCGTAATGTTGGTCTGAACGGTGGAGTTCGTCATCCGGATGAAATCCAACCGGGCATCCATGGGAAGTGTGTTGTAGCGGATGGTGGAACTGACCGCCGCTTCCAGGTCCTTGAACTTAATCGACGGCGGTTTCTGCAACTTCGCGTACTGCTCCAGACGTTCGAACTGATTCATGCGCGACGGCAGAGGCGTATCGCCTACACCCAACCGCGTCCCGTCCGTGCGGCTGAACCGGTCCGCCTTCGATGCCAACCCCATCTGCTCCATCAGGGTCAACCCGGCGCCGGGAACCATCAACAGGGCGTCTTTCTCCGAGGGGTCCATCGTCATGCGGTACTCCCCGGTCATCGTCGGGTCGACGAATTCGATGTTGACGTCCGTGCCGATGCCCTCGATCCAGCGATAGCGCCACTTCTCGAAGGGATACGTAGACGTGGTGCCGCCGCCTTCTTCCATGGGGCGTTGATAGGAACCGCCGGACGGATGGGATTCATTCTCGTCGGGCGGGCCGAAAGTGATATAGATACGGCCGCGGTCCGACTTCCAGCCGGGGATACCGGACGCAAACCGCTCATTGGCATAAGCTATGCGCCGGTAGTGTTCTTCCTTATACTCGTTTTCGATGGAGTCCGGCGAGGGATCGCGCCGCAGCCAGAACTGTTCGATGAACTGTTCGATCTCATCGTCGGTGGAGAGGCGTTTGAATGCCGCGCGCTCCTCGTCCGTGATGATATAGGCGACGTCCTCGTTCAGCCACTTCCGGTAGGGGCCCTCGAGCTCTTTCCGGAGCCGTTCCTGCTGTTTGCGCCGCTCCTTCTCGCTCATTGGTTTGGCGAGCGTTTCACGTTCCGCGCCGGCCGCTTTTTTTTCGGCGGCCATCGCGAGCGGGGTTGCCGTCAGGAAAGCCGTGATACTCAAAAACGCCAAGAATCGCCGTGTGTTCATACCACTCTCCAGCACACAATGGGGCTACTCTCGATTCTAGGTCTCTTGCGGGTCAAGGTCAAGTAAACTCGACGTGGCCCGGCGGCTCCGGGCCGCCCTTCCAACGGCCGGCAAGCGCCTTCTTCTCAAGCTTTTTGCAGGCCCACGATGTCGAAAGCCCTGGGCGCTTCCACCGTCGACATGATCGCGTTCCATACAGAGCCCGTGCGGGCGTTCTCAATCATCAGGAGCGTGATGCCCACGTCGATTCCGATGATGTCGGGGCTGTACCAGCCTTTTCCCGGATGAAACGCATCCACAAACCCGTACCGGGTCCAGACCTTATTCCCATATCGCTCCAACATGGTTTCGAGTACGGTGGTGCACTGATCCGGGAGAAAAGGCATCGATCCGGCGGCTGCGCACGGCACCAGAGTGCCATTGGGCGGAACCGGCGCGGCAGGGGTACCCCAAGCCACGTAGCCCGTCTCGGACTCGGAAGCTGTAATTCCCCACATGTCCATGCTGTACCAGGGGAACTGGGCGGACAGGCCGGCGCAGTACTCCTGGTGCGCTTCGGTGGCCAATCGCGAATTCGCGAAATAGTCTGCATAACGGTCCCGCCTCGCCCGGAAATCGAACCAAGCGTGAGAGAACTGGTGCACGAAAAGCGGTGCCGGAGAGTCGATATATTCCGCACCTTTCCAGTTTCGGAACGGGCGTGCCCACGCATGCCAACTTTCCCCGGGCAGAGTGGTAGTCCCTGTACTCACCGCCAGGAGGTTCATGGCCATGAGTTCGGAATAACTGTCCCATCGATAGGGCAGAAATCCGTGCTCCGGCGTCCAGCCATGAGACAAAGTCGGTCCGCCATTCAACATCCAGCGCCAGTCGACCCGGCCGATGATCTCATCGGCCAGCGCCTGGATCCCGGAATCGGCGAAAGTTGCCCGGCAATGCAGTACACCACACAGCAGCCAGGCCGTGTCCACAGAGGAGTACTCGCAGCCCCAGATACGCTCGCCGGTCCGGATATTCAGGAAGTGCGGGAAGAAGCCATGTTCGTGGGGCGCTTCCGACGCCAGGTATTCCAGCGTCGCCTGGACCCTCCGGCGAATACTGCCGGCGGCAAAATACCGCTGCTGATCGGCAATACAGAGCGCGCTGAGCCCGAACCCGGTGGCCGCGATGCTGGACACCGCCCGCTGTTCGCGTCCGGTGTGAATAGCCCTGTCGTGAACCAGTCCGAGTTCCGGATTCACCTGGTCGTAGAAGAAATGGCAGGAGCGCCTGTGGATTTCATCGAGTAGCGCCTGCCTCGACCGCTGGGCATGCGGTATCAGGTCCATGCGGGTCTGCGCCCGCAAGGGCGCGCCAACTGCGAGCGAACTTAAACCGGTGGCGGCTTTCAACAGAGCTCGCCGAGAGGGCTGAAACTCCCTATAAACCGGCCTGGAGACGCCGGGACCCCGATCCTGCACTGCGGAATTTCCATCTTCGCACAAGCGCTACGTAAATGTGCGATTTACTATCTTTACTATTTCAATATTAATTGACTTGCGCCGCCGCCGGCCCGGCCGTTTGAAACTTCTTCGCCGTTTCCGCGTCAAAAAGAGTACTTCAAGTTCTGCTGCAGTCGCTGCAGTATTACTGCTAAAGCACACCGTTCAACTGGTTTTAGTCGCTCTGTACGAGACAGATTTTCGTTTATGCCGCTTGACTCAGCACAAACGTTCTGGGGTGGATGGAAAAAGAGACTGGACGCGCTTTACACCATACCGCCGGTCCTGCGCATTGTTTGGGAGTCTGGACCAGCCGTCGTCTCGGCAGGCTTGACCGCCCGCCTGATTGCCGCACTCATTCCCATCACGATGCTGTCCATCTCGCGGCTGATCATCGATTCCGTGGTCGCTTCCACCCGGGGCGAACCGCTCATCCCGTTGTTCTGGTGGCTGGTCGCCGCCGAGTTCGGGCTCGCGGCACTGGGCGGCATTCTGGGGCGCTCCATCGGTTATTTCGACAGCCTGCTCGCGGACCAGTTCACCAGGCACGTCAGCGTCCGGGTGATGGAACACGCCTCACAGCTCGATCTGGCCTCTTACGAAGATCCGGTTTTTTACGACAAGCTGGAGCGGGCCAGGGTACAGGCTACCGACCGTATCGCGATGATCCAGGCCTTCGGCGTTATGCTGCAACAGGCCATTGTGGTGATCACTCTGGCCGGCAGCATCCTCACATTCTCACCCTGGCTATTGCTGATTCTCATCGCCTGTGTGGTTCCCGCTTTTCTGGGCGAAAGCCACTTCGCCTTTCTCGGATATTCGCTGAATTTCAACCAGACGCCGGTGCGCAGGCAGATGGATTACCTTCGTGTCCTGGGAGCGAGCAAGGAATCGGCCAAGGAGCTGAAGCTCTTCGGCTTAAGCTCGTTCTTCACCGGACGTTACGCCGAGTTGTCCGACGTCATTTACAAACAGAATGTCGCACTCGCGAAGCGAAGGCTGTGGGCGGGTTCCATGCTCTCTCTTCTGACATCGGCCGGTTACTACGGAGCGTACGCCTATGTGATTTACCGCACCGTCACCGGCGATCTCAGCGTGGGCACCATGACTTTCCTCGCGGGCGCTATCGCCGGGGCCAGTAGCAACATCCAAAGCATTTTTGCCACTTTCTCGAGCATCGCAGACCAGGCCCTGTTCCTCACGGATCTGATCGAGTTCTTTGCCATGCAGCCAAAGGTTCGCTCAAAGCCCGGAGCGTTACCCGCTCCCCGTCCGATTCGGGACGGCTTCGAGTTCCGGAACGTGTCTTTCGCGTACCCGGGGAACTCGCGCCTGGTTCTGGACAGCCTCGATTTCCGCATCGAACCCGGCCAGCGGATTGCGCTTATCGGGGAGAACGGCCAGGGCAAAACAACGATTGTGAAACTGCTGACGAGGCTCTATGATCCGGTTTCCGGCCAGATTCTGCTCGATGGCATCGACCTGCGCGAATACGATATCGAGAACCTTTCCCGCGAAATCGGCGTGATCTTCCAGGATTTCATGCGGTACGAAGTAAGCGCCGCGGAAAACATCGCCATGGGCCGTGTGGAGGAGCGGAACCATCTGGAAAAGCTCGAATCGGCGGCGCGCAAGAGTCTCGCCGACGCGGTGATTCGGAGGCTGCCGCGCGGCTATGAGCAGATTCTGGGCCGCCGCTTCGAAGGAGGTTTGGACCTCTCCGGCGGTGAGTGGCAGAAAGTAGCGCTGGCTCGCGCCTATCTGCGCGATGCGCAGCTCCTGGTTCTGGACGAGCCTACTGCCTCGCTCGATGCGCGCTCCGAGCACGAGGTTTTTCAGAGATTCGCCGAACTGACCCACGGAAAGATGGCGCTTTTAATTTCGCACCGGTTCTCTACGGTGCGCATGGCCGACAGGATTGTTGTGCTCGAGAACGGGCGCATCACCGAAGAGGGTAGTCACAGCCGGTTGATGGCGCTCGGTGGGCGCTATTCCGAAATGTTCGAATTACAAGCCGCGAGTTATCGATAAGAAACATGCATTCCAGTATTCCTTCCGTGCGTGGTGAAGTGCTTCACGCCAACTCCGCGGCGCTCCGGGGCGAGGCCGACTTTCAGGACGAGCTCGGGTCCGTCAATCTCGATTCGCAGCGTATTGCGGCGCTGCGGCGTCACGCGCACGAGACTGCCTCTTCCTGGGTCGACGCCGGCAGGTACGGCGGCAAGGTTCTAAAAGCGGAACATAAGCGCTTGCGGGCGCTGCTCTCCTCGCACGCATTGACAGGCGAACCCTTCGACGCCGAAACGCGAGCCTGGCTGCTCGAGAACTATCGCCTGATCCGCACCGCGCTCCGCGATGCCGGGCACCCGGACCGCGACATGGCGGAGCACCCCCACGTTTCTTCTGCTGGCGGAGCATCCGTACCGCGGGCCTATGCGCTGGCGCGTAGTTTCCTGACCAGCGCGGATTTCGTCTATCGTCCCGATGCGCTGGCTGTTTACGTTGGTGCCGTTCAGGATGAGCGCCCGCTCGAGATGGGCGAAATCTGGGCATTAAAACCGATGCTTCAACTCGTCCTGCTGCAGGAGCTGGCCGCTACGCTCGAGCGCATCGCCAATGCGGATTCCGCGTCTGGTGAAACCGGCAATCCGGCGGCCGGGCGGCTGATCTCTTCGCTCCGGGCCGTTGCCCAGACCGACTGGAAATCGCTGTTTGAGCAGGTCAGCCTGGTGGAGCGCATTTTGCGCTCTGACCCCTCTCTCACCTACCCGCGCATGGACTACGAATCGCGCGATATGTACCGGAATGCCATCGCGGAGATGGCTACACACTCGCGCGCGCCGGAAACGGATATCGCTGCCACGGCCGTCCGGCTGGCAAAGCACGCCGCTGAAGAAGACGCTCCCACAACGCGCATCCGCGAGCGCCATTCGCACGTAGGCTTCTATCTGGTGGATCTCGGGCTGCCTGCTCTGCAGCGTGAAATCGGGTACGTTCCGCCATTTGCCCGCCGGGTTCGCGATGCCATTCTGAACTCTCCCAATGGTTTCTACCTGATCGGCGTCGAGCTCTCGACGATGCTGATCGCTTTTCTTCTGTTGAGCCAGCTCGAAACGTTTACCCCCATCGTCGCCGGGTTCTTGCTGTTGATTACACCCGCTACGCAGGCTGCCGTCGATTTCATGAACAGTCTGACCACTTTTCTCCTCAAGCCGCGGCCGCTGCCGAAGCTCGACTTCTCCGAGGGCATACCGGACGAATTCCGCACCATGGTTGCAGTGCCGACGTTGTTGTTGAATGAACAACAGGTGGAAGAGACTGTCAACGAGCTGGAAATCCGCTACCTGGGAAATCCCGACCGGAACCTCTACTACGCGCTGCTGACGGACGCGCCGGATTCGGACCGGCCGTTCGATGAGAAAGAAGAACTGGCCAACTTCTGCTCCGAACTGATTCGCGGGCTGAACCGCAAATATGGGGGTGGCGGCGGACGTTTCTATCTCTTCCACCGCCACCGGGTTTTCAATCCCAGTGAAGGCGCCTGGATGGGCTGGGAGCGCAAGCGCGGCAAACTCCTCGATCTGAATAAGCTGCTTCGGAATGACTTCGACAGCTTTCCGGTGAAAGTTGGCGACATGTCGATTCTGCCAAGTATCCAGTTTGTCATTACACTCGATTCCGACACGCAGCTTCCGCGGGACTCGGCGCACAAAATGGTGGGGACGCTCGCGCACCCGCTGAATCGTGCCATCATCGATCCGGTAACGAACACAGTGGTGGCCGGATACGGGATTCTGCAACCCCGAATCGGCATTAGCGTGCAGTCGGCCGGGCGTTCGCGGCTGGCGGCGCTTTATTCGGGACAAACCGGTTTCGACATCTATACCCGTGCGGTTTCCGACGTTTATCAGGACCTCTACGGAGAGGGCATCTTCACGGGAAAGGGCATTTACGATGTAGACACGCTCCGCGCGGTCCTCGACCACCGTTTTCCCTGCAATGCCCTGTTGAGCCACGATCTGATCGAGGGCGCCTATGCGCGTTCGGCGCTTGTATCCGACATCGAGCTGATCGACGACTACCCGTCCCACTTCAGCGCCTATAGCCGCAGAAAACACCGGTGGGTCCGCGGCGACTGGCAGATTGCGCAGTGGCTGTTTCCCCGTGTGCCGGATTATGACAGAAACTCCGTACCGAATCCGGTCACACTGGCGTCGCGTTGGAAGATTCTGGACAACCTGCGCCGCAGCGTCATTGACCCCGCCACATTCACTCTGTTTCTCACCGGGTGGTTTTATCTTCCAGGTAAACCCTGGTATTGGACGGCCGCCACGCTGGCGCTGATGTTGATGCCGGTATACACGCAGTTATTGTTTTCGCTGCTTCGCTTCGGTGATTTCCGGCGCATTGTGCCCTTTGCCAAGGAAACCGGCTCGGCGTTTCTGAAAGGGCATTTTCACGTTCTGTTGAACCTGGTCTTTCTTGCCCACCAGACGCTGGTGATGCTCGATGCCATTATCCGGACCATTGTCCGGAATCGTTTCACCCATCGCAGGCTCCTTCAATGGGAAACCGCTGCACAGGCGGAAGCGGGAATGAAGCGCCGCACACCGGTGGATCGTTATCTTTCCTGGATCCCCTACGTGTCGCTTCTTATCGCCGGACTGATGGCGCTGTTCAAGCCGGAGTCGCTGCCCTTCGCCGGACCGATTCTCGCGCTCTGGTTTGCCTCGCCGTTTATTTCCTACTGGCTGAACCGGGCGCCGCGTGTCAGGCAGCCTAAACTGTCGCCGGATGACAAGAAGTTCCTGCGTCTTACAGCGCTGCGCACCTGGCGGTATTTCCGCCAGTTCAGCGGACCGGAATCGAACTGGCTCGTACCCGATAACGTGCAGGAGAACCCGCAGGTTATAGCACACAGAATTTCGCCTACGAACCTTGGCCTGTTACTGAATGCGCGGCAGGCGGCCGTCGAAATGGGTTTTCTCACCGTTCCCGAATTCGTTCGGGATTCCGAGAGAACGCTGGCCTCCATGCGGCGCATGTCGCGGCTGAAAGGGCATTTCCTGAACTGGTACGATACCCGCACCCTGGAACCGCTGGAGCCTCTCTTCCTTTCGACCGTGGATAGCGGCAACCTTGCTGCCTGTCTCTGGACTCTGAAGCAGGGCTGCCTTTCGCTGAAGAGCAGACCGTTGTTTCCGGCCTCGCTGTGGCAGGGCCTGCGGGAGCATATTCATATTCTCGACGAGGTTGCTCCGTCGGGTGTCCCCGGATTGCGGGCGTGCGTGAGCGGTCTCGGGTCCGGCGCGCTCGAATGGATTCGGGAGCTGGATGAGCTGGAACGTGGCGCTTGTGCTCTAGAGCGGGAACTGGGTGAGTCTCCCGAAGCCGCCTGGTGGGCTCACGAGTTGTGCGAGCGTGTGCGCGCGATCCGGAGTGTTGTGGAGCGATTCGCGCCATGGCTGCTCGCGCCTGCCGGTGAACTGGTCGAAGCGCTCGAGGCCGGCACGGCGGACAATCTCACCCTCGACAACCTTACCGGCAGGGTCCGGACCATCCGCTGCCACCTGGAGGAACGTGAGCGCTTCCAGTCGCTGTCAGCCGCCGACGAGCGCTTTCTTGCGGCACTGCGGTCTCGCATCCCTCACGCGGCGCAGGAGGCGGACATCCTGCTCAGCGCGCTGTCCGGAATTGCCGAACAAGCCGAGTCGCTGGTCCGCGGCATGGATTTCCGCTTTTTCTATCATCCCCGGAAGAAGCTGCTTTCGGTAGGGTTCAAGGTCGACGAGGGCCGCCTCATGAACTCTTACTACGACCTGATGGCTTCGGAAGCTCGCATCGCGGCGTTCGTCGGAATCGCTAAAGGCGATATCCCGCAGGAATCCTGGTTCCACCTGGGCCGGGCGCAGACGCTCTATCGCGGAGAGCGTGTCCTGCTGTCCTGGACCGGCACGATGTTTGAATATCTTATGCCGGCCCTCTGGATGCGGGCCTATCCCGCGACGCTCATGTGGAAGAGCATGGTTTCCGCCGTCGAAGCGCAGCAGAAGTACGCGCGGGGAAAAGGGATACCGTGGGGTATTTCCGAATCCGCTTATTCCCGCACCGATGCCGCCGGCAATTATCAGTACCATGCGTTTGGGTTGAGCGGCCTTGCGCTGAAGTTCAGCTCACAGGAAGCGCTGGTTATCTCGCCGTACTCGACGTTCCTGGCGCTGCTGACCCACGCTTCCGGCGCGGTGCGGAACCTGCGCGACATGGCGGCGCGGTCCTGGTGCGGCCCCCTGGGTTTCTATGAGGCCATCGATTTCACCAGCGACTCTTCCGGACAGGCCGTTCCTTGTTGGATGGCTCACCATCAGGGCATGAGCCTGCTGGCGGTTTGCAACCTGGTCTCAAAGTATCCATTTCGCCAGTTCTTTCACGCGGAACCTCGGGTAATGGCAACGGAGCTTCTGCTTCAGGAGAAGGCGCCCGCCGTTCCGATTGCGCACGACGATCTTGAAACGGAAGTCGTGGCCGCGGCGGGAGTGTCCGCGCCGGCGGCCGAGACCGCTGGTTGAGTCAGGCTACTTCCTGATGTTCGCGGACTACCGGTAACGTGCAAGCAGGCCTCTTGTGCTTTCTCCAGAGCTTGCTGAGAGACCGGTTCCAGTACATCAGAGCTCCGGTGATGGTGAGGACCGGAATAGACAGGCCCAACAATGCCCAAACGACTTTCATGGCGAATCCCCATTCGGTTCCGAAATGAAAGGGCTTCATCGACCAGATAATCCAGTCGCCGGCCGTGCGATTGGGCGGCGGCCTGCGTGTTTCCAGATGCCGGCCATTGGTTGGATCGAAAAATACGCGGACGGCGTGGGTGGGTATTTCGGCGCTATCGCTCGAATTCTCGCGGGCCATGAAGACAACGAACGGCACACTATCGCCTGCGGCCGGCATGACGGCAATCGGGTGCGTA
>DASTMK010000443.1:0-5899 GCA_035714225.1 Bryobacteraceae bacterium | reverse complement strand
AGGAGCCCATCAGGACGCCGCTTACAATGCTGAGCAGAATTCCTTTCCAGAAGCGGCTAGCTCCACTTCTGGAACCGGAAGCGGCGCTTTTCTGCCGCGCGGCCGCGTGCGCACGGTACGCCAGCGCATCCACAATAATGGCGACGGTCACCAGACCCGCGCCGGCGAAGATCAAGGTGGGGTTGCCTTGCGGATTAATGGAGTAGTTCCAGACAACGCCGATGACAAGCGCCAGCCCGATTCCCACGGGAAATGCAACCGACAAGCCCGCGATGCTGATGGCCGCCACCAGGAGCATGTTTGCGAGGTTGAAGACGACTCCACCCGCCAAACCGAAGGCGATGTTACGGCGCGACGAAATCGCGAGATTATCCATGAACGAAAGCCCATCGCCCATGGAACCGAAGGTGTAGGCCGCGACGAGGGCCGTCAGCAGGACACCGAACGAATAATCGAAGTAAAAAAGCTCAAAACGCCACTTGCCCGCAAGCTTCTGCGTGTTGGCCCACGATCCCCAACAGATCATGGACACCAGCGTGAGCAGGAGCGCAATTGAGTAGGTAGAAGGAAGTATCATTGCACTGTACGAAGCGGAGTATTCCGTCGATGGTCAGGGTCTTTTTGTGCCGCTGATCTTTCCACCGTCCGATGGGCCGCTCCATTTCCCGGAGACGCGTGACCCATCGATAACCATACTTACACGATAAACCGCGCCGTCAAATGTAATCTTAAAGCTGAACTTATTGCCGTCGAGCCTGGGATCCTCCATGGTGTAATCGCCCTGTGACGCTGAGGCGGTACCGCTCAATTTACCCCCGTCGTCCTTCACGACCATCGTCCAGCGCATTTCACCATCCGCGGTGTCCGCCGTAAGATTCCACGTTCCGGCAACGGCAGACCCGGCGGCGAAACCGGGAGCGCAGGCGAGTAAGCATATCAGAGCCGCGAAACAGATCGATTTGAACATAGATGAAGATCCCTACTCGAATCCAAATTCTGTATAATGATACACCCGTTCAATATCAATGGAGGGTGAACGAATGAGAGTAAGGGTACTCGCCATTACGTTTCTGGCCGGCGCCGCGTTACTGATCGCTCAGAGGCGGGAATTGACCATCGACGCCGGAACACCCGAGGGTGCGCAACTTCAACAGATCGGCCAGGAAAGCGACGAAGCCAAGAAGCTTCAAATGTTCGAAAAATTCGCCGCCGATCATCCCCAGTACGACGGCATCGTGTGGGTATACGCACAGATGCAGCCGCTCTATATAAAACAGGGCAACTTCCAGAAAGCAATGGAAGCGGGTGAAAAAGTGCTCGCGGCCGATCCGGAAGACGCGCGAATGGCACACGAAACATTGAAAGCGGCGGAAGGGACCAAGGACCCGGATCTCATCCTGAAATGGTCAAACCACGGCTCGGAAGTGGCCCGGAAGATCGCAGCCTCCACGAAACCAGGCGACGATGAAGACGAAGAGCACTGGAAGCAGCGGGTAGACTTCGCTAAGCAGTTCGACACCTATACTGAGTACGCTCTGTACGCGGCCCTGCTGCAGACTCCCGACCCCGGCAAAAAAGCGATGCTGGCGGAAACTTTGGAGAAGCGCAATCCGGAAAGCCAGTATCTGCCACAAATGGCGGGCCCTTTATTCGTCGCGTATCAGCAGAGTGGAGCCAAGGATAAAGCGTTGGCGCTGGCCGAGAAAACGCTCCAAAAGGAGCAGACGAACGAAGACATGCTGCTAGCCGTTGCCGACCATTACATGAGCCAGAAGGATGCCGGCAAGGTTCTGCTGTATTCCGGCAAGCTCATCGAACTGATGCAGACGAAGCCGCGGCCGGAGGGGACAAACGAAGAGGATTGGGAAAAAAAGAAAGCCCTTTCGCTGGGACTCGGCTACTGGATGCAAGGCATGACCTATATGAGCCAGAATAAGTTTGTCGACGCCGAAAAATCGCTGCGGGCTTCGTTGCCACACATTAAGGAGAACGAGCAACTTATGCCCAGCGCGCTTTTCAATCTCGGCCTGGCCAACCACAAGTTGAAGCGCAATAAGGACGCGGTAACTTACTTCTCACAATGCAGCAAATACAAAAGTCCCTACCAGGCCCAGGCAATACAGAACGTGACGGCGCTTCGCGGGAGATAGCCGCTTGAATATTCTCGTTCCGAACCTCGGTTCGACTTCGCTCAAGTACCAGTTGCTGGATATGCCTTCCGAGCGCGTGCTTTCGAAGGGGCGGCTCGAGCGGGTTTCCGACTATCACGATGCGGTGAAACAGATCGACACCGGAGGCCATCCGATCCAGGTGGTAGCCTTCAAAGCGGTCCTGGCCGGCCCGCGCTACCGCGGCACGTTCCTTATCAACGACGATCTGATGGCCGCTATGGAAGACTTTCTTCCGGCCGCGCCCGCCCATAACGCAATCTATCTCACCGGCATTCGCGCGTTTCGCGAAACGATGCCCGGTGTGCCCTTGGTTGCGGCTTTCGAGACGGAATTCCATACCACAATTCCGGACTACGCGGGCCACTATGGTGTCCCGGAAGAGTGGCGCGCGCGGTCCGGCATTCGCCGGTATGGCTTTCACGGCGCTTCGCATGCCTATATAAGCGAGCGGGTGCCGGAGATACTCGGAGTACAGGCCGGCCAAATCAAGTTAGTAAGTTGCCACCTGGGCGGCAGTTCGTCTTTGTGCGCGGTGGATGGCGGTGTATCGGTCGATACAACCATGGGCTTTTCTCCGCAATCGGGACTGGAGAACGCGACACGCCATGGAGAGCTGGATATTTTCGCCGTGCTGTACATGATGGATCGTAACGGCTGGGATACCGAGCAGGTGCGCCGGCAATTGTCTCGCACGGGCGGCTTGGCCGGGATCTCCGGCATTGCGGGAGGCGACGTGCGCGATATCGAGAAAGCGGCGGCCGGGGGCAATGCACAGGCTACTCTTGCGCTGGAGCTCTTCGCCTATCAGGTAAGAAAAACAATCGGTGGTTATGCGGCGGCGATGGGGGGAATCGATGCCATCGCGTTCACCGGCGGCATCGGCGAGAACTCCGCGCGTTTGCGGGCCAATTGCTGCCGGGGTCTGGAGTTTCTTGGAGTCCGCCTGGATCGCGATGCCAATGAAAGCGGCCAGGGCGACCGGGTGATTTCCACCGGTGATTCCCGTGTCGCCGTTGTTACACTCGCCACGAATGAAGAACTGAATGTCGCCCGGCGTGCCTTCAAACTGGTGGGCGCGCGCCAGGCGACGGCGGATTAATGCCGGCCTGAGTCTCTCTTGAAGGCACCGGGGCCAGCAGTTGCTCCTTGCGCCAAATCAGCGTAGACGTATCATAGCTCGCAATTTCGAAACCGTGGCCATGGGTAATGGCGTCGGTGGGGCACGCTTCCACGCAATAGCCGCAGAAGATGCATCGCGAATAGTCGATGTTGTAAACCTGTGCGTAACGTTCGCCTCCACTGATCCGAAGCGAATCGGTATTTTCCGCCGCTTCGATGTAGATGCAATCGGAAGGGCAGTTCGCCGAACACAGGAAACACGCGACACACTTCTCCAGGCCATTCTCGTCGCGCTGAAGCACGTGTACTCCGCGGTAACGTTCCTGGAATTTCGGCGGAACGTCAGGGTAATCCTCCGTGATCGTAGGAGACATCATCTCCTTCAGAGTGACTCCCATCCCCTTGGCGAGTGCCGCCGCCGAACTCAACGCGTCTTGAATCTTCGATGCCATCGTTTATTCAGCCTGTCCTATCCTGTGCCTTCAACGCCCAGCTCCGCACGGGAGCCTAGTTTTTAGAACCTCAACCGGCCCGGAACGCGGGCACTTCTTCGTCCGCGCGGAACGGATTTATGGCAAATCGATGCCCCAAATCCTCTAAATCCTGCTTGGAGAACCCCTCCGAAGCCCAGGCGATGGTACCATCCTGCTCGACCAAAAACATGCTGGGCACCTGCGAGATGCCAAATCCGTTGCTCACCGGATAACCGGAGGCGGACGTGTCCAGCAGCATGGGCAGCGTAAGATCGAACTCACGCCCGAATCGCCGGGTCGCGCCTTCATCGTTCTGCGAAATGCCGAAGACCTGCAAAACACCGCGGTCCAGTTGCCGGTGGAAACGCTCCAGAAATGGAAGCGTAAGCTGGCAGACCGGGCATGAGATCTTGAAAAACGCGAACAAAGCAGGGCCTCGCGACAGAATCTGCCGCGCACTCACGACCTCTCCCTGTAGGTCAGCCAGGCTGAAATCCGGTGCGCGGGAGCCCTTTTCCAGAATTCGTCTGTGCTTCCCGAAGCCCATACTTTCAGTCTAACAGGCTGCTGAAAAAGGGCGAAAACCGCTTGCTCGCGCGCGCGGCTCAGAAAAGTGATCGCAATTACGGCAGTGCTTTCAACAACTGCTGCGCGGCGATCAGGACGGGATCCCAGACGGGTGCGAACGGCGGCGCATAGGCCAGATCCAAATCCTGGAACTCCTCCACCTTCATGCGGGCCTGTATAGCCGCGGCGATGATTCCGATGCGCCCCTCCACTCCGCCTTCACCCACCACGGCGCCGCCCAGCAGACGGTGCGTGTTCCGGTCGGCCACCAGTTGCACGCTGGTGGGGCGGCCTTGAAAATACGAGGCACGATCGCGCGAATGAATCCAACAGTCGACCGCCACGAACCCCTCGCGCTTCGCTTCGGCGGGCGACAGGCCCGTTACCGCGACGCCTAATCCACAAGCCCGGACGATGGCTGTGCCCGCGATGCCGCCGAAACGCTCCCGTTTTCCCACTGCGTTTGCCCCCGCCACACGGCCCATCTTGTTGGCGGTCGTGCCGAGCGGAATCCATACGGGAGCGCCGGTGACAACGTGATATGCCTCGGCGCAGTCGCCCGCCGAAAATACCCCGCCCAGGTTGGTCTCCATTCGTTCGTTGACGCGAATGGCGCCGGTGCGCCCGAGTTCGATGCCGGCGTCTGCCGCAAGCTCCACGTTCGGCTTGAGGCCGGTTGCCAGCACCACGAGGTCGCACGAAAACTCGCCGGCCGCCGACGGAGTAATGGCGTTCACGGCTGTTTCGAGCCGGACCTCGATCCGGAACTTCTCCAGGTGCGCCTTCAGGATTCCGGTTAGCTGGAGATTATTGCGAGACAGCAGGTACGGCTTCTTCTCGACCAGCGTCACGGCCAGCCCGCGCGAGCGAAGAGCCTCCGCCGCCTCAATGCCGATGTAGCTGCCGCCAACAATGACGGCGGAGCGAGGATTCCGGCTCTTCAGGAATTCGTCGAGCGCTCGCGTACTCCCAAGCGAAACCAGGTGGAAAACGTGGGGCAGCGTAGCGCCGGTAATGTTCTTTGCATCCGGCCCGGCTCCGGTCGCAATCACCAGGCGGTCGTAACGGACACGATCGCCACCCGCAAGGGAAACTTCCCGCCGCGCGTGGGAGATGGATACCACTTCGGCCGAGGTCCGGACATCGATATTTCTCTCGCGGCGGAACTCATCCGCTGTATAAGCGACAAGGTCGTCGAGCGACCGCACTCGCCCGTCGATGAAATAAGGAAAACCGCAGGCGCTGTAAGAAACGGTATCGCCCTTCTCGAGTACCGTAATTTCACAGGAAGGATCGAGTCGCCGCGCACGGGCCGCGGCGCTCATTCCGGCCGCTACGCCGCCGATGACTACCAGTTTCATTGCGGCGGGTTATTCCTGTTTATGCTGCTGAATGAACGTGAGGATATCGAACCGCCGGATTTCACGGTTCGGGAAAAAACTATTGACGGCATCCTGTTCGTCCGCAAAGACCTCGAACACGGTCTCGAGCTTTGTCAGAACCAGCAGCTCGATATTCCGCCGGCTGACGTTCAGCAGCTTCAAATGGCCTTGAGCCTTCTGGAAAGTG
>DASTMK010000442.1:0-22267 GCA_035714225.1 Bryobacteraceae bacterium | reverse complement strand
TAGAAGCTGCCTGGCCACCGGTGAAGAGAAACCGGGCCGTTGAGTTGATCAGTAAAGACCGGTATTGCGCGGCGGTCAACCCGGGACGTGCACCCTTCAGGACTGCGGCTGCTCCGGAGACGAGGGGAGCGGAAAAACTGGTTCCGCTCTGCACGAGGAAACCGCTGGCATCGTAAGATTCGCCGCTTGGGTCGGTCTTTTCGGCGGCAGTATACACGTTGGTTCCGGTGGCGACCAGATCGGGCTTGATGCCGGCGTCCGTGTTCGGACCGGTACTCGAAAAATCCGCGAGGTTATTGGGATCGGCCGGCACCGCGGCCCGCGACAACTGGAGCGTGGCGGTTAATTCCGGCTGTTCCTGGAGCAAAGCCTTCAACCGGAGACCGTCCTCATGGCTGACGGACAGGGCCGGCAACGCAACGCTGCCGGTCTCCATTCGAAACAGGCCTGGATCTTCCGCCTGCGTATAGACGACAGCGCCGAGGGCGCCCGCATTCTGCGCGTTGTTCAGCTTCGTCTCAAAAGTGCACTCACCCCGGAGAATCAAGACAATGTGTCCGGACAGAGCGTCTGCCGGTAGCGCGCTGCACGAGAGAGCCGAAGAATCGATCGCGGCAAGGTCTATCATGGGCCCTGTGACCGCCGCACCTGTTGCGGACCGGCTCCCTGGTTCCGCTGTGATCGGCGTGTCGCCGTCCGGTTGGACGAAGGCGGCAAAGATCCGGCTGTTGGCGGTCGCCCCGACGGCGATGGTGGAAGGCGCGCTCGCCGGGGGTCCGACACTGCCAGGGTACGGTCCTTCGTTCCCCGCCGCGGCTACGACGATGACGCCCGCTGCCGCGGCACGCTCCACCGCGTTGTAGAACGGGTCCACGGATGGGCGCAGCGGCGCGGTAAGGCCCAGGCTGAGGTTCACTACATCCATACCGTCGGCGACCGCATCGTCCAGGGCGCGCAATAGCAGATCGCTCGAGAAACTTCCCGAGTTGCCCGAAAAAACGCGGTAAATACCGAGATACGCTTTTGGCGCGACGCCGGAAATGGTTGCCAGCGGAGCGGCTGTGCGTCCGCCCGCCGTCACCATGGCGACACCGGTGCCGTGTCCATTCAAATCGCGCGCGCCTTGGCCGGAAAGGACGGGCCCGCGATCGTAGCTGCGGGCCACCATGATTCTGGGGTTGTTTTCGAAGCCTGCGGCGGGCACACCGGCGGGCTGCAGGTTCGAATCGAAGAAAGCGGGATGGTCCGCGTCCAATCCCGTATCGATGATTCCGATCTTCATGCCGGCGCCTGCACGATCCTCGCCGCCGGCTTCCATCCAGGCTTCCGGAACGCGGGATAACGGAAGTGCATGGTCGAGAAAAAGCTTGCCTTCCCAGACCTTGTGCACGCGCAGCACACCGGGCAGCCGGTTCAGGCTGGCGGCTTGCGAGTCCGGAATCTCTACCACGAGCGCGTTGGCTACCGTATCGACGCTGGCGAGAACCGTGCCTCCGGTGTTCTGCACGGCCTGCCGTACAGGAAGCTGCTCGCTTTGAATCGCGGCACGCCGGTCTGCCAGCGCCGCCCGCAAATTGCCCTTCGTCTTGACGGCATAGGTGGCCGCGGGCTCACCGCTCAACTCCACGATGTAGCGGTTCGGAACAATCTGCGCCGCCAGCGGCAGCGCTAATACGGCGATCCAGATTCGGTTCATAGGGTACGGCTCTGTTTACTCCACCGGCAGAAACGCAGTTTTGGAAGTAACGCCTTCCATGGTGATTTCGACCGGCTGCAAACCACTGGGTGCGTCTCCCGGTATGACGGCATTGATCTGATACAGACCCGCGAAGGTAGGCGCCAGACCCGAGAAATCCACGTGCGCAGGACGGCCGCCGATCCGGACTTCCGGAATCACGCGCGTACGCGCCAGGGGCGAGGTTGGGCTCAATTCGCCGCTCGCCGGCCGGTTGTCCACCGGGCCAAGACCGTTGGCGTAGAATTGCACCACCGTGTTCTTGCGCGCGGGGCGCGACGGCGTGACCAGCACGTTCCCTTCATCCAGCGCGGCGATCAGCGTGCGGCCGCTCCCGGCATCGTTGTATTCATAGAAGGCCGGGGAATACCTCGCCAGCGGAACGTCGTATAGCCCACTGGAAAAGTTCCCGATACTGATCTTCATGATCGCGTTGTTGTAGCCTTCGAGCTCCCACGGGATTTGCAGGTTGATCTGATCGGGGCTGACGTAGTGGAGCCGTCCCGGCACGCTTACGTTGTCCGATGGCCTGTCGAAGCTGACGCTCATGCCCGCCAGCGACACCGGCAGATAAGGTGTGAAAACGCCCCGAATCGCCTGGCTCAGCGCCGACCCGTAAATGGAAATCAACGAGCCCGGCGCAAGACCCTGCCCCACCTGATTGCTGGCAGCGTTAACAACGCCGTTGGTGAAGATCGCCGGACGTTGAATGGCCTTTCCCGGAAAGTAAACCGTACTGCCGCCCACGTCGGCGGAAAATTCCTGTTCGCCCAATTGTGGGCCGAGAAAAACCTGCGCCTCTGCGATGCCAAGCGAGTCGGTCGTCTCCGTGGCCGTGTCAATTGCATTCGCCGGCCGGAACTGGACAGGCAAATCCGGCACCGGAATGCCAAAACGATCGATCACTTTCAAAGTGAGCCGTCCGGGTAATCTCTGGTCCGCTATTCCGGTGAAATCGAAACCTGTAAGCGGGATGATGTTGAACGGTCCGCTGCCCGGGACGTAGTAGACGTAGGGAATTCGCAGTACGGCTCGCGAACCCTGCATCACGTTGACGAAGCCTTCGTAAGAGCCGGGGTTGCGCTGCGTAAGGTCCAGGCGCGCGTTGATATTGGTGGTTCTTGTCCCCGGCGCCAGGGTAAACGACGTTTCGCCGACGATCGACACTCTTCCGCCGGCGTCCGTGTCCCGTTCCGCCACCCTGACGGAAAGCTGTACCGAATCCGTGCCGGAGTTCGTGAGGCGAAAGCTGCGCGAAACGCCGGACGAGCCGGCTCCGATCGCACCGAACGAGATGGTGGCGACGTCCGAGGTGATCTGTGTTTGCACCGCGGCGCTCACATCGAGCTTGCCCGCGCCCACCGCTGCCACGCGCGCGGGCACGACACGTCCCTCCCCGTCGATATCGCTGACATCCGCGCTAGTCGTGTTCACGATGGCCGACTTAACGTCCGCCACGGAAAAATTCGGGTGCGCCTGCATCACCAGCGCAGCTGCTCCCGCTACGATCGGCGCGGCGAAACTGGTGCCCTGCGCATTGGTGTATCCCGTCGCATCGTACAGGTCGCCGTTCGGGTCATACTTCTGTGTGGCCATGTAGAGGTCCGTGCCCGTTGCGGAGATCTCGGGCTTGATGCCAAACGTAGCGATGGAAGGTCCGTAAGAAGAGAAATACGCCACCTGGTTCGACGTCGCATTCACTTCGACGAGGGCCGGGTCGAGCGTGACCTGGAAATCCGCGTTCGATGCAGCCGAACTGGAGAGACGCGTGGCGGCATCGTAGCCGATGAGGACCGCGGGAATGCCGGTTTCAGAAAGCCCGGTAGGCGGGAAAACGAAATTCGATCCTTGCGATTGATGGAGGATTACTCCCACCGCACCGGCTCGCTGCGCATTGATGACTTTGGTGTCAAAACCGCAATCGCCGCGCTCGATCAAGGCGATCGCGCCGGCAAGGGAGCCGCTTTGAAGAGACGTGCAGGCTTTCTGGTCTTCGCTTCTCGAAACCACTCGCAGCGGTGCACTGATGGGGCCGCCGGGCTTCGGTCCGTTTCCAAACAGCGCGTTGATGCGGTCCAGCCCGGAGGCTCGCACGCTCGAAAAAAACTCATGCGAGTTATAGATCGCACCCACGGTGATCGCCGAAGGCGCCGTCCCCGGCGAATGGATCGTGTTCAGGCTGGGTGCCAGGTTTCCGAGATCTCCGTCGTTGCCTGCCGAGACCACCACTACCATCGCTTGCGCGGCCTCTTCCACCGCGGCGGCAAACAGATCACACGGCACCCCTGGAGAGTTGCCGCAGACAGAACCGGAATCGAGTGGTCCCCACACTGCCGCGAAGCCCAGTGAGAGACTGGCGACATCCATACCGTCGTTGTAGGCGTCTTCGAGCGCTTGAATCACGACATCGGTAAAAGTCACATCATTCACACCAGGAGATCCGAAGATCTTGTAATTGCCGAGAAACGCTTTCGGTGCGACGCCGGTGATAGTTGCCGCCGGACCGCCGTTGCGCACACCCGCCGCAACGCTGGCCGCCGCCGTACCGTGCCCCACACGATCGCGCGGGGAGAGATCGTCGGGCCGTGAATCCGCCGGATCTTCAGGCAGCACCAGCATCTGCACGTAGCTGCGCGCAGCGATCACTTTATTGTTGGTGTATTCGCATCCCTGTCCGGCGCACTTGGGAAAACCCGCCGGTATTTGCAGCGAGCCATCCTGAAAAGCGGGATGGGTCTGGTCGATACCGGTATCGAGTATCGCGATTCTCATTCCCGCGCCCGCATTGCCTTCGCCCTGGAGCGCGCTCCAGGCTCCGGAGACGTTCATCAGGTCAATGGCGCGGTTCAGACTCCGCTTCACGGGGCGCATCAGTTGTACGCCGGCCACGCCGGGAAGCGTGCGCAGCGCGGCTGCCTGTTCTTCGGAGGCCACTACGAACACCGCATTGGCGATAGTCTGCACGGCTCCCGTGACCCGGATCTTGCGATCCGCTAGCGCGCGCCGCACATTGGATTGCGCGGCTACCAGCTTTTGTCTTTGATCTTCGGCGAAACGCGGCTGGCCCGGTTTGGAGGACGATGCCTGTCTTGCCGCGGGATTGCCTTCGAGGATGAGCGCATATCGTTCGAGACGGCCGGCAAACAGGTTTCCGGCCAGTAGGAGAAGAAGAGATACTGCCACCCGGCTGATGTTCACCCCGTTTCGACGTTGCCGGGAGTCAGATCGTTTCAGATTCCTGTGTGGGAAATCCTGATATTCTGAAGGAGTAAATCCCTTAATGAAGGAGATGTGTACTTATGTCCGATGAACTCTCCCGGCGCAACTTCATCCGGAACTCAGCGGGAGTAGCGCTTGCGGCCGGTCCGGCCATCCTGCCTGCGCTTGGCGCGAACGACAAAGTTCAGGTTGGCTGGGTTGGCACGGGGAGCCGCGGCAACCACGTTATGGGCATGAT
The DNA here is from genome assembly GCA_035714225.1 of Bryobacteraceae bacterium. Classification (GTDB taxonomy): domain Bacteria; phylum Acidobacteriota; class Terriglobia; order Bryobacterales; family Bryobacteraceae; genus CAADGY01. Next base: position 17,075 of record DASTMK010000442.1, on the reverse strand, counting down.
GTACAAGGCGGTGCCGGAACTGGTCACCGTCACGGCCGTGTGCGATACCTATACGGGCAACCTGAACAGGGCGAAAGACGCCGTTCAAACCCAGGGAGGCAACACGCCGAAGACCTACGTGGATTATCGCGAGGTGCTGCGCGATTCTTCCATCGACGTGGTCTTTATTTGTACGCCGGAGCATCTGCACCACGAGATGGCGGTGGCCGCGCTCAACGCCGGCAAACACATCTACCTCGAAAAGCCGCTGGCCCATACCATCGAAGAGGGGTGGGACATCGTGAATGCGGCGAAGAAAGCCGGTAAGGTCGTGCAAGTAGGTACGCAGAATCGATCCAACTCGCTCTACATCAAAGCCAAGGAGATGGTGGAGCAGGGAATGATCGGCGACGTTCATTACGTTCGCGCGTTCTGGTATCGCAACTCCCTCGACGATAATCCCGCGTGGCGGTACCGGATTCCGCCGGACGCCGATCCTCAAAACACCGATTGGAAGCGCTTCCTGGGACCGGCGAGCAACAGGGCATTCGATAAGCAGCGCTACTACCAGTGGCGTCTTTATTGGGATTACTCTGGCGGTATCTCCACCGATCTGCTGGTTCATCAGACCGACATCACCAACTTCGTTTGCGGCAAAACGGTTCCTTCCTCCTGTATGGCTTCCGGCGGAATCTATCGCTGGACGGAGGACGACCGCGAAGTGCCCGATTGCCTCAGTGCCATTTACGAATATCCGGACCGCTTCCACATCAACTACAGTTGCTATTTCGGAAATGACCACTTTGGCTACGGCGAGCAGTTCATGGGGAACGAAGGCACCATCGAAGTGAACAGCCGCCAGTTCCTCTCCTTCTGGCCCGAGAAGTTCGGAGGCAAACCGCCGGAGAAAGTAGCCGCGCGCCAGGAGATCAGGATTGAAGCGAAGGGGAACGACGCCAACGCCGTACAGGCGCACGTGAAGAATTTCATCATGGCCGTGCTCGGCAAAGAGAAAGCGATTGCACCGGCTGAAATCGGACAGCAGGCGGCCATCGGCGGCCACATGGCTACCCTGTCGTTCAAGAGGGGCAAGAAGATCCTCTGGGACGATAAGACGAATAAGTACCGGTTCGTGTAGGGCCACCGCTTGCTGGCGCGCGCGGCTCCGTTTCTGAGCCGTGACCGCGAGGGAGCGGCGGCTGCAATGATTTTTTCAACAAGCTCCTCGACCGCTTACTGAGAAGATGTGAAAGATTCAGAGCCACAGATGGACACAGATAAACACAGATTGAAAACAGGAAACTTACCCGTGTTTATCCGTGGCTAAATTCAATTTCTTCACAGCTTCTCACGTGCGCGGCTCAGTAAGTGTTTCTGAGCCGCGCACGCGAGGGAGCGGTCCATCGGTCTTTGGACCTGATCGGCAGAGTAACGGCACGCGCTGAAGTCACACCGCTTCGGCGAACGCCTGGAACAATCTCGCGTCCAGCCTGAACAAGTCCTCCGGGTGCCACTGCACGGCGATGGCGAAGCGTTGGCCGGGCATCTCCAGTCCTTCGATGACACCGTCCGGAGATTTTGCGGAAACGATCAGCCCTTTGCCGGTTCGATCCGGATCGACCGCCTGATGATGCCTGGAGTTCACCACCTGCTCTCCGGGTCCGAGAATGCGCGACAGGTGCGTTCCTTCGACCGTGATAATCGAATGTACGTGATCGACGTCGCGTCCCCGGGTGTGCGGACTGCCTTCACCCAGATGCTGAATCAGTGCGCCACCGTGTGCGACGTTGAACAACTGCATTCCACGGCAAATCGCCAGAACCGGCAGGTCGACCGAGAGCGCCTGCTGAAGCAGGCTCAACTCCATCTCGTCGCGTTCACGGTCAGGCGTTTGTGTTTCGGGCGCAGGCTTCTCGCCGTAGAAAGAGGGGTCTATATCTGTGCCCCCGGTTAGCACGAGACCGCCTAATCCATCGAGCTTTGAAGAAGACCCGGCTTGAATACGCACGACGTCCAGGCCGGCGGCGCGCAGCGCGTCTTCATAGGGCTTCAGTTTTTCTTCAAGCCGGTAGGTGACGCCGACGGTTGCCCTCTTACTCATGCATTCCTTCGAACTCCTTTAGCTTCTGGTATACCAATGCGACGGGCAGGCCGACAACGTTGAAGTAACAGCCTTCGACGCGATCGATAAATTTCGATGCCAGACCCTGGATGGCATATCCGCCCGCCTTGTCCATGGGCTCGCCGGTGCGCACGTAGTCGTCGATCTCGGCCTCGGAGAGCGATACAAAACGAACCTCTGTTGTTTCGGCATCCACGGTAATGCGATTGAGGCCGCGCAGGCAGATTCCCGTAATCACCTGGTGGCGCCGTCCGGAGAGAAGCCGCAGCATTCGCGCGGCATCCGCATGGTCCGCGGGTTTTTCGAGAATGTGATCGTCCACGACCACAACGGTGTCCGCGCCCAGCACCACTTCGCCGGGTGTGCTTTCAATGGTCCGGGCTTTGGCTTCCGCAAGTCTTTTGACATACTGCCACGCGTCCTCGCCGGGCACATGCCGCTCCTCTACCTGGGAGACTCGGACGGTGAAACGAATGCCGGCCGATGCTAAAAGCTCGCTGCGGCGTGGGGAAGCGGAAGCAAGAATCAGATTCATTCGTCAGTGCGCAAAGGTCAATGCTACAATACATGTTCCCACCATGGAACGCGCCGGTAGACTCATTGCGAGGATGAAAAACGTTTCTCCTGAGGCTGTTGCAACGCGTGCCTGGTCCATCGCGGTTGGGAAAATTATTGCCGCGCACAGCAATGTGGCTGCCGTGGTGGATAAGAAGCTCGTCATCGATGTCGAAGACTTCGAATGGCAGCGGCAGTTGTTCACACTGAGGCGGCAGATTCTTGCGAGGATGGAACAGGTGGCCGGCCCGGGACTTTTCACCGATTTGCAGTTCCGGATCGCCGTACCCCGCCGCATGCCTCAAAGGGAGGAGAGAGTCTCCGGCGTCGCGCCGGTCCGGGACGAAGCGGACGGGATCCGCGACCCGTCGCTCCGGCATGCATATAAGATGGCGCGCAAGAGGGCTTCCGCTTGAAGATCAGCGAACAGGAAGTACGTTACGTCGCCGAACTGGCGAATCTCAGGCTTACCGATGAAGAGTTGGGCAGAATGGCGGCCGAGTTGGATAAGATTCTGACCCACATGGACAAGCTGAACGAACTGGATACGTCGGCCGTGGAGCCCATGGCCCAGGTGCTGTATGAAGCCGGAGAAACCGCCACTTTGCGGGACGATGTCGAACGGACGCCGCTCGGTGAAGAGGCCGCTCTCGCAAACGCTCCGCTTTCCGGTGCCGGCCATTTCAAAGTGCCGAGGGTGATCGAGCGGTGAATATCGCCACCCTCTCCATCGATCAGGTTCGCGAAGGACTGAAGGAACGCGCGTTTTCCGCGGTGGAACTCACTCGCGAGGCTCTCGAGTTTGCCCAGGCCGAGAATCCGAAAACCAACGCCTATCTGCATTTCTCCACCGAACGCGCCCTCGAGGCAGCCGCGCGCGTGGACGAAGGAATCGCGCGAGGTGAAAACATCGGGCCGTTGGGCGGCGTGCCTATCGCCGTGAAAGATGTGATTGTCACGAAGGGTGTTCGCACGACGTGCGGTTCGAAACTGCTGGCTGAATACGTTCCTCCGTATGATGCGACCGCTGTCGGCCGGCTGGAACAGGCTGGGGGCATCCTCATCGGCAAGACGAATTGCGACGAGTTCGCGATGGGATCTTCCAACGAGAACTCAGCCTTCGGGCCCGTGCGGAATCCGGTGGCTCTCGACCGCGTCCCCGGCGGTTCGAGCGGCGGGTCGGCTGCTGCTGTCGCGCAGGGTACGGCTGTCGTGGCGCTGGGCTCGGATACGGGGGGCTCCATCCGGCAGCCCGCATCGTTTTGCGGTTTGGTGGGAGTCACGCCCACCTACGGGCGGGTGTCGCGCTATGGCCTGACGGCATTCGCCAGCTCGCTCGATCATGTCGGACCGTTTGCACGCAATGTAAAGGATGCCGCCACGCTGCTCCGGGTGCTCGCCGGGCGCGATCCTCTGGACTCGACGTCCGCTTTCGCTCCCGTTCCGGATTATCCGGTTGATATGGACGGCGGCGTAGAAGGCATGAAGATCGGCCTTCCGCGCGAATACTTCAGGGATTTGTCCAGCGAAACGGGCGATCTTATCCTGCAGGGCGTGGAGACGCTGAAGAAGCTCGGCTGTGAAGTACGGGACATCAGTCTGCCGCACACCGCCTATGCGGTCGGCTGCTATTACATCATCTGCACTGCGGAAGCCAGTTCGAACCTGGCCCGCTATGATGGCGTGCGATACACCGCGCGCACTTCCGGCGATACCCTCATCGACATGTACAGAAATACGCGCGGTGCCGGGTTCGGGCTGGAGTGCAAGAGGCGCATCATGTTGGGTACGTATGTGCTGAGCGCCGGCTACTACGACGCGTACTATCTCAAAGCGCAAAAGGTGCGCACGTTGATCACGCGCGACTTTGCAGACGCTTTCGGGAGCGTTGACGCGATTATCGCCCCTGTTTCGCCCTCTCCCGCCTTCAGGCTGGGTGAAAAAACAGACGACCCGATGGAAATGTATCTGTCGGACATCTACACCCTAACCGGCAGCCTGGCCGGTATTCCGTGTATGAGCGTGCCGTGTGGTAAGACTGTTGAAGGGCTCCCTGTCGGGATGCAGCTCATGACAAGGCACTTTGGCGAGGCGGATATGTTCCGTCTGGCGGGTGCTTACGAAAAAGCAAGCAGCTTTTTCGCGTGAGTGTCATCTAACATTACTGGAACAACGTAGGTCAAAACAAAGCTCAAAGGAGGCAACATGTCATTCTCACTTCCCGCCCTGCCGTATCCTCCGGATGCACTGGAACCCCACATCGATAAGATGACGATGGAAATCCACCACGGGAAACACCATGGCGCGTATGTAAACAACCTGAACAAGGCGCTTGAATCCGCTCCGGACCTGGCCGGTAAGAGCATTGAGGAGTTGCTGGCGAACAACCTCGCGATCGTCCCGGAAAATATCCGGACCGCTGTTCGCAATAACGGCGGCGGGCATGCGAACCACTCCATGTTCTGGACGATCATGGCTCCGAAGTCGGGGGGCAAACCGACTGGCGAACTCTCCGATGCCATCAGCGCAACGTTCGGGAGTTTCGATTCGTTCAAAGAAAAATTCAATGCGGCGGCCATGTCCCGTTTCGGTTCCGGCTGGGCGTGGCTGGTGAAGGATGGAAATAAAGTCGACATTCTCTCCACCGCCAATCAGGACAGCCCCATCATGGAAGGCAAGCTCCCGGTCATGGGACTCGATGTCTGGGAGCATGCTTACTACCTGAAGTATCAGAACCGCCGTGCCGAGTATGTGGAGGCGTGGTGGAACGTTCTCAACTGGAAAGAAATCGAGAAACGGTTTACGAGCGGCAAGTAAGTTTCAAAAAACCGGTTATTGCGCGGCCGCCGATTCCCGGGGCCGCAGCTCTGACTGGAGCATCTCGCGGATTTGGCGGACCTGTCTGACCCGCTCCAATTCAGGACGGTCCGCCAGCGCATCCCGCAAATCTCGAACGGCCACACTTAGTAACCCCTTGCGGCGTGCCGGCGTCTTGCCGTTAGTAAGATCGATGCCTCTCTGGTATTCCCGCAGCGCTACCGCCGCGCGGCCGCAACAGAGGAAAATCAAGCCCAGGTCGAATTGGGAGCTGATCAGCGAGGGGTCGAGCGAAAGCGCGTCCACAAGAAACTTCACGCCATCTTCGGGACGCCCCAGGCCGTACATACTCCATCCTTTCATGGCTAACAGGTCTGGAACGGCAGTTCCCGCCTGGGAATCCGCCCGCCGGATCAGCCACTCATAGTCTTCGGCAGCCCGATCCGTTTTGCCCAGCCGGCGGTACATGTCCGCTCTTCCGCGCCGGCTATAGATGTCTTCCGGATCCCGCGACACGCAATAGTCATAGGCTCTCAGGGCTTCTTCCGTGCGGTCTCGCCCCAGGTTTTCGAGTGCCCAGCCGAGCAGAATCCAATAGTAAGTGCCTGTCTCGCGTTCCTGCTGGCTGACCTGGTCGAGTTCGTCCAGCGCGACGTTGAACTCCGCGGCATCGCAAAGAGCATGCGCCTTGTTCAAACGGGCGAAATCGTTTGCGGGATTTTGAATTACTGCTGCGTTCAGGCACTCGAGGGCCTCTTCCGTGCGGTCCAGGAAGCGAAGCGCGGTGCCTTTCGTAGCCAGGACGTAATCGTTGTTCGGATTCTCCGCCAAAAGAGCGTCACAGGCGGCGAAACATTCCTCGAATCGGTTCAAAACGCGCAGAATCTCGGCTTTGTAGGCGCGCGACTGCTGGCTTTCCGGTTCCAGACGCAAAGCTCTTTCCACCGCTTCCAGCGCCTTCTCGTTACTGCCGGCGGAGAGCAGAGCGGTGGCGAGGTTTTGCAGATGAGACAGGTTCTCCGGCTCCACGTCAGCGAGACGCTCATAGTAAGTTGCGGATTCCGCCGCACGGCCCGCCTGGCGCAGCAGCTTGGCCGCGCAACCAAGAATCAACGTATCGCGGGGATTTCCCGCCAGATACGTGTCCAGATGTTGCAATGCATCGTTGATACGGCCTGACTTCTCGAAAGCCTGGGAAAGAAGCTCAACATACTCGGGAGCGTCGGGGTGCTGCGCCACCAATTGCCGCAACAACTGTGCCGCATCGTCCGGTTTGCCGGAATAAATCAGGCTCTCAGACAGAGCGCGCAACACGGAAGTATCCTCGTCACCCTGCTCAACGAGCTTGCCAAGCACTTCAGCCGCTTCCGCGTGACGATTCAGTTTGTTGAGCGCTTTGCCTTTCCAGGCGGCAGCCAGTTTGCCGTCGTCCAAAGACATACAGGCATCGAAGGCCGCCAGCGCCTCTTCGTAGAGCGAGAGACCGAATAACGCGAGTCCCCTGACGAAAAGTGCGAGATAGTTCCCGGGGTCCCGCGCGAGCGCGCGGTCGGCGTACTGGCGAGCCTCTTCGCACTTGTCGACCAGAATCAGCAGGCGCGCTTTCTCAGCGAGGATGTCCGTCCGTTCGGGCTCCAGCACCAACAACTGGTCAATGATTTCGATGGCTTCCGGGGTATCTCCTGTCCGCGCGAGCAGCTTCGCAAGGCGCTCCAGCACATCCGTGCGCGATGGGTTATATTCCCTTGCCGCTCGCAGCGATGCGATGGATTCCTCCAGGCGTTCGAGACCCTCCAGGACAATTCCGCGCGTATAGAGGATGGTGTCGCGGTTTTCGGTTGCGAGCTCCGCCATGCGATCGAGCTGCGGCAGGCTTTCCTCCAACCGCTCCTGGCTGAGCATCGCCATGGTTTTGGACGTCAGGGCCTGCAAGTTGTTCGGATTGATTTCGAGAGCTTTGCCGGCTGCGGCGATCGCTTTATCGGCCTCGTTCAGCTCCACGTAGATGGCCGCGAGACCCGCATAGGCGCCATCGGGCACACCCGGCGTATCTTTAACCGCGTCCTCCACGATCTGTGCCGCTTCTTCTTTCCGGCCGAGCTCGTAGACCACGCGGGCCATGTTGAGGGAAGCCGCGAGCATGCCGGGTTGCAGGCTGAGAATATGCTGGCAGGCTTGGAGAGCGTTTTCCCAATCCTTCAGCTCGCCCAGCGCGAAGGATTTCCAGAGCAGGGCCGGGATGGAATCGGGATCGAGTGCGAGCGCCTCGCCGGCCGCCTGCACGGCCTCTTCATAGCGGCCCAGGTTGTGCAAGACCTGTGCTTTCACCCCGAGGGCGGATACTTTCCCGGCTCCCGATTCGAGAGCCTTATTGACGAGCTCCAGAGCGTGAGCGGCATCGCCATCCGAGAGCGCAATCTGGGCAGCGCTGGTATACATCGGAGCGGCTGCGGCGGCGTCATTCTGCAACTCCGTTGCTTCGGCGAGCTTTTCGAAGGCAGCCGCGGAAGGGTGGATGTGAACGGATTTCCGGAACGCTTCCTGTGCCTCCCCCACGAGACCGGCCTCCATCAATGTGGTGCCTGCTTTGAGCAGACTGACCGCATACTGAAGCCCTCGCGACACTGCCTGGCGCCAGTAACTGATGGCAACTTGCCTGCGGCCGGCGGCTTCTAATGCCACCGCGAGGTCGGCATAATCCTCGCCCGATAGATCCAGTTCCTCGGGTGTGACGGGCAGCTCGGCGACAGCCGTTTCGAATAGATTTGCGGCTTCCTGGCTATTCTGCTGCGCCAGGGAGGCCTGCCCAAAAATCGCGCGCGCGATCGCGATTAAATGCACCACACAGGAAGCATCGACTGACGGTGCCTGTGAGGTGGACATCATATTCGGATAATGTCTGACCTGTACCGGCCGGTCCGCCAAGGCGCCCAACATGTTCCGCACCTGTCCGTAGTCCTTCGCCCTGAGCGCATCCCGCGCCCTTTGGATGCTTTCCCGGATCGTGCGTGCCGCCGCGAACGGATCCGTGACCGCATTGCCAGACCCTGGCAGGTTCGCAAGTAGATCGCTGATTGGTGATTTCTCCATGACGTCAGGCTCCCTTTCGGCCGATAACCCTCAGCGCCCTCCGACTGTCTTCACTTCGGCTCCGCCGCCGAGGGTCGGGATCTGGATACTGCCTTGCTGCGGTTGTTCTGCACGTGCCGGAATGCCTCTGCGCTGGTCCACAATATGACGGCAAAGGGCCATAATCGCCTTCGCGAGCTGCTTCACCTGGAAATCGTGCTCGGCCCCGGCTGGAATCTCGATGCGCCGCAGCCAGCCCGCGTTCAGCACATCGCGAAGCCGGGTCGAACTGGTAAATGACATCGGATACTGCTGCGGATTCTCGAGATGTCGTCTGATACGCTGGGCGGTGTTCCAACCCTGGTCGCCGTTGAGATAGGGATAGCGGCCGGTGAACCGGAACTGGTCGTTCAGAAAATTCCACACCGCCCGGCACAGGCTGTTGAGCTTTCCTTCTTCCAATTCCGTCTGCCGCTCCTGGTCTTCCGCAAACTTACAACTTGCTTTCCACTTTTCGTCGAGACGCTCGATGTGCTCCCTGTAAGGCTTTTCGCTCTCATGCTGGTTCATGAGATCGATCATGCGCAGCACGACGAAAGCGCGAGCGGCATCCGAAGGCAAATCCTCGGTTTCCGCGCGGCCCGCACTGAAATTCAGATAGAACGCCGAGTAAGCATAAGCCGGCCCCATCGTTAGCGCCGCGAATCCGTCGGCGATCAGCTTTCGCAGGTGCGACTTGATATTGCGGCGTCTCGGGCCGGTCTTCGGCGCCGGCTTTTGTTTATCGCCGGGCCTGCCCCATAGTTTCACCTGTTCGTCGAGGAACTCGCTTAAGTCGTCCCATTCGTCGAACAAAACGTAACCGAATTCCGACGCGGTGAGCGGCAGGTGCCAGACGGTCCAGTGCGGGAACCGCAACCGGATCATGCGGAACCAGGTCTTACTGACCGCGTCCTGTTGCGCCGGCACTGTAACAAAGAGGTCAGGTGCTTTGATGGTGGGCCCTATTGTGTCGTCGCAGCAGGTGCGGATGAGTTCGTCGGCAAGGTCGCATACGTTGCAGTCGAATTGCTTGTCGCGAAGAGCGATGCCGCCGATGAGCTCCAGCCATTGCCCCAGCAGTTCCTGGCTCTTCTCGAGCGACTGGTTGTACATCTGCCAGGCAGCCGCGAGGTGCGGCTCGCCGGTAGAGCCTGCGGCAGCCAGATTCAGTTCCGCCTGTGCCCTTTCAATGCTCTTTCGCTGCAACCGGGCCTCTTTAACAATCGTGGTCTCGAGCGGCGCCGCAATCTTCTGCATGTCATAGCCGAGGTTTTGCAGAATCTGACTTCCCTCGAGCCAGCGGAGAGCGTTCTCTGCGCGCTCCAACTGCTCGTCGAGAAAAATCAGCCTCGCTTCCAGAATGTCGTCTTTCATTGGCCCTCCCGCGGCTCACGCCGCCAACCGGTCGCACAAGACAAATGCTCTCTGCCCCAGGAGATCAATTGTAGCTGTTGCGCCGGGATGAAGCTTGAGCCGCCCGGACCAGGCGGCATTCAATACGTCGGCAATGTTCGATCCGGCGGGCGGAACGATCCGGCTTTGATTCAAATCCGACAGTTCGGCCTGAAGCGGGACAGCGCGCAGCCAGCCATCATACGCGATTCCTTCGAGTGGATGAGAAAACACGAAATCGAGTTCGTCCCACAGCGCCTTGAACGCCGGCAGGTCCGTCTGCTCGTGAACCGTCTTTTGGCCACACTGCGCCAGCGCATCGCGCCACGTCGCTTCCAGAAAATCCGCTATCCACCGGTATTCCTGCTTTTTGCGAAGTCCCATAAGAATCATCTCCGCCCGGTCCGCATCCGGTGGGTGTTCCGCAAAGGCCTGCCACGCCGATTCCGGATCGAACCGTAACAAAATCGATACGCAGGCGAACGCCGGCCCGATGGCGTACGTCGCGAAGAGATCCGCAAAGTGTTCGTGCACACGCCGCCAGGCGTAATCCGAATGCTTCTTCGCCAGCATGAGGCGCGTCCGCAAGCTGTCGAGATCGCTACCATCGTTGCGTTTCACTTCCGCGCTCCGTGCGAAGAAGTGCCCGAATTCATGCGCGGCCAAGGGCAGACTCCAGATGGAATTCTCGGGAAACCGCAGCCGGATGATCTCCGCCATTTCGCCGAAGTATTCGCCTTCGCCCAGGATGGTGAAGCGCCCCCACGGCTCATCCGAGCGCCGGCTCAGATCGTCGATGAGGGAATCGGCTATCCTGCACAACCCGCCGTCGGCGCCCGCTTCGCGATATAAAGAGCCCTCGATGACCGCAAGGCACTCCCGGAACAGCCGGTCGCATTGTTCCCGGATCGCGCGGTATCGCCGGGCGGACTCGTCAGCCTTCAGATTGGGCAGATCCTTTGCGAGCCGGTTCAGGTCCTGCCGTGCCTCTCCGAGCACGCGGCTCAGCCGCGCCAGGACGCGCGTGCGCAACGGCTCCGCGATGCGTTCGTTGAGCAGCCACACGGTCCGCTGCAACTCGGAATCGAGCGCAGTGATCCGCGCGGCGATCAGTTCTCCGATCCGAATGCCGGCAAAATCGTTCGAGCTAAGGCTTGGCGACACTGGAAACGATCCCACCAATGCCACGGACGCGCTGCACCACCTTTTCCGAGTCCGCGTAATCCATGCCGATCACAACCGCCGCCGCCAGTACCAGCACGTACGCTCCGGCGGTGATGACCGCAAGCGTCTGTCCGGAGATCGGCGCGAGTGCCAGAAGAGCAGCGGCTGTGCCGATCGCGGTAGCGATCGCCCCGAGCGTGGACATGGTCCGTTTGAGCTTCTCTTCGAGGCCGGCCAGGTCGCCGCTCGCCGTGTCCAGGGGAGCAATCTCGAGATCCTGCCGCGCCGCGATGGCGGCAATTCTTTGCTTAACGCCGCTCACGTCGAACAGATGTGCCAGCAGATCCTCGATGAGTTTTCCGCTTGTCAGACCGTTCCAAAACGCCGTCGCCTTCTCCCTGACGAAAGTAACCGCTCCTTCGCCGAGCAGGGAGCGAAGCGTCTCCAAAGCACGCCCGATGATATCGATCGCTTTTTGATACAGCCGTCCGAAGTTTGGCAGACCCGCGGATTGGCCAATACGATTCAGCGCATCCAGCACCTTGTCTTTATCCAGGCCCGAAAGCTTTTCGATAATGCTGTTCAATACGCCGCGGACCTGTTCCACCAGCATCTTCAAGGCTTCCTCACAGCGGGCCTGAAACTGCGTGAGCGCGGAAGGAACATCGGGGGAAGGCTCCGGCAGGGTTTCTCCGGCAAACCCGAATCCAGCGGCTCCTTGTACCCGTACCGTCGAACTCTGTGTTGTGATCTCCAGGTCTGCCACCGCCGCATTCAGTTGGGGAGTGCCGGGAGCCTCCACTTCCCCGGTCAGCGTCCCCGCGGCCATCAGGACATTCGCCGTCTGCAAGTCGCTCAAGACTGCGACCAGGGTCTCCGGTATGGGTGCCGGTCCAGCGGGAGTACCGGACAGATCGGCTGAAGCGGGCCGCGTTGCGAAACGAAAGCCGCCCGTCTCACTATCTATTTCCCGCAGGCTGGCTGCCTGCTCCAAGTCCCGAACGGCAAACTGGACCCGGGCGGGATCGCTGGATTCGATCGCTCGCTTCAATCCCGCGGCCGCCGTCAGAACGGCCTTGTTGCTCCCCAACACGTCATCCACGAATGCGTTCGCAGGTTCTGCCATGTCTTTGTACCTCCAGTCAGGTGCTTACAGTATACGGCGCGCGGACCATTACGGATACAAGTACGGTACTGATTTTGCTACTCATTGTAGGAGTGCCCTGGCGCTACCATGGATGGTTACGTTCCCAGTGCAAACTATTTCCCGTTCCCGGTTGCTGCGCTTCACCGAATCCACTGCCTTTTGTTCCGTGTTGCTGTTTGTGCTGAACGCCTGGATCTGCTGGCGCCTCTTTTTTCTCGAGTATCCGCAGTACTTCAGCTCCATCGAGGGCGCATTCATCTCGATTGCCCGCTACGCTTCGGAAAACTGGCCGCATATTTCGTGGTGGCCTCTATGGCACTGCGGGATGCCATACCAGGATACTTACGTACCGCTGTTGCACCTCGTCGTGGCTGCCGTCGCGGCTCTTTCCGGTTTTTCCGCGCCGCATGCATACCATTTCGTTACGGCCATTACGTATTCGCTTGGTCCCGTCACGTTGTTTCTGCTGCTGCGCAGGCTTGGCGCACCTTCGGCTTCGGCGTTTATCGCGGCGCTGGCGTACTCGCTGTTTTCGCCGTCCACGATGCTCATGCCGGACGTGCGTATGGACGCGGGAGGTCTTTTCAATGCGAGGAGACTTCAGGTGCTCACGGAATATGGCGAAGGGCCGCACATTACCTCGATTGCTTTGCTGCCGCTCGCTCTCCTCGCAATTCACAGGCTGCTGGACCGCATGGATGCCCGACGGCTGGCCCTGGCTTCGCTCTCCATTGCCGCCGTGCTGTTGACGAATACGCCGGGCAGCGTCTCGCTTGTATTTGCGGTCTTCTGCCTGATGGCGGCACAACGGGTCTGGAGTCCCCGGAGCCTGCTTCGTGTGATGGGCGCGGGTTTTTTCGCGTATGGCATCGCTGCGTATGGGCTCCCCTGGCCGACCATCAAAACAAACCTTGCGAATATGGAGAGGATGCACGCGGGGTTCTCCTACAGCCTGATACGGGCGGGCCTCGTTCTTCTATTACTGGCAGCTCTTGCCGCAGCCGGTTGGGGCCTGGGCAAACTCCGCACGCCGCTATACGTCCGTTTCGGCTCTATCTACTTTCTCGCGATGGGGGCTCTTGTCCTGACCGGCCAGATCTTCGCATTCGATATCGTGCCGCAGCCACACCGCTTTCAACTGGAGATGGAAATTGGAATCGTGATTGTGATGGCTGCGGCGGCAACAGCAGTTTTCCGGCGGTCTTCACTTCCGGTACGCCGGCTGTTGTTTGCACTGGGTCTTGCCGCCGCCGTCTTTCAGATTTCCAGCTACCGGGCTCACGCCAAGTACAAGGTTCGAGCCGTCGACCCTGTCTCTCGCTCCGAATACGCCACCGCCGTCTGGCTCGAGGAGAACATGGAAGGGCGCCGCGTCTTTACCAGCGGGTCCACCGCGTTCTGGTTGAACGTCTTCACCGATACGCCGCAGTTGACCGGTTGCTGCGATCAGGGCATGCCGGACCGGTTCCAGCGGCCCCCGGTTTACCTGATTACTGCAACTGGGAGCCCGCACCAAACCGAACTCTCCGTGTTATGGATGCAGGCTTTTGGTGTTCACGCCGTTGCCGTCAGCGGTCCGGAGAGCACGGATGCGTATAAAGACTTCCGTTTTCCACACAAGTTCGAAGGTGTGCTCGACGAGCTTCACCGCGGCGCCGGGGATGTGATTTACCGGATTCCGCAAGCTTCTCCCATGCTTTCTCACGTACTTCGAAGAGACGAAATCGTATGGCGCGAGCCAACCGATGTGGAAGATGTGCAGGAGGTGCGCCGCTATGTAAATGTGTTGCAGGATGTGTCCCGGCCTATGGCGGCGTTCAACTGGATGGCAAACAACCACGCCAAAATACGCGCGCAGATGGCGCGCGACGATCTTGTGTCGGTTCAGGTGACACACTCGGATGGATGGCAGGCGTCGGCCAACGGCAAGCCTGCCCGCGTGTTGCGTGACGGGCTGGATTTTATAGTGATAGAGCCGGACTGTGAGGGCGCTTGCGAGATCGATCTCGTCTGGACCCAGAGCGCCGGTGCATCCGCCTCGAAGTGGATTTCGGCATTCTCGTTGTTGCTGGCGGCAGGCATGCTGGTCCTTCCGCGCAGACGGAGTCCCGCTTAAGATGCGTCCCATCGTTGCACTGCGCCGAAGAATCATCCAAGCCGGATTCTGGCAGCGCCTGTGGTGGGTGTTCCGGCACTCGCTGGTTATGACCTACCGCGACGGATGCCTGGGTACGGCCAAGGCGATAGCTTATTCGGGGCTGCTCGCTTTCTTTCCGATACTGACGGTTGTCGCCACCATCCTGGTGCATGCGAATGCGGAAGCCGTGTCCCGCACCATCGCGCGCCTTCTGTTTGAGATTGTGCCGCCCGGAACAGAACAGCTTGTCGAACGGGCGTTTACAGTGCGGGGTGAGCGGCCTCTGTATCTGTTGATTGTCGCAATGCTGCTATCCATCTGGGCCGCGGCCGGGGCAATGGCCAGTCTCATGGAAGGCTTTCGCGCGGCCTATCGTATTCCGACCGGGCGCTCCGCGGTGAAGGACCGGCTGGTGGCGATTCTGCTCGTGTTTTTCGCCGCCCTCCCCGTCATCGGCGCTTCCGCCCTGATCGTGTTCGGCGGCCGGATACAGGGACGCATTCTCACCAGAATCGGGGTGGTTTCCTATGGCGAACAGATCCAGGGCTGGGTGTCGCTGCTGGGAACCCTGATCAACTACGCAGTGGCGTTGGCAACTGTCAGTCTTGTGGCCGCACTGCTCTACCACTTCGGCCCCAATCGGCCAAAAAACTGGCTGGCCGTCTGGCCCGGCGCTATGGTGGCTACCGTTCTGTGGCTGGTTGTGACATCGGCGTTCGCATGGTATGTACGCAACATCGCAGACTACAACGTGCTCTATGGCAGTATCGGAGCAGTGATCGCTCTTCTTGTCTGGATGTATCTGTTGGCTCTGGTTGCATTGATCGGCTGTGAGTTCAATGCGGAACGCGAGCGCCTGAGCCGGATCCTGTGAGGCGGGCGGACACCCGCGCTGCACGCATAGAATAATGCTATGCGGGTCTTTTATTCGGTTGTTGTCCTATGGATCGTGCTCTCCGGCAACGGTTGGACGCAACAGCGCGAACCGGCCTTTGAAGTCTACGCCCTCACCGGCGCGCACTACCACGGGAATCTATCGCTTGCGCGCGAATGGAAACCACAATACGGCGCAGGCGTGCTGGCTCCGTTGGGCAGGAATTGGGCGGCTGTCTTCGATGTGACCACGAGCGCGACGGAGGCCTGGTGGAAGCATGACGGCTTTCCCGGCACCGGTCCTGACGACAACTTTACAAGAGAGCGGCGCACTATCATGGTGCCTTCCGTGGTCCGGCTCTGGAGGCGGGATCGCTTCTCCATCTATGCCGGAGGCGGTGTCGCCTTCGAGCACAGGAGGCAGCGCACCCGCCAGCGTCCGATCGTCGCCCGGGGTCCCAATGGCGAACCGATTCTGGGGCCTGATTTCGAGGAGCTGAATCCCAGGAGCACAAACAGGGCGGCGGCTTTACGTATAGGCGGCATCGTAAGCCTGACCCGCAAAGTTGTGCTGCGGACCGGTTACTCCCTTCTTCCACGCTACGCCGATGAAAAGGCATCGCAAAGCTTGGAATTTGGCATAGGCTACCGCTTTTGAGACGAGGCCGGTGCCGTCTTCCGGCGCTGCGCTAGAGTGGATAGCATGGGCTTCCATCTCGTCGTCGATTATCGTCCCCGGGGAGATCAGGAAGCCGCAATCGAACAGCTTGTAAGGGGCGTTCTCGACCGCGAGCGGCACCAGGTTCTCCTCGGCGTCACCGGGTCCGGAAAGACCTTCACCATGGCGAAGGTCATCGAGCGCATCGGCAAGCCGGCGCTGGTTCTCGCCCACAACAAGACGCTGGCGGCGCAGCTCTTTCATGAGTTCCGTTCCTTCTTTCCATCCAACGCCGTCGAGTACTTCGTCAGCTACTACGATTACTATCAGCCGGAAGCCTACATCCCTTCCGGCGATGTGTATATCGAAAAGGAAGCCACCATTAACGACGAGCTGGATAAGCTGCGGCTCTCGGCTACCAAGTCCCTGTTTGAGCGCCGCGACTGCGTCATTGTCGCGAGCGTGAGCTGTATATACGGCCTCGGTTCGCCGGAGGCCTATTATGGCATGCTGCTGATGCTCGAAAAGGGGCAGAAAATCGCGCGCCAGCAGATTTTGCAGCGGCTGGTTGAGATCCTGTATGAGCGCAACGATTATGACTTCCGGCGCGGAACGTTCCGGGTGCGCGGCGATGTGATCGAGGTCTATCCCACCTACGACGATTACGCCTATCGCATCGAGTTATGGGGGGATGAAATCGAATCTCTGTCCCAGATCGATCCCGTACTGGGCCAGGTTCGCCAAACCTACGTGCGGATTCCAATTTATCCGAAGACTCACTACGTCATGACCCCGGAGGCCCGGGACGCCGCCATCCACACCATTGAAACGGAGCTGGACTGGTGGCGGAATGAACTGGAAAAACAGGGCAAGGTGATTGAGGCCCAGCGCCTGTACCAGAGGACGATGTTCGACCTGGAGATGATCCGGCAGATTGGCTACTGCCATGGGATCGAGAACTACTCCCGTCATTTTTCGGGACGTCTGCCCGGCGAAGCCCCGCCTACTTTGCTCGACTACCTGCCGCACGACGCTCTGGTGTTCATCGACGAGAGTCATCAAACCATTCCGCAATTGCGAGGCATGTATCACGGCTACCGTTCGAGAAAAGAGACGCTGG